>NZ_JADMOD010000007.1:0-134965 GCF_015558525.1 Anaeromassilibacillus sp. D41t1_190614_C2 | reverse complement strand
CAACTACCCCCTCACGTAGTCATTATCCTACATGAGGGGGCCTTTTGTCCATTGTCCGTTTTTAACGGTTCGGTTCATTTATCAGAGGGATTTTCAAACTCAACCAAATAAAACGCGTAGCAAATGACGGGATAAAAATAGCAAGCACACATATTTACAGCCGTACGATATCCCAGAGGAGGTTCCTTAAAAATGATCCGGGAATTTCAAGCATCCGATGCGCAGGCGGCATCCCATCTAATCTGCCGTAATCTGCGGGAGGTCAATTGTTGGGATTACCCTCTTGAAGTAATCGAACAACTCATACAAGAATATACGCCGGAACGCCTTCTTCGAATGACCGCAGAGGGATATACATTCACTTTTGAAAAAGGCGGAATTCCAACCGGAATCCTTCGCATACTTCCTGCACAGGGAGCGCCACAGGTATATTGGCTACGCACGCTCTTTGTTTCTCCGGATTATCACGGCCAAGGAATTGGCCGACAGTTGGTAGAAGCTGGCGAACAATTTGCACGGCAGAAGGGTGGCGCTGTGGTGCGTCTCTGTGCATCCCTGACGGCCCATCGTTTCTATCAGAAGCTCGGGTACATAGATCTTTCCCATACCCCCGATTCTAATGGGCTTTATCTTATGAAAAAGGACCTATCCATTTGAGACCATTTTTACAATGGGAATTTGCGCTCGACTCTATTCCCAGTAGACCCATACGATTTTTGGGCCTTTCCAAAAAATTCCTTTTGCAAGCTTTTTCTATGAAAAAGCGTGATCGCCGGACAAAACTATCCTGCCATCACGCTTTTTGGCTCCATATGAAAATCCCTGTAAGGATATGAAAGGCCAACTGGGGTTCTCTACAGCTGTTCGTATGCATCCCTACAAACACACTTCTAAGACCCCGTTAGTAAATTCCAAAAGACTCTAACATAAAATGTTCTATTTAGCCCGATGGCTCACAGGCCCAGCCAGGTCTGAAACTTTGGCAAATACCCCATGATAAAAATAATCAAAATCAGCAGAGGCAAAACATACTTCAAATAAAGCCGCGACCATTTGGGAAATTTCAGCCCGCGGCCGGTATCCGCTTCCGCTATAAAATTCTCCCAACCCCAACCGCGTTTGCTCAGGCAGAACAACAAATAGATCAAGCTGCCAATAGGTAAAATATTGTTGGAGATAATAAAGTCCTCAATGGTCTGAATATCGCCGATGCCAGGCAGGGTCACGCTGCTCCACACATTAAAGCCCAGCGCGCAGGGCAGCGACAAAATCGCTACGGCAATCCCGTTGACGATCACCGCCTTTTTGCGCTCCCATCCCCACTTATCCATGCAAAAGCTGATGAGATTTTCAAACACTGCAATGACGGTGGATAGCGCTGCAAAGCTCATAAACAAGAAAAACAGGACTCCCCACAGACGGCTGCCCCACATCTGGTTGAATACACTCGGCAGAGTGACAAATACCAATCCCGGGCCTTCCCCAGGGTTCACGCCGAAGGCAAAGCAGGCTGGGAAAATAATCAGTCCTGCCATCAGCGCAACGAGCGTGTCCAAAACGCCGATATTTAACGCTTCGCCAAGAAGCCGCCGCTCCTTCCCGATATACGAGCCAAAAATGGCCATGGCAGAAATGCCCAAACTCAAGGTGAAGAAGGACTGTCCCATAGCGGCATACACCGCCTCGCCAAAGCTGGCCCAGCCATTTTCGAACATCTTGCCGAAATCCGGCACAAGATAAAATTTGAGGCCTTCTACCGCTCCATCCAGGGTGACGCTGCGAATACACAACACGATCATGATGAGAAACAAACAGCTCATCATGACTTTGGTGATCCGCTCCACACCCTTCTGCAAACCCAAACTGCACACCAAAAACCCCAGTACCACAGTCACCAGCATCCAGCCGACCTGTTCCACCGGATTTGCGAGCATGTTGGCGAATACCACGTCCGGCGCCGTCGTATCAAAGGCACCCTGGGCGCTTTTGATGATATAGCTAATCATCCAGCCGCCGACCGTCGTATAGAACATCATCAGAAGATAGCAGCCGCCAAATCCCAGCCAGCTATACCAATGCCACTTACTTCCCTTGGGTTCCAAAATTTCAAAGCTCTTAGCGCAACTCTTTTGGCTGGCACGCCCCACAGCAAACTCCATAACCATGACGGGCAACCCCAAAATCACAAGAAACAGCAAATACAGAATTACAAACGCCGCACCACCGTATTTCCCAGTGATATAAGGAAAACGCCACACATTTCCAAGCCCGATGGCGCATCCGGCTGAGATCAAAATAAAGCCCAAGCGGGATGCAAATTTTTCTCTTTGTTGCATAAAAATCCTCCTCATTCCAGCTGTTTTGGGCCCCTCCGCCCTCCGCACGCTTTCTATGCTATTATTCTACCAGAACGGAATGGACAGAACAAGTTTTTCAATAACAAAAGGAAAACAAGCCTCGAGCAATATCGGGGGCTCGTAAGAAAATAATATCGCATTTTTGCAGGAACGGCATGGCTTCGGTCATGCCGTTTCCTCTTTCATCAGCTCATCTGCCGGTACAGAGCCTAAAAGCGTATGAGCCCCTTCTTGAAAATAGAGATAAAAAAGGCCGCAGGCTTTTTGCACAATGCAACCAGCGGAATGAAGCTCCGCAGGACGGACGATACTCCCGGCAGGATCGTATAGAAGTGCGCCCTTTCGTCCCTAACCCTAAAGGATTTTCGGCTGTCAAACAAGAGAAATTTATCTATGGACATACATTCTTGTCATATTAGGTTCGCCATCTCCTTGAACCATACACAAGAATTCCCATCCATATTTTTCATAAAAACCAATATGGTCAGTAATAAGATAGATTGGAGATATTCCTTTGGATTTCATATCATTCACAACCATATTTAGCAAGTTTCCAGCAATTCCCTGGCCGCGATATCCTTCCTCTGTAAAAACAGCACATACATTCGGCGTAAGGTCTTTTCTGTCATGAAAATCATTTTCGATAACGCCCATTCCGCCGATAATTTGATTGCCGGACAAGCAAAGATACCAACCATATTCTGTCTCATTGCACAAATAAGCATCCATACATTCCAGATACGCTTCCGTTGGCACACCCCACTTACTGTGAAACCACTCTGCTGCCAAATCCTTTATTTCGCTTTTCTCCCTCAATGAAATATATTCATATTTTGTCATGGTTTCGGTTCTCCTCTGTCAAAACCTGATTTGCCCCATCCTATCGCCACGCAAAGTATAGCAGAAACGTGTGAAAGAATCCTCCGGATAAACCAGGCCGCCCGGACATTTTGCCCGGGCGGCTTCGCTTTCAATCGTATATCATTTCATGCTTCACAATCTTCTCCGCCCTATGCGGATGGAGCTCACGGAGCGTACCCACGAGAGATGATCAGCGGTTTTCATGGCCTCCGTCACGCTGCTTCCCCTTGACCGCCCCCAGCACAATGCTGTCTTGCAGACACCCGCCTAAGTGCCCGGGGCTTGCTTTTGTTATCAAGCTTTTACAGATCTGTGATGGAGACATCGCCATGGATGTTTACCCAATCCGCGTGAAAATCATCCACAGCCTTTTTGATCGCTGCCATGCCAAATGCATCATGCAGGAGTGCTGGCTGCAACGTAGCTGTGTGGGCGCCTGCCAGCAGGGCATTCGTCACCTGAGCGATGTTTTTAAAGCTGGCAGCCAAAATCTTTGTATTCGAATCGTCCTCGTCGATCATCTGGCGGAATGCCGCAATGGTATCGCACGAGTCGATATCGAGGTTTTCCATGCGGTTGTAATACGGGGCAATGAAGTCCGCGCCACATGCAATCGCCATAAAGCCCTGAATCTTGCTGTAAATGGCCGTGGCTGTCACATGTACCCCCTCGGCTTTCAAGGCGCGCATCGCCTTGAGTCCCTCTTCCGTCGTGGGGATTTTGATATAGACGGCATCGTCCACATTTTTCAAAATTGCATGGGCCTCTTTGAGCATCCCCTCGCAGTCCTCTGCGATCACCTGCATATGCAGTGTCTTATCCGGCCCAATGATCTGACGGATCTTGCGCATATGCTCGAACAGGTCGATTTTCCCCTCCGCTTTCAAAATGCTCGGATTGCTGGTTACGCCGGTAATAGGAAAGCATGCGCTATATGTCTGAATCGCTTCCAAGTTGGCGCTGTCAAATAAAAACTCCATGACACTTCGTCCCTTTCTTGATGTTCTCTGCTCTTAAATCACTTGCTCCGTGCGTTCGATGATGTCGTCCTGGGTCTGGCGGGAGAGCACATTGAAGAAAGCGCTATAGCCCGCTACCCGCACAATCAAATCGCGGTGCTTTTCTGGATGCACCTGGGCATCCCGCAAAGTTTCGCGGGAGACCACATTGAACTGCACATGGAATCCATGCAGCGTATCAAAGAATACACGCAACATCGCAATCAGCTTTTGACGGTTCTCCTCTTTCTCCAGCATCTGCGGGTTTACCTTCTGATTTAGCAGCACGCCCCCGGTGATCTTGTCAGTGGGCAATTTGGAAATAGATTTAAAGACCGCGGTCGGCCCGTGTTTATCTGCCGCATGGGAGGGCGAGCATCCCTCCGCCAGAGGTTCCCCTGCTTTCCGGCCGTCCGGGGTTGCCGTGGTTCCGGCGCCCTGCGGGACGTTTGCGGAGATCGAAGAGGTCCCTGCATAGTATACACCTCCGATGGGTCCACGTCCATAGCGGGTGTTGTGATAATGGGACAATTCGTCGATATAGATGTCATAAGAAGCGCGGGTAAGCGAATCCACATAGTCGTCGTCGTTGCCGTATTTCGGGGCCGCGATCAGCAGCTTGCGGATGCGTTCGCCCTCTTCCCCTTCGAAATTGTTCATCAGGGCGTCCCAGAGCTGGGCTGGGGTCATCGAATGGTCTTCGAACACACATTTCTTAATCGCAGCCATGGAGTCTCCCTGGTTGGCGATTCCGACCTGCAAATCGCTGATGAAATCATAGACCGCGCCGCCTTCTTTGAGGTTCAAACCGCGCTCGATGCAATCGTCGCACAATGCGGAGCACAGGATGTCCGCCGTATCCTTCTCCAGGACCGTGTCGCAGCAATTGTCGATGATAACGCACTGACGGGTAAATTCGCGGATGATCTTATCCCAAGCCGCCATGACCTGGTCAAAAGAGGTCATATCCTTGAAGTGTCCCACACCTTCGCAGACCTTGATGCCGGACTCGATATCGACTCCGTCGTTCAGCGCGATCATCAGGGACTTCGGGAAGTTCAAAAAGCTCATCCCGGTGCAGCGGTATCCCCACTTCCCGGGGACAGCCACTTCGACGCAGCCGATGGCACTGTAGTCGTATGCATCCTCCGGCTTGACGCCCTTTTCGATGAAGGAGGGAATGATGATCTCATCGTTGTTAAACGCCGGCATACCAAATCCCAAGCGCATGACTTCGATGGCCTCGCGCATAAAGTCATCCGGCAAATTCTTATGATAGCGCACCGTCAGGTTTGGCTGAGTGAGGCGCGTCTGTGCGACGCTGCGCAGGATCAGGAAGCTCATCGGATTGACCGCGTCCTTCCCATCCGGCGTCTGGCCGCCCACGGTGACGTTTTGATAGAGCGGGCTGCCCGCAGAAAAGCGGGTGTGGCTCCAGGAACGGATCTTATTGATCGTATAGGTTTTCAGCCAAAGATTGGTCAAAAGCTCGCAAGCGGCCTCCTCTGTGATGCGGCCTTCCTTCAGATCTTTTTCATAGTACGGGTCCAAATATTGATCCATCCGCCCATAGGAAAGTGAATGGCCATTGCTCTCTATTTGCAGGCAGAGGTGCACCAGCCACAAAGCCTGCACCGCCTCATAGAGGGTGTCCGCCGGTTCATAGGGGACCTTATTGAGCACGCGGCTCATCTCCAAAAGCTCTGCCTTACGGCCTTCATCCGCTTCCTCCTGTGCCATCTTGAAGGCCAAGTTTGCATAGCGCTTGGCAAATGCCACCGTAGCGTCGATCACAATCAGCACCGCGCGGTAAAAATACGACTTATGCAGGTTTTCCGCCTCCGTCAGATCGAGCTCCTGGAGCTTCTGCTCCGCACGGGCGCGGTATTCCTTCAAGCCGGTTTGCAGCATCCGGCGGTAATTGACCGCTACATGCGCGTCGCCCGAGGTGATATTCCCTTCCGCCTTGATGATACCCAAATCATAGAAGACCTTGGTCGCTGCCGGCATTGCCGCCAAGCCGCGGTCCTTGGTCGTATTGTGCTCCCAGAAGGGGGCAATGTCGCGCAGCACCTGCTTATTTTCCTCGGTGATATAGAAGCGGTCGCCGTCCCGCTTGTCAAATTGGTCCAGTTCTTCGATCACCCAATCCATCGCATATTCCGGGAAGATCGGGGCTGCACGGTTGCTGGACGCCTGGTTCCCAGCCAGAAGCGTCTGCGGCTCGATGAAGATGCTCATCCCAGCCAGAACGTTGCGGTACATCAACGCGCGGCGAATCGCCAACGGCTGATCCATATTCTCACGGTAGGTCTGTGTGGTAATCTTCGCACGCTCCACGCAAACCATCGGTTTGGCATTCAAAAGTTCCTCGCGAAAATCGTGCATCCGAGGGGTCAATTCTCCAAAATGGCTCATAAGAAGTCCTCCTAACGATAAATCATCTATTTGATGAACAATCAAACGCAATTGGTTTCAGATACCAGCAGTTCCGCTGCGCCGATGATGCCGAAGTCCTCCCCCAGCTCGGCAAATCTGAAATACACGGGCAGATCGTTGCCGTTGTATTGATCGAATAGCTCCCGTATGCGTGGGAACAGTCGGTCCCCAAAGTGGACCAGGCCGCCTCCAAAAACAAAACAGTTGATGTTCAGCACCTGATACAGATTATATAGCCAGACAGCCAGGTATTGGGCCATCTGCTCAACCGCCCATTTTGCCATCGGGTCGCCTTGATCGAACGCCTGCTGGATATGTACCGCGGTGATCTGTTCCGGGCTGCCGGCCAATTCCGTCATCCGTGTTTTCTCCCCCGCTGCAATCTTTTGACGGATGTGCTTCACAATCATGGATCCGGAACAATACGACATAAAACAGCCCTTATTCCCGCATCCACATTCGATCCCCTGCCCAGGGGTAATCAGCATGTGGCCGGTTTCCCCGGCCCATCCATACCGGCCGCGGAAGAGCTGGTTGCGGATGATAATCCCGCTGGCGATCCCGGTGCTGACGGCGCAATAGACCATGTGTTGAAAGCCGCGCCCAGCGCCCTTTTTATGCTCCGCCAAAGCAGCGACATGGGTATCGTTGTCCAAGAGCACGCGCATACCGCCGAGCTTCTTCATCAGATATGCCCGTGCTGGGAAATCGTGGATTTTCGTCAAATTGGTGGTCTTCAGGATCTTACCCTCTTCAAATAGGATAAAGGACGGCATGCCGATCCCGATCCCGCGCATCTGGTCTGCAGACAAATGATGCTCTCGCATCATATCCTGAATGCTCTCCGCCAACGCGTCAAAAAAAGGCTCCGCTTCTAGGGAGGGGTCCGACGGAACTTTCTTTTTAGCAATCAAATTTTGGTTGCCATCGAATAAACCGTACGCAATTTTGGTTCCGCCGACATCCACGCCAATGGTGTACTGTCCCACTTTAGACGCTCCTTTCCGCCGCCCAACTCTCGGGCGGCAAATCCGTTTCTGATACTTTTATTATAACGGATAATCTTCAAATGTCAATACAATATTTACATTCGTAAGTATTTTCGGTTCATACAGTCCGATTTTGCTTTACAATTTCACTCCCGTTTGTTATAATCAAGTCGTAAAGGGGGAGCCAATATGGAAAGCAAAGGCTGTGTTTTTAATATTCAAAAGTTTAGCACCAACGACGGACCCGGAATCCGCACGACGGTATTCCTGAAGGGTTGCCCGCTGCACTGCGGTTGGTGCTCTAATCCGGAGTCGCAGGCGCAAAAACCGCAGATCTTATGGGATCTATCCAAATGTGTGCGCTGCCAGCAATGCGTCCAAACATGCCCGCAGCATGCCGTCCAGTTCGATGTGGAATCCGGAAGCATCCGTTTTGATTTCAAAACCTGTGTGGGATGCGGCACCTGCGTTGCACAGTGCCCGCAGGAAGCCCTGACCCTGGAAGGGGAATGGAAAGACGTGGAAGACGTTGTCGCCGTCTGCCTGCAGGACCGTATTTTTTATGAGGGTTCCGGCGGCGGTGTGACCCTATCCGGTGGGGAACCGATGATGCAGCCCGACTTTGCCGCCGCTTTGCTCTCCCGGCTGAAGCAGGAGGGTATCGCCACCGCGATTGAGACGACTGGATATGCGCCGTCCGCTGTGTTCAACCGGCTGCTTCCGGACATCGACCTCTTTTTATTTGACTGCAAGCATTACGACCGGCAAAAACATTATGAAGCGACCGGCGTGTATAACGATCCAATCCTGCAAAATTTGAAGACAGCCCTCCAATCGGGCAAAGAGGTGATTGTCCGCATCCCGGTGATCCCGGGAGTCAACAACCAGCTGGACGACGCACAGGGGTTCTGCGAACTTTTTAAGACCCTTGGCGTTAAGCGGATCAACCTCCTCCCCTTCCATCAATTTGGGGAACGGAAATACGATTTTTTAAATCGGGTTTATTCCCTTCACGGTGTCCCGGCACTTCACGAAGCCGACTTGGAGGCGTTCCGTGCGGTTTTCCTCAAAAACGGCTTTGACTGCTTTTTCTAAACCGCTCGTTTTCCTAATTACATATGAAAAATTAAATATAAAAGAAAATCCTCCCTATACGGCATTTACATGTCATATAGGGAGGATTTTACTTGCTCTTCTTTTCCCTTTTGCACTTATTCCTCACCCGGTACCTTTCTCACGTCAACCCCCTGGTTCATGAGAAACACCTCTGTCTCCAAGGGAATCGCATCGTCCGTCTGCACGATGGAAACCTGTTTGGTCGGGAGAAGGGTGACCACACCCTGCCTAGAAAATTTGCTCGATTCCGTCAAAACGATCACCTGGTCCGCCTGGCCAGCCATATCGCGCACGGTCTCTGCACGGAGCAGGTCATTGCCGGTGAAACCGTTCTCCTTTCGGAAACCGTCGGCGCCAATAAAAAGCTTATTGACAAAAAAGTTCTGTGCGCACTGCCGGGCCACCGGTCCCACCATCACCTGGGATTCATTTTGGTAATCGCCGCCCAAAAGAATGATTTTAGCCGTTGGCAGACGCCGGACATAGCCGGCGATAAATGCGGAATTCGTCACAATGGTCACGTCGCGTTTATGGGTACAAAGCTCATCGGCGAGAAGCGCACAGCAGGAGCCAGATTCGATCATCACCGTCTCCCCATCCCGGACGAGACTTGCCGCAGCTTGGGCAATCCGGCGTTTCAAATCGTAATGATAGGCAAGGCGGTTATTGATGTCGTCGTTGGAGCAGAGAACGGCATAGCCGTGCTCGCGTTTAATCAACCCTTTTTGTTCCAATTGATCCAAATCCTTGCGGGTTGTCACTTGGGACACATGCAAAAGCTGCGCCAGCTTTGCTACTTCAATCCGATTGTGCTCTGTTACAATTTCTAAAATTTTTGTCTGACGGGTTGTCATGTGCCTCATCCTTTCTGAAAGAAATTTTAGCACATTTTCATTACGAATACCAGATAAATCTTTTCATATGCAAGTAAATTTGCCTTCTTTGTGAAATTCGCCTGCAAAATACTCTCTTACAATGCCATTTCCTTGCGCTGAATGAAACAAGCTACTACCTTTCATAGTAAGTCCTCATATAGATATGGAAACGCTTTTATCATAAAACAAACCAGGCACCGCCCCAAGGGGGATGCCTGGTTACATTTTCCAATATCAATTGATCGGACTTCAAAAATCAATCCACATCTTTTTCGTAGTTGAGAATGTCGCCTGTATTCGCATCGATTTCATAGGAATATTCCGTTCTTCCGACATCCCATTCCACCTCATAAAGGAGACGCCCGTCGTCGCGGTCCTGCTCCACTTTCAAGCGCTGTGCATCGCTCTCCGCAACGCCCGCATGCTTCAAGGCAATTTGCTTTGCTTCATCGGCCGTCAACGCCGCAGCCCCAGCTTCCGTGCCGCTGGGAGCCGTGTAATACTCGGCGTCGTGGTCATACGACAGAATCTCTCCGGAAACTGCATCAATGTCATAATCGTATTCCGTGTTGTCCTGATAGAACTCCACCTCATACTTCCATCTGCCGTCGTCCCTCTCCAGATGTGTGCGGACAAATTTGACGCTGTCTTTGCTGACGCCCGCATGATCCAAAGCGGCCTTTTGCGCTGCTTCCTCTCCAATATAGGTGCCGGAAGCCGTTTGGGTGTCTGCTGCAGCCGATGTACTGCTCTTTGCCGAAGAATCGCCACTGGCGTCTTTCTTGGGAGCCGTTTCACCCGTCGCCGCTGGAGCCTGCGAACTTGCCGTCTCCTGATTAGTCTGTGCGGACGGGGCCCAATCCTCTATATCCCGATCCATGGAGAGAATTTCCCCGGTCGTCGCATCGATATCGTAATCGTACTCTTCGTTTCCAACAAGGAACTCAATATCGTACTGCGCGCGATTGTCGTCGTAGTCCAAACGCGCCTTGCGGAACTGCACTTCCTCTTCTGCAAGTCCGGCATTTTTGAGGGCGATTTCCTTTGCTTCCTGTTCCGTGATGTAGTCGCTCGATGCGCTTCCTGCCATGCCGGCGGAAAGATTGCTGGAAGGAGAGCCCACGGGGGCTACGCCTGCGCCGGAAGAAGCTCCAGCAGCTGGGTCCGTCGCGTTGGAACCGCAGCCCGTAAACAATACTGCACTAAGAATCAAAGCGGAAGCCGCTAACCATATATGTTTCCGATTCATACATCATACATCCTTTCCAAAAGCGTATTGGTTTGTTTCAGTGACTTCAGTATACCCACGAAAGATTAAAGCCACATTAAACGATGCATGAATTTTTAACATTTTTATAATTTAAGGGCACGGAAATGAAAAGGTAAACGCCGTCCCCTGTCCAAGCGTACTTTCCACATGGATTTCCCCGCCATGCGCTTCCACAATCCACTTCACCATGGACAGTCCCAAGCCCGCGCCGCTGGCGCTTCGCGCGGGGTCCGCCTGCCAAAAGCGCTCCCAAACACGCGCCAGGTTTTCTGGGGCGATTCCAATCCCGTTGTCTTGGACACAACCCTGGATGGTTCCATCCTTTTGCGCCAGCTGTACGTTCAGCCAACCGTTCTCCCGGCCATATTTAATGCCATTTTCAATTAAATTGATCCATATGCGCATCAGCATCGTCTCATCCCCCAGCATTTCAATGTCCGGTTGGATGTTTGTCTCGATGCGAATCCCACGCTTTTCGGCGTTCTCCTGCTGTTGTTCCGCCACCATGCTCGCCAAATCGCTGAGATTGACCGTTTCAAAATGCAATTTCTCATGGCCCTTATCTGCACGGGCAAGCATCAAAAGCTGGGAAATCAGCGCGGCCATCTTTTCCGCCTGGTTGAGGACCGCCGCAAGCGCTTCTTTCGCCTCATCCAGCGTTTGGGCATTCTCGATCGCATATTCGCACTGGGAAATGATCACCGTGGTCGGCGTGCGCAGCTCATGGGAGGCGTCGGACGTAAATTGTTTTTCCGTTTCAAACGCTTTTTCCAGACGGGAAAACATCCTGTCAAATTCCGCGGCTAACGTATAGATCTCATCCCGCCCTTCTCCAAGCGCGATGCGGCGGGACAGGTCGTCGCCCTCCCCAATCTCTTTCGCCGTCTGTATAATCCTCCGGACCGGACGGAATGCACGGCGTGTAATGAGATAACCGCCAACCGCTGCAAATAGCACAAAAAACGGCAGAATGACCAACGCAAAGCGAAAAAGGGTCGATATAGTCGAATCGATTTGGTCGGCCTCCGCTACACTGCGAATCCACACTGTTCCGTATCCATACACCTGTTTCTGCTCGTCATATACATACCAGCTTTTCCCTCCGGAGGGAATCGTCCGCAGATCGTTGGGAGCGAAAACCGCTGAATTGTCAAAGTCCCTGGGCACAGCTCCATACAATGGCACGCCGCCCGCATCGTAAATCGAAAGATAAATGCCGTCCTTGAAGTATTCCAAATCGTCGTCGATCTCGATGGCCCCATCGTCGGAACCGATTTCATGCCACCCAGCGGCCACCATATCCATCATCTGGCTTTTCGTTCCCTCCAATGCCGACTGCGCGCCCAAAGAGAACAAAAACACCAACACAATGCTGACCAGCAACACCATGAGCAAAGTAAACCATAGAGTTACTTTTAATTGAATCGATAAACGCCTCATGTTTCCTCCCGCAGCACATAGCCCACCCCACGGACCGTATGGATCAATTTCGGTTCAAAGCCATCATCCAGCTTTTTGCGCAGATATCGGATATAGACGTCCACCACATTCGATCCACCCTCATAATCGTAATTCCAGATGTGATGGCTGATCTTTTCCCGGGAAAGGACCACGCCGCTGTTCCGGATCATATATTCCAGAATCGCAAATTCTTTGCTGGAAAGCGATACCGCCTTCCCGCCCCGTTTGACCGTGCGCGCTGTACAGTCCACGGTCAAGTCCGCCACGGTGAATACGTCACTGGTGCTGTCCGATGTGCGCCGGATCATCACCCGGAGCCTGGCAAGCAGCTCGTCAAAGGCAAACGGTTTCACCAGATAATCGTCCGCCCCGGCATCCAAACCCGTAACCCGGTCTTCAATCCCGTCCCTGGCTGTCAATAAAAGCACCGGCGTTTTGCTTCCCTTACCGCGAAGTTTCCGCAGCACCTCCAGCCCATTGATTCCAGGCAACATAATGTCCAAAACGATGGCATCGTATTCTGCACAGCACAAATAGTCCAGAGCATCCGTCCCATTCAAGCAGAAATCCACACTGTAATGGGCGGCCTGCAACTGCTTTACAAGCAAATGGTTGAGCTCCGGTTCATCTTCTACAACTAGCAGCCTCATATCAATCCCCTCCATTGTACCTTTATTATGATGCATATGCTTCCGCCAATCAAGGGCCAATTGAACAATACCAAGGAAAATCATCCGCCTATAGATAGCCGGCTTTTTGGCACATGCGAACATCCGGCAGATAACCGCAAAAATAGGGGCCCAGCCGTATCTTGAAAACACAGCCAAGCCCCCTATTCTTTTTTCAGTCTTTTCCAAACCAAAATCCTATTGAATGATTGTCCCGGTTTTGTTTCCTATTTTAACGTCAAACACTTTTTGGGGCAGGACGCCGCACAGATGCCGCAGCCCACACATTTTTCCGCATCGAGTACCCAGCTTTTCGCCGCGCGGTCCACCGTAATGGCGTCTTGCGGGCATTTCTTGGCACACAAGGTGCAATATACGCATTTCGACGCATCGTTGACCGGCTTTCCGCCCGCCTGCTGCGCCTCCTGTTCCGGCGGTGCCGGACGGGTGAATGTCTCGCTCACTTTCTGTGCACCGGGCTCGGTATAGCCGGGCACCATAAACAGGCATTTCTTCGGGCATACATTGGTACAGTTTCCGCACTGTACACAATCAAAGCGATTGATCGTCCAGGTCCGCGCAGCCCGATCCACCTTCAAAGCCCCCGGCGGGCAAGAACGTGCGCACAGGCCGCAGCTGATGCAATCCTCAATTTTGATCTGCACATGGCCGCGCATCCGCTCCGGATACTTCACCGGTTCGAATGGATAGCCCGTTGTCGCAGGCTTGGAAAATAAATTTTTCAGCGCTGTATGCGCAAATGGGAAAACTCTCCACTCCGCCATTCTCTCTCACCTCTCCGTACAGCTGATGCAGGGGTCAATGGTCAAAATCAGAAGCGGCACATCCGCCAGCTGACACCCTTTCATCAACTCCAACATGGGCGGGATATTGCTGGTCGTGGGTGTGCGCAGGCGGAACCGGTCGAGGAATTTCGTCCCATTGGCTTTCACATAATAAATCGCTTCGCCGCGGGGCTGTTCAATCCGCATAAAATACTCGCCATTGGGGTTGCCTTTGACCGGCACACGGATCGGGCCCTCCGGAATTTTTGAAATTGCCTGCCGGATCAAGGCAAAGGACTGATAAATCTCCTGGATACGCACTTCACACCGCGCGTAGGAATCCCCATCGGAAGCGGTGACCGGCTCAAATTCCAGCTCATTATAGGCCGCATAGCCCAGCTTACGCGCATCGTAAGCGATGCCGCAGGAACGAAGCATTGGCCCTACCGCACCGGCAAGGATTGCCTGCTCCGGTTTTAAGACGCCCAGGCCACGCAAGCGGCTGCCCACGGTATAGTCCCGCAAAAATGCCTCCGCGATGGGCCGTAGCTCTTTCTCCATCTCATCAATTGTATCCGAAATGGCTTTTAGCATCCCGCTATCCATGTCCTTGAGAACGCCGCCGATGCAGTTTACCGAAAAGATGACACGCCCACCGGTAGTAAGATCAAACATATCGAGGATCTTTTCCCGCAATCTCCAGGACTCCATAAACAGGCTTTCAAACCCCATGGCATCCGCCAGCAAACCCAACCAAAGGAGATGGCTGTGTACACGGCTCATTTCCATCCAGATCGTGCGCAGGTAATTGGCCCGGCGGGGCGGCTCCACGCCCATGATGTGTTCCACGCTCTGGCAATATCCCATGCCGTGGCCAAAACTACAGATCCCGCAGACGCGTTCCGCTATGTAAACATATTCCTTAAAATCTTTGATCTCCACCAGTTTCTCTAAGCCGCGGTGTACAAAGCCAATACTTGGTACCGCCTCTACGACCGTCTCATCTTCCAGGACGAGATCCAAATGTACAGGCTCCGGCAAAACAGGATGCTGAGGTCCAAAGGGAACGATACTTCTTTTTGCCATAGTCCCTCACCCCTTTTCTTTAAATGGCGTGTCCCGGGCAATGCGGTACAGCTTGTGATGATAATCGTTTTCCATGCTCTCAATCTTGACGCCAAACAACTCTGCCACTTCGTTTTCCTGTATAAACGCGCAGGGATAAACCTGCGTAATACTGGAAACAGGCTCGTCCTCCCCAACTGTCAAACGCAGGGTGCGCATATCAAATCCTTTTGCAAACGAGTAGCTCAATTCATATTGCTCTGGCAAGCGGCATGCGCAAATCTGTACCAGGCGCCATCCATCCATTTTGAACTGGATCACCATCGGGAGGAACTGCTCCATCGTGATCGGTTCGATCGTATTTAAATACTCCATGCCATTTTCTCCTTATGTTCCACTCTTCTTCCGCTGGCTGGCGAAGGCTTCACGTTTTTTCTGTAGCAGTTCAACCGCTTTTACAACCCCATCGATAATGGCCTGCGGCCGTGCAGCGCATCCGGGTACATAAATATCCACCGGGATGACCGTGTCCACGCCGCCCTTAATATTGTAGCATTCTTTAAATATTCCTCCCGTGCAAGCACAGATTCCCACCGCTACAACCACCTTTGGATTCGGCATCTGGCTGTAAATCTGCTTGACAACGCTCTCGCTCTGGCTATTGATCCCCCCTGTGATGAGCAGGATATCCGCCTGGAAGGGGTCGCCGGTGTTGATAATTCCGAAGCGCTCCACGTCGTACACCGGCGTCGTGCATGCCAGCACTTCAATGTCACAGCCATTGCAGCTGCTTCCATCGTAGTGGAGCATCCAAGGAGATTTCGCAAGCTTTCCCATGGCACTGCCTCCTCACTTAATCAACATCAAAATCAAAAAGTTCAGCCCGCCTGTGAGCAAAGTGACAACCCAGCAGCTGTCCAACAAAGTTCTCCACTTCACACGGGCGCTGACGTTATCCCACAGGATCTCCAAGAAATACATAAATAGGCAGGCCACAATGGCCAGCGGCCAGCTCCACCAGTTTTGGTTGAGGAAAAACAGCGCTACAATCCCCAACATCAGAGTGATCTCATAATACTCTGCAATGTTCATAATCGCCAAAATCGGCCCCGCCATCTCGGTCGTCAAGCCCTTGACCATCTCCTGGTGGGCATGGTGGCTGGTGGAAAGATCAAACGGGGACTTGCGCAGCTTGATCGCTGTGATAAACATAAAGCCCAGCAAAAATCCCGGCATCATCAGCACAGAACTCAGCGGCATATGGATGATATCCACCACCTGGAAGGAGCCGGTTGCCAAATAAAAGCCAACCGCCAGCAACAAGGTCAACGGTTCATAGGCCATCATTTGGAGCATTTCACGGCTTGCGCCCATGGTCGCAAACGGCGAGGAATCACTCGAAGCCGCCATGACCAGGAACATATCCGCCGTAGACAGGAGGAACAAACACATCAGGATATCCGCTCCTGCAAACAACATGGAACCCGCCACTGCCAGAAAAACCAAATAGCTCAAAATGAGCAGCAGCTGCACGCCGTTTACTGCAATCATCTGCTTGGAAAACAGCTTGGACAAATCATAGAACGGCTGAAAAAACGGCGGCCCTTTTCTTCCCTGCATCCGTGCCGTAATGATCCGGTCGAACCCATCCAACAGAGCGCCGGCAAACGGGGCCAGAAGCAAATATAAAATAACGGAAACCACTCGCATCATACCGCACCTCCAATGATCAGGCAAAGCATTACAATCAGAATACCCGAAGACAGAATCACGGAAGGACGCATTAACCGCCGCATACCAAATTCAAACCGCAGATACCAGTTTGTCAGGTACAAATGCTCCGGTTCCCCGTAGCTGTTCACAAAATAGGTATTGTCCCCCTCGTTGGCGCCGCCCATATAAATCGGCACATATTCCTTATGCGCCCACCGCGTAACTAGGAACATCGTCGCTGGAACAAAAAGGACCGATACCAACATGATGGCCATGGTGGTCAGGATGCTCATAGAAAGCACTTCATGGGAGGCTCCAAAGAGTTCTAGGATAATGGGATTTACAACGGTTGTCGCCAGCCACGGGAACAACAGGCAAAGCAGCAATACACAGCCTGCATGGATAAACATCGAAAAATACTGGTCCCTATGGGTGACATCCCGGGCCTCCTCTTTGGTGCGGTGCATGGACACAAGCTTTGTCAGCCATTTTGTCCAGTAGAACATCGTTGTCGCACTGCCGAAGGCGAGGAAAATAACCAGCAGGAAATTGCCTGCATCTACAAACGCTTTCAACGCTACCCATTTAGAGATCAACATTCCAAAAGGCGCCAAATACATTCCGGCAATGCCAATACCCATAATATAGGTCAGCTTCGGCAAGCGCAAGATCAAGCCGTGCATATTCTCGATGTCTCTGGACCCCAAGCTGTTCTCCACAGACCCAACCGCCTGGAAAAGCATGGATTTGCTTACCGAATGGAAGATCATCAAGAGCACGGCCGCCCATATGGTTTCCTCCGCGCCGATGCCCGCACAGGCCACAATCAGGCCCAAATTGGACACCGTCGAAAACGCCAGCACTTTCTTGCCGTCATTCTGGGCGATGGCCATCATGCTGGCTGCGATGAAGGTAAACCCGCCGATCAAAGATACCATCTGGCCGGTCATAGTCCCGGCAAGCGCCGGAGAAAGCCGGATCAACAGGAATACACCCGCTTTAACCATGGTTGCACTATGTAAAAGCGCGCTCGACGGAGTCGGAGCGACCATCGCGCCCAGCAGCCAGGAAGAAAACGGCAGCTGCGCGGATTTTGTGAGCCCGGCCAGCGCCAACAACGCCACAGGGATCACCGCTCCTGTCTGGACAACCGCCTCCAGCTGTACGGTTCCCAGCGTCGCCGCCGCTACCGCAATGGCGATGGCAAACCCAAAGCCGCCAACGAGGTTCATCCACAGCGCGCGGAAGCTGTTGTTGACTGCCTCTTCTGTCCGGGTGTAGCCGATCAAGAGGAACGAAATCACGCTGGTTACTTCCCAGAAGAAGTACATCCAGATGAGATTCTCCGAAAGTACCAAACCGAACATTGCCGCCAGGAACAAAAACAGCATGGAAAAGAAAAATCCACTGCGATCCTGAAATTCCTTGTGGTGCTGGTGATATGCCTTCATATAGCCCACAGCATAGATGCAGATAAGGCCGCCAATGAATGCGGCGATCATGCACATCAGCATGCTCAGACTGTCGATCTGCATATGGCAGGCCGGCTGCATGGGGAATCGAAACTCCGTCCAGATTCCTAAAGCAGTCTGCCCTACAGACAGTAGGATCACTGGATATTTGCGGTATTTAATGCTCAAATACACAATCAACCCAGTCAAAAAGAGTTCCCCTGCGATCATCAGGTAATTGACCCATTCGGTCTCTTGATAAAACGCCATCGCTTGTGCGCCATTTGTCAACCACATGCCCAGAAGGGCCGCAGCCAAAACCATGACGCCTCCCGCGCCAGCATAAACAACATAACCGCGTATTCGTTCCTGCTTAATAAGAGGAACAATCGCAGCAATCAATAAAGGCCAACCGATTAAAATTGGTAAGATTCCCATAAATAATACCCCTCTATGGAAAATTCATTGAAAACCGGAATTTATTATAGTCCTATTTTTTTTAAAACACAAGAGCAGATACCGCTAATTTTCACTAACATATCCTTCCTTTCGTTGAATAGGTATGGTATTTTTTACAGTTTGGTGATACAATGGGTTCGATTCTTCTGAAGGCAGGTTGAACGTATCCATGCACGAATTATCCATAACACAGAGCATTCTGAAGATCTCGTTGGAGGCTGCCAGTCAGCAGGGGGCAACCCGTATCCGGGCAATTCGCCTGCGGATGGGTCCCTTTTCCGGCGTTGTTCCAGAATGCGTTCAAATGTATTTGGATGTCCTTGCAAAGGGCACCCGGGCCGAAGGAGCCAAAATAGAAGTGGAAACCGTCCCCTTAAAAGTGCTCTGCCGTGATTGCGGCCGGGAAAGCGAGATCACCCGCGAACGCATCCAATGCCCGTTCTGTGGGAGTATCCAGCTCAAACGCCTTTCCGGGAACGAATTCATGGTCGATAGTTTGGAGGTTGATTGAAAATGGAAATCAAAGTACTGCACCAGGTGATGGAGTGGAACGAGGATGTGAGTGCTGAGGTCCGCAAAACCTTGTCCGAAAAAAAGGTCTGCCTGATCAATGTGATGGGAAGCCCCGGCACCGGAAAGACTAGCCTGATCACGGAATTGATTGCAAGGCTGCGGGGATCGTTCTCTATCGGCGTGATTGAAGGCGACATCACCGGCCAGATTGACGCGGAAAAGATTGCAGCGCTGCAAATTCCCGCCGTCCAGCTGAATACGGACGGCGCTTGCCACATCGAGGCGATGAGCATTCAGCACATCTTGCCGCAATTCGACCTCCATGCATTGGATGTCCTGTTTGTAGAAAACATCGGCAACCTGGTGTGCCCGGCCGAATTCGACATCGGCGAAAACTTCCGTATCACCATCCTCAGCATCCCCGAGGGGGACGACAAGGTCGCAAAGTATCCGCTGATGTTTACCGACACCGACTGCCTAGTCCTGAACAAATGCGATATGCTCCCGTATTTTGATTTCGACCTCGGCCGCGTTGAAAAAGACTATCGAGGCGTCAATCCTGAGGGGCCCCTGTTCCAGATTTCCAGCCGCACAGGGGACGGACTGGACGCCCTGACACAGCATTTGGAGGGCCGTATCCGGGCTGCATTGGCATGAGTATGCTTCGTCGCATCCGGCTCGAAATCGCCGGGATTGTGCAGGGGGTGGGGTTCCGGCCCTATCTGTACCGTCTCGCACAGCGGCACGCCCTGTGCGGCTGGGTGCGAAATACCCCCTCCGGCGTGGAGCTGGAATTGGAAGGGCCAACGGAAGCGCTTTCCAGCTTCCAGGACGAATTGGCCCGCTCTACCCCCCCTCTGGCCGTTGTGGAACAGGTTCGCACCGTACCTCTGGATGGGCTGGTGGGCTACGACCGTTTTACCATCCGAAGCAGCGCAGAGGGGGACGGCGGCACCCTGGTTTCGCCGGATATCGCTCCCTGCGCCGCCTGCCTGCGGGAGTTGGCGGACCCGGCTGACCGGCGGTACCGCTATCCGTTTATCAATTGTACGGACTGTGGCCCCCGCTTTACCATCATTCGCGACCTCCCTTACGACCGGAAAACGACGTCCATGGCACAATTTTCCATGTGCCCCACCTGTAACGCGGAATACGAAGACAGCCATTCCCGCCGGTATCACGCCCAGCCGGACTGCTGCCCCGACTGCGGGCCTCAGGTATGGCTGCTCGACGCTGAGGGCCGGAAAATCGCCGGGGACGTCTTTGCGGAAGCACAGAAAGCTTTGGCCCGGGGAGACATTCTCGCGGTCAAAGGGCTCGGCGGCATCCATCTCGCCTGCGACGCGCGCAATGCGGAGGCGGTCCGCCGTCTCCGGCGGCGGAAGCACCGCGAAGAAAAGCCGCTGGCGGTCATGTGCCGGGATCTCAACAGCGCCCGGTCACTCTGCCGGGTCACGGAGGCGGAGGCTTCTCTTTTGGAAAGCGTACGCCGCCCCATTGTCCTGTTGGAAAAGAAAGCTCCGGAGGACTTCGCAAATCTCAGCGACAACCGGCGCTTGGGGGTTATGCTCCCCTATACGCCGCTGCATGTTCTCCTGTTGGACGGGACGTCCGGCGGACCGGACGCCTTGGTGATGACCAGCGCCAACCTCTCCGACCAACCGGTCCTTTTGGAGGACCAGGAAGCCCTTGATGGGTTGGCGGGAATTGCCGATGGCTTTCTCCTACACGACCGCCCCATCCAAAACCGCTGTGACGATTCCCTGGTGATGGCCTGGCAGGGGCGGGAATACTTTTACCGTCGCAGCCGCGGGTATGTCCCCCAGCCGGTCACGTTTGCGCGCGATGCGACCGGTGTGGTCGCCTTCGGCGCGGAACAGAAGGCCTCGTTTGCCGTGGGCCGCGGACAGCATGTATTTTTAAGCCAGCACATCGGCGATTTAAAAAACCTGGAAACCCTGGACCACTATCGGGAGTCCTTGGACACCTTTCTCCGGCTGTTCCGCATCATGCCATCCACGTTGGTCTGTGACCTTCATCCAGACTATTTTTCCACACAGGAAGCACAAGAGCACGCCAAACGCCTGGGACTTCCCCTCCTGCAGGTACAGCACCACTGGGCGCATATGGCGTCCTGCATGGCGGACAACCGGCTCGCTGGGCCGGTATTTGGCATCGTGTGGGACGGGACCGGCTATGGAACGGACCATTCCATCTGGGGGGGCGAGTTTCTGGCAGGCGATTTCCAAACCTTCCGGCGGTGCGGCTCGATTCGCCCCATCTTTCTTCCGGGGGGCGATGCGGCAATCCGGGAGATCGGCCGGATTGGGTTCTCCCTGTTGTGGGACGCCGGGCTGCCCCTGGACCGTGCGCCGCTGGAATCGCCAAAAAAGCAGGCTTTGCGCGCTATGTTGGACAGCCACACCGCATGTCCAAAAGCCAGCAGCATCGGCCGCCTGTTCGACGGGGTGTACTCCCTCCTGACCGGCACGCAGCAAGTCTGCTACGAAGGCCAGGGGGCCACGCGCCTACAGGCTATGGCGCGAGAAGAAATCCCCGGCCGGTCCTACCCCGTGGCATTCTATGAAAAAGATGGGCTTCGTATCTTTGACACGCGCCCCTTGCTTCGGGCAATCACCGGCGATCTCTCCGATCATGTTGATCCCGCTGCGGTCGCGCGCGGCTTTATGGACGCCCTGTGCCGCATGGCATTGGAGCAGTGTTGTCTTTTGAATCCAGGAAAACTGCCGGTGGTCCTCTCCGGCGGCGTATTTTTAAACGAATATCTTCTCTCTGAAAGCACCCGGCTTCTCACACATGCCGGTTTTTCCGTCTATACGCATCACCGCGTTTCCACCAGCGACGAGGGCCTTTGCCTGGGCCAGCTGGCAATCGCGACCGCAAAAAGGAGCTAGAATCAACTATGTGTCTTGCAGTCCCTTTAAAAATTGTATCCATCGCGGGAAAGCACGCCGTTGGGACAGCGGCAGGGCTTTCCCAAAACATCCGTGTTGACTTCATTCCCGACCTAAAACCCGGCGACTACGTGATGGTCCATGCCGGATTTGCCATCCAAAAGCTGACAAAAGAACAGGCGGAGGAGAACTTCGCCTGCATTCAGGAGGCCATCGATGCTCTTTGATGAGAAATTCCGCCGCCCGGACGGTATCCAGCGCCTTGTGAAGGAGCTTTGGGACATCAGCCAGGAGACCGGCCCTATCCGTCTGATGGAAATCTGTGGCACACATACCATGGCCATCGCCAAAGCTGGGCTGCGCTCGCTGCTGCCTCCATCCATTCAACTGCTCTCCGGGCCGGGCTGCCCGGTTTGCGTCACGCCAGCCGGGGCGATCGATGAAATTTTGCGGCTTTCCGGTCTGCCGGATGTGATCCTTGCGAGCTATGGGGACCTTTTGCGGGTACCGGGTTCGGTGCGCGGGGATACGCTGCTACGCCGCCGCGCCTTGGGCGCGCAGGTCCAGACGGTCTATTCCCCCATGGAGGCCCTGGAAATCGCTGTGCAGCACCCGGATCAGGAAGTCATCTTCCTCGGCGTCGGGTTTGAAACGACCGCACCCGGTACCGCCGCCTGCATTTTGGAGGCCAAAGAGCAGGGTGCCTCCAATTTTTCCGTATTGTGCCTGCTCAAGAGTACCGAACCCGCCCTGCGTGCATTGATCCACGCGCCGGATTTTGCGGTAGACGGCTTTTTGTGTCCCGGCCATGTGGCCGTTATCACGGGCTCAGATGCGTTTGCCTTTCTCCCGCGGGAATTCGGCCTCCCCGCCGTCGTCAGCGGTTTTGAGCCCGCCGACCTGCTCTTTTCCATCTACCGTCTGGCAGAGATGCTGCGGCAAAAGGCGCCCGCCCTGGAAAATGAATATACGCGCCTGGTTTGTCCGGAGGGAAATCCCGCCGCGCAGTCGGCTATGGAGCGGGTATTCCTTCCCACAGACAGCCTTTGGAGAGGCTTGGGAACCATCCCGAACAGCGGCCTTGCCCTCCGGGAGGCGTTCTCCCCGTGGGATGCTGCAAAAAAGTTCGGCTTTTCTCCATCTCCCACGGTGGAACTTGCGGGCTGTCAGTGCGGCGAAGTGATTCGCGGCGCTTGCAGGCCGGAACAATGCCCCCTTTTCGGGCGGGTCTGCACCCCAGCCGATCCGGTGGGCCCGTGCATGGTCTCCGGTGAAGGGGCCTGCGCTGCGGCGTACCGCTATCAGACATGACAGGGAGGAATCATACCATGGAAGAAATTATCACCTTGGACTACGGAAGCGGCGGCCTGCGCACTTCCCAATTGATCGAATCGGTCCTGGTTCCGGCGTTTCAAAATCCCGCATTGGAAGATCTGGGCGATGGCGCTGTGCTTCCATCGATGGACGGCCCTCTGGTTTACTCCACCGACAGTTTCGTCGTAACCCCTTGGCGCTTTCCCGGCGGGGACATCGGGAAACTGGCTGTGTGCGGAACGGTCAACGATGTCTGTATGGCGGGCGGCCAACCCAAATATCTCAGCCTTTCGTTCATTATCGAAGAGGGCTTTTCCATGGAGAACTTCAAAACCATTGTGGATTCCATCGCAACCACCGCCCAGCTCGCCGGTGTGCAGATTGTCACGGGGGATACAAAAGTGGTCGAACGTGGGAAGGGCGACGGCATCTATATCAACACGTCCGGCATCGGTTCACAGCGGGCAGCGGGGCTGTCCCGCAAAGCCATCCGTCCCGGGGATGCGGTGTTGGTCAGCGGGAGCGTCGGCTGCCACGGTGCGGCCGTTTTGATGGCAAGGGGAGAAATCCCCTTTGCGGGCGAGCTTCTCTCCGACTGCCGCCCGCTGCACCAGCTCAGCGCCGCGGCGCTGGAAGCCGGCGGTGTGCGTACCCTGCGCGACCCCACCCGCGGCGGCGTGGCCACCACGCTCAACGAATTTGTCGAAGGCAGCGCCTTGACCATCGAACTGGAGGAAGACGCGATCCCCGTCGATCCTGCGGTGGCCGCCGCCTGTGACCTCTTGGGGCTGGACCCGCTCTACAGCGCCTGCGAAGGGCGTATGCTGGCGGTTGTTTCCCCCGGCCTGGCGGGCGCCGTGCTGGACGCGCTGCACCAAACTTCCGGCGGGGAACATGCGGCCATGATCGGCCGGGTTACGGAGAGCCGTCCCGGGCATGTCGTGCTCCGCACCGCCTTAGGGGGAAGCCGTATCCTAGGAAAGCTCACCGGTGCCCAGCTGCCCCGGATCTGTTGACGGCCAGCTGAAACAAAGAAATAAAACGTAAAAAGGGAACCATCCAGAACATTCTCGGATGCGTTCCCTTTTTTATGTGCAATGTATGTACCGCTTCCCTTAGGGAAGCGGTGGAAGCAATGGAAATGAATCGTTAAACCGTGACAATTGACTCGCAGCACCGGAAGTCCGTGTCGATATAATTGGCAAAAAGGCGTACCTTAAAGTTTCTGGCATTGCACAATGCAATAGTCAACCTCCACTTCTTGGCCGCTGTTCAGGCTCACTTTTGTGATGTGAAACGCCTGTACTCCAGGCGTATTCACCGCTGGAAGCTGCACCGTATATTCAGAACTCCCCTCCGTCTTTTGTACTTCATACTCTGCGCCGTTGACCGTCACACGTTCTATCTCCGCGCCATAGGAGACTTGCGCATAAAATTTTAACGCAATCTCCTCCGGGAGGTCATTCGAATCAACCAGGCCGATACGGCACGCACAAGCATGACGGCGCAAGCCATCCCGATCACGAAAAATCCAAGGGTTCTTGTCAGCATGATCGATGCCAACCGGCGTATCCTGACTCCATATTTCTTGGAGTTGATCGAAGAGGGGAATCGGGACGGTTCCCTCCATACTGCGTATGCGAAAGAGATCGCCGAACTATTGCCACTGCTCACTAGTCTGTGGCTGCTGCCCTCTGTTTTTCCTGCTACCAAAGAGGAGATGAAGCGAAAGTTCTATTTTCTGGGGGATATGCTGGAAAAAATGGGGATTCCATTGTTTGATGATACAATTTTGGATGTAATCGATGCATTCTTTGAGCAAATCCCAGATCAAAAATGAAATTGCTTTGCGGCAATTTTATTTTTAGAGATATACATTCATTCAGACGGTATGATTGGTATGCTATTATCCATTACACACCGTCAAAAGCTCGGAGAGGAGGGCGCTACAGAAGAATGATCTTCCCTATGGACAACTTATTAAACATCTTTGCGGGAAACGGAAATTCCTGTTCAGCAATCTGTTTGTATGACATAGAAAACATGGAGGTGTATTGTCATGAAAGAAAAAATATTTGATCAAAAAATCGAAGAAGCAGCCAATCGGTTTGAGGATTGGATAGAAGCTTCGGCAGATACGTTCGAGCGAGAATTGACCCGCACATGGAATGAACATTTCCTTTTCCGTTTTGTCACCAAGGGGATAACGATCGCCATTGAACTCGGCCTCATCATAAGTGCCTATCACTTGGTAAAACACGGACGCAAAGTTTCTGCCATCTTGTGCGCATGTTTAGGAATGGCGGGCCTGGCAGTAGAGCTAATAACCGCGTTCATTTCTCAGAGGAAGTGACGATGG
The DNA here is from genome assembly GCF_015558525.1 of Anaeromassilibacillus sp. D41t1_190614_C2. Taxonomy (NCBI): domain Bacteria; kingdom Bacillati; phylum Bacillota; class Clostridia; order Eubacteriales; family Acutalibacteraceae; genus Anaeromassilibacillus; species Anaeromassilibacillus sp. D41t1_190614_C2. The sequence continues at coordinate 109,357 of NZ_JADMOD010000007.1, read as the reverse complement.
AACAGAAATTATTCACCCGTAATTTTACTTTTCTAATTTTAGGCCAAGTCAGCTCCCTGATCGGCAATTCTACGCTGAAATTTGCGCTATCCATGTATGTGTTGGAGCAAACGGGTTCGGCCTCCATTTTTGCGAGTCTCTTGGCCTTGGCTATGCTGCCCACCATCTTGCTTTCGCCCTTCGGAGGGATCTTGGCAGACCGGGCCAATCGCCGCAATGTTATGGTAGCGTTGGATACGTTTTCTGGATTATCCGTATTAATCGCCACTGTGATCTTACCGTTTGGCTATGATATATTCGTGATTGGCGCTTTATTGGTGATCCTTTCTGTGTTAGGTGCCTTTGAATCCCCCACGGTTCAGGCCTGCATTCCGCAGATGCTCTCCGGAGATAACCTGATGAAAGGAAACGCGGCGGTCAATCAGGTGGCGGCCATTGCCTCCCTGGTCACCCCATTTTGGGGCAGCCTCGTTTATACAGCCTTTGGCCTGATACCCGTCCTTTATGGGGCGGTGGTCTGCTTCTTTTTCACCGCAGTTCTAGAGTGTTTCATCCGCCTGGAGCACCAAAAATCCGACTGCAGCATGCGCATTGGTACGATCGTAAAAGAGGATTTTTCCGTCAGCATACACTTCCTTCGCTGGGAACAGCCCAACATCCTCAAGTTGCTCTTACTGGCCGCGTTGGTAAGCCTATTCGTGGCAGGAACCGCTGTGGTGGGCTTTCCCTATCTCGTGCGAACCGCTTTGGGCCTCTCAGCCGAGCTCTACGGCGCGGCAGAAAGCGCTATGGGCGTAGCGGCGATCCTGGGCAGCTTATGCGTAGGTCTATTCGCACAAAAGCTGCGCCCACACAACCTTGCCGCTATTTTTATCTCCTTTGGTATTTGTATGTTTCCCGCTGGCATCGCTTTTGGGCTGCCGGTTGGCCCTTTGGGGAAATACATCATTCTTCTGGCCATGTTCTGCATCTGTCAGTTTGGGTGCAGCATCTTTTCCACCTATGCCATTTCCATCATTCAAGCGAGGACGCCGGAACACTTGATGGGAAAAGTCATGTCCTATGTGTTCACCCTTTCGATGTGTGCCCAACCCATTGGACAAATCGTCTATGGGGCACTCTTCGACCTATTTTCCGACCGTCCTTATTGGGTACTACTTCCCAGCGGCCTTCTGGTGTGCGCTATTGGCCTAGCTTCCGCTAGATTTTTTTAAAATTTGAAACATACTAACCCTCCCCGATCGCTTCTGTCGCGCTGCATGGCCAGGCATGTAGGAAGGTATCCTTCTTCCATGCCCGCGAACATGCAAAGCGCACGAAATGGGGCAACAAAAAAGGTTGGCAAAATTGCCAACCCTTCATGTATATTATTGCAAAAGGAAACTACTAGCCGTCTCCGGCCTTCCTTGCGAAGCAGCCTAGAATGCCGCTAAACAATCTCCTATCGCTTTTATATCTTCTCGAACGCTGTCACATCCGAAATAAAAACAGTTGCCCCTCCTACTGTCACTTGCGCCGGATAGGATACCGACGGCGTGGCAAGCTGAATTGGTGAAGAAATCGCCTCTGTCCTCCGGGAACAGTGCAGTCTTAGGATCTCCATGACCTGTGGCACTAACCGTTCTTCCGTTCCAATCAGCAGCGTGGTATTCCCTCCTGAAAGGAATCCCCCGGAAGAGGCCATTCGGGTAAAGTAGTATCCTGCTTCCGTCAAAGCAGAGCAGGCGTCTGCGGCATCCCGCCGGTTTACAATTGCGGTAATCATCTTCATAACAACATCTCCTTGCCCGGTGCTTTGCACAGTTTGTTTTTGGGGCGAACCCCAACTTTTGATACAACGTATGTACAGCGCCATCCCCAAAGTCCCAGTGACACATTCTGCCACCGGAAATGCGATCCAGGTATAGGCCAATCCAATCCTGGAAAACAGCCAGAATAATGGGATCAAGCAACCAATCTGTCTGGTCAAGGAAAGGATCACGCTGGGAACCGCCGCTCCAATGGATTGAAAAAACACCGGCAGAATCAGCGAAAATGCAGCGGGCACAAAGCTGGTGCCGATAATCCGGAAGGCTGGGATTCCAATCTGGATAACCTGTTCATTTGACGTAAAAATCCGCAGGAGCGTTTCAGGGATCAGCTCAAAGCAAGCTACACCAACCAGCATCAATCCCGCGGCGAGCAACACAGAATATTTTATAATCTTCTGGCAGCGGGGATATGCTTTTTTCGCAAAGGTATAGCTTAGAAATGGTACGATACAGGTCTGTAGCCCCGATAGGGGGATAAAGAAAAATGATTGGATTTTATAGTAAAGTCCAAGGACTGTCACTGCATCGTCAGAAAAACCCGAGAGGATCAAGTTTAGAGCAATGATATATACTGTATAAAGCATCTGCATCAGAATAGAGGCATATCCGAGCTGATAGATCCGCCTCGTGTAGAAGCGCATCTCCCGCCAGGCCGGCGGCTTACGGCAGGCGGAAAAAGTGATCACTGCTGCTAGAATCTGCCCCGCCACTGTGGCATATGCAGCTCCTGCAATCCCCATCTTAGGAATAGGCCCCAGGCCAAAGATCAAAATGGGGTCCAAAACAATATTCACCAACGCACCTGCGATCTGGGCCACCATAGGCAGGCGCATATTTCCCCTGGCCTGGTGTACTTTGCTCCAAGTACTCTCCAAAAATACGCCAAAGCTTCCAATGCACACAATATAGCCATAGGTCCGGGCTTCTTGCGCCACTACAGAAGATTGTGTCGATATACCTACAAATGGCGCCATCAGCAGCCCACTCAACACTGCGAAAACTAGCCAACTGATTGCTGCCAACATTGTGCCCGTCCCTGCTGTGCCCAAAGCGCGTTTGGCCTTTCCCTGTCCATCATATCGGGAAATGAGGGTGTTCACACCTACACCTGTACCAACCGCCACCGCCGTAATAATTAACTGCACAGGATACAGGATTGAAAGGGCCGTAAGGCCTTCTGCCGAGTATTGTCCCACAAAGAAACTATCCACAATGTTGTAAAGGGATTGAATCAACTGAGCCAACATGACCGGTGGCGCTATATGCAGCAGCACAGAACCCACCCGGTCTGTGTCAAACACATTTTTCTCAGTTTCCACCTTACTCACTGAAATTCCCCTCCTGCAAAACTGTCCCCAGGACCTGATGATATGGGACAATCAGCCCCACCATAGCTTTCCTTCATCCGCCCTATTTGGGATTTGGCAAAGCGATTATAACCACCGTCTTTTATTTTGTCAAGGGAACAGAGTGATTTTTTCAAAAAATCCTTTCAAGCCACCCGTACTCTTTGAAAAATGTATACAGGAAGGCGGTTGCATAACCATCCACTTCTTTTACAGACTTGCACCCCTCTTTTTATCCGCATATAATGATAAATAAATTGAGAATAGCCAGGAATAAATGTATAAAGCTTTGGGAGACCAGATCATGGGGAATAAGGCCGTGCGAAAACGCGGTCACCCATCTGGAATTACTCAAGGCGTGGATGCAAGCGTTCTATAAAGATGGACGGCCTATACATATAGACAAAATGCCAACTGCACAATGTCTTGGTGAAAGGAAAGGTGGGCCCCTTGTATAACCCTCAGTTAGAAACATTCCTTTGTGTGGCAGAATCCGGAAGCTTTAATAAAGCTGCGGAGAAGTTATTTATTTCACCTCCGGCTGTTATCAAACAGATCAATTTGCTGGAAGAAAACCTAGGCTTACAACTTTTTCTCCGTACGCATCGGGGGATACAGCTCACGGAAGCAGGAAAATCTTTGTATCAGGATGCAAAATATGTGATTCAATACTGTAAGGATTCTGTAACAAGGGCAAGAAACGCCATGCGAAAAACAGACGATGTCATCCGTATTGGCACCTCCCCTATGACGCCAGCCCAGGTACTAGTGGAGCTATGGCCAAAACTACAGAATTACTGTCCTGGCACGAAATTTCATCTGGTACCTTTCGACAACACACCCGAAAATGCGCGAGAGATTCTTGGAAACCTCGGGCAGAACATCGACGTAGTGGCCGGCATCTTCGATGAGACAATGCTGAATTTGCGCCAGTGCGAGGGATTGGAAATTTCCCGGGAACCTATCTGTTGTGCAGTGTCGGTTCACCACCGGTTGGCTCAAAAGGATTTTCTGACCATACAAGATCTGTATGGGGAAAAACTGATGTTAATACAGCGGGGGTGGAGTCATTCTGTCGACCTGCTTCGGGATAACCTTTGGAAAAATTATCCACAGATTGAAATTGTGGATTTCAATTTCTATGACGTAAACGCCTTTAACCAGTGTGAGAACAACAACTGCGTACTGATGGCGGTTCCGAAGTGGCAGTATGTCCATCCTCTTCTGAAAATCTTACCTGTAGATTGGGGATATACGATTCCATATGGGCTGCTACATTCTCCAGCGCCTTCCCCAGTAGTCAAGCAATACCTTTACCGCCGATGATGAAGAAATGAAAGTGGAAATTTCCTATACATTCAATGCGTCTGATTTAGGTGGTCAGAACCTTGTAACCTTTGAGGAACTTTACGACCTTTCCAATGAGGACGAGCCTGTCAAGGTGGCGGAACACAAGGACATTGACGACGAGGGACAGACGGTGCTTATCACGGAGCGTATCATCTCTATCCATACCACAGCGACCAGCGAGGACGGAAAGAAAGAGATTGAAGCAGGAAAAGACGTGACAATCATTGATACCGTTACCCTTGATGGATTGGAAATCGGCACAAAGTATCAGCTCAAAGGCTGGCAGATGATTAAGGACGAAAACGCCGTGCTTATCATCAACGGAGAGCGTGTCGAGAATGACTATACCTTTACCGCCGACAGAGAAAGCATGAAAGTCCAGATTGCCTTTACTTTCGACGCTTCCGAGCTGGGCGGAAAAGAGCTTGTGACCTTTGAGGAATTATACGATTTGAGTAATCCAGATGAACCGACAAAGGTTACAGAGCATAAGGACATTGAGGACGGCGGGCAGACGGTAACAATCACAGAAGTACCAGAAACGCCAGAAGAACCAGCAGAGCCAGAACAGCCGACCACACCAGATACACCGACAAAAACAAGCGACGCTCCAAAGACAGGCGACAATACAAACATTGCCTTATTCTTAGGGCTTCTTATCCTCTCTGGTGCAGGCGTGGCAGGAACATACTTCTTCAAGCGTAGACGTTCCTAATCGGGTGGTCTGCTTATGATGATGAAGAAATCACGTTCCCCGCCGTATGGACTTGTAACAGGAAATGAAAATTGAAACTGTTTCTTTTCTGTTCTTCTGCTTGCAGATCAACGGAAAAGAACAGTCCACTAGGGGCGTGGGGAGTGTAGCTCCCCACATATCAATCACAGAAAGAAATGAGGTAGAACACATGAAATTAAAATATATCGTGCCAAATATGGCACAGACTTTTGGAAATTTGGAGTTTGCAGGAGAAAATGACGTGGAGCAACAGCGTGTCAATGGTCGCTTTGTTCCCGTGACAAGAAGCTATAACCTGTATTCCGACATTCAGAGAGCCGACGACATTATCGTGGTGCTTCCCGCAAAGGCTGGGGAAAAACGCTTCAAGTATGAGCAAAAAGTCAAGCTAATCAATCCTAAGATTACCGCCGAGGGAAAGAATGTGCGAGGTCGTGGCTACACAAACTATATCTTAACGGCTGATGATATGCTTCCAGCCGAGGAAAATAAGTAAAGGGGGTATCAGATTATGAGATTAGCGAATGGAATTGTATTAGATAAGGAAAAGACTTTCGGAGTATTAAAGTTCTCCGCATTAAGACATGAGGTGCGTGTGGAGAATGAGGACGGGACGACCACCGAGGAAATCAAGCGTAGAACCTATGATTTGAAGTGCAGTCAGCAGGAACGCACGATACAGGTATCTATCCCAGCGGAAATCCCTGTCAAGGACTATCCGTACAACGCCGAGGTGGAGCTTATCAATCCTGTTGCCGACACTGTGGCAAACGCCAACTACCGAGGGGCAGACGTGGAATGGTACATCAAGGCAGACGACATTGTATTGAAGAATAAAGGCGGTCAGCCCGCAGGAAATCCGCAGAACCACGCTCCGCAGGGACAGCAGAAAAAATAATCAGCAAAGCATATTTTCATTGTAGGTGATACTGATTCACAATGCTGTTGCTGTCGCCTTGAACATCGTCATCCCGAGAAAGACGGGGATATAAAGCTGTGATTCCGTGGTTTTTCTTTGACTGCATACTTCCTCCTTTCTGGCAGTCAGACAAATATATTTCATATTAAGTGTACCGCTATCCTTTCAAGCACGCAAAGGTGCGAATTACTTTTTTCCACTGTGGTTCATAATATCTTCTGACAAAATCAACCGTTTCAATTTGTCTGCAAAATCCTCTGTCGGGATTTTATCATCAGGGGTTTGGAAGCTGGCTGAAACCTGATACTTGACATTGTTGACCGCATATTCCGTATTTTCCTGTAAATGATCGTGTTCCATATCGCAAGCCCCCTTATTTCTTTTCATTATCCTTTGGCTTCTGCACAACCTCGTAATCAAAGCCCCGGCGCTGGCCGCAGTAGGTGCAAATGTCTTTTTCGGTGCTATTGGCATTGATCCGGCGCAAAAAATAAGAACCTGTGCCAAAAAAATTGTTGGCGCAGGTCGGGCAAAGGCACATAATTAAGTTTTCCGGCATTTCCTCCATCAAACCGACGCTGACAGCCAACGCACGATTGATCTCACGGATATGGTGGGAATCTACCCGCCCGATATATCGTTCCAACCGACGCTTATCCAAGGTGCGAAGCTGCTCCAACAGGACGATAGATGGGGCGGTTAAGCCTACTGTGTTTGCTTCTATAAAGTAATGGGTCGGAAGTTTGGGCAGTTATCATAGAACGCATGCGCCACAGGTGGTTTCCTTTACTGCTCCGACCGGAGCTGGAAAGACCATCATCATGTCTGCGCTGATTGAAAGCATCCTATATGGCGATGACTCCTACGCAGAGCAACCGAATGCAATCATTGTCTGGCTTTCGGATTCTCCGCAGCTGAACGAGCAGTCCAAGCTGAAGATCGATTCTAAGGCCGATAAAATCCGCCTTTCGCAGTGTGTGACAGTAACGGAGGACTCTTTTGACAAGGAGACTTTCGAGGACGGGCATATCTATTTCTTAAATACGCAGAAGCTATCTGTTACATCAAGGCTCACCAAAAATGGTGATAACCGTTCCTATACCATTTGGGAAACGCTGGCCAATACCGTCAGAGATAAGAGTGACCGCCTATACTTCATTATCGATGAGGCACATCGTGGTATGCAGGGTCGTGAAGCCAGCAAAGCCACGACAATCATGCAGAAGTTCATCAAGGGTAGTGACGAGGATCATATCCCGCCGATGCCTGTGGTGATCGGTATGTCCGCAACGACTCAACGGTTCAATGCTCTGGTCGAGGGCACAGCTTCAACTATACATAAGGCCATTGTCACTGCGGACGAGGTGCGGGCGTCCGGACTTTTAAAAGACCGCATTGTTATCACTTACCCGGAGGCCAGCGCGGTCAACAATGATATGGCTATCCTGCAGGCGGCAGCAGACGATTGGAAGGAAAAGTGGGAGCACTGGACGCAGTATTGTTTTGAGCAGCATTACGCCTATGTGAATCCAATTCTGATCATTCAGGTTTTGAATGGAACCGGCGGTAAATTGACCGATACCAATCTGGATGATTGCATCGCAAAGATTGAGGAGCGGACAGGCTTCAAGCTGGAAAGCGGTCAGGTAGTTCACACTTTCGGAGGAACAACTGCCTCCCTTACGGTAAATGGAATTGAAGTACGTTATGAGGAACCTTCCCGCATCGCTGATGATCGGAATATCCGTGTTGTCTTCTTTAAAGAAAATTTGTCCACAGGCTGGGATTGCCCAAGGGCAGAGACCATGATGTCCTTCAAACACGCAAATGACGCCACGTATATCGCACAACTTCTCGGACGCATGGTCAGAACCCCGATGCAGATGCATATTCAGGTCGATGATGTCCTGAATGATGTGCACCTCTATTTACCGTACTTTAACGAGGAAACTGTCAAAGACGTTGTAGAGGCATTGCAGAGCACTGAGGGTGGAGATATTCTGACAGACGTTTTTGGTGAGTCATTATCTGAAAAGCGCTTCGAGACCTTAACTGTCAAACCAAAGAAGAAAACGCAAACGTCAATTCCGGGACAGATGACTTTGGAGGTGTTTGCAAATCAAAATACTGAGACACAGCCTTTGGCACCCATAACAGATACGCAGGGTGAGTCTGCTCCGGTACAACAGCAAACACAAATTCCGGATGCAGTCGAGGTGACACCAGCACAGCCTGCTGCGACACTCCCACGGATGAGCACCGAGAGTCCACAGGCCGTTCAGCCAGATGTTACACCGATAGCAGATGCTCAGCCGAGCGCAACTGTTACATCTGAAACTGCGGCTCCGGATAGTCGGGCAGAGGATTTATTTGACCGTGAAGCAGTTATGAAGTTCATCAATGATGCCGGTCTGCTTTCTTATAATGTCAGAGCGCTCCGGATTAACGATTATCTTAAATCGCTATATCGGATGGCGCACCTGCTTAGCACATCCAAACTGCGCCGTGAGGCAATCAGAGAGGTGCAGAATGAGATTGTCCAGATGATTCATGATTATGTGGAAGGTCTGAAAGCTAAGGACAAGTACGATGACCTTGTGCAGCAGGTAAAACAGTTCAAGCTGTCCACGCAAATTTTTGATGTCTTCGGTGAGACCGTGGACAACTATTCTGTTCATGATATGTTTACGACGACCGATACAGATATTGAGCGTCAGTTCCAGATTGCCGATGTGAAACTGGGGCGCGAAGGCATCGGCATGGTGTATGGCAATAAATATGGCGACTTAAGTGACCCAACAGCCTTTAAGGTAGATGTCATTCTTTTTGTCGCTGACGAAGATTGTATGGATAGGCTTCATGCCTATGCGGAGAAACGTTTCCATGGACTAAATGATGATTATCGCAGGTACATTGCCACCATTGACTCAGAAAAAATTCGCCGTGACTACGACAGCATTGTGTCCGACGGCGATGTGGTAAGTAAGCACAATTTTCGCCTTCCTGAGACAATTCAGGTGCCACATGAAGCTGGCGGCAAAGAATACAGAGACCATTTGTTCGTCAACGAAACCACTGGAACAGCAAAGCTGAAGCTAAACGGCTGGGAGGCCGATCTGATTGCCGAGGAAGAAAAGCGACCGGATTTTGTCTGCTGGATTCGTAATCCTTCCAGAGCGTCGTGGGCGCTTTGCATCCCATATGAAATTGATGGAGAAATCAAACCGACGTATCCTGATTTTATCGTAGTTCGTCAGGACGAACGCCTCGGTTATGTGATTGATATTCTTGAGCCACACAGCGCAGACTTTAAGGATAACCTCGGAAAAGCAAAGGGCTTTGCTGAATACGCAAGACAGAATCCGGGTGTCGGCAGAATCCAGCTTATCCGCATGAGCAAGGATTCAGCCGGAAGAAACCAGTTCAAACGATTGGATATGTACCGGACAGCGATCCGCGACAAGGTGTCTCATGCGATCAATACTGATGAGCTGGATCACATCTTCGATACGGACGGAGTCATCGAATAAGAATCATTGCCTTTCGCATAAAAAACTGGTCGGTTTCAGCTAAAGATTGCCCAGCGCTTACTGATCCAGCGAAACAGGTATACCACACAACGGCATACACAATCAAATAATCGGCAAAAATATCCATTGAATTATCAGCGATGCCCTCGCAGCAAGCCTTATCAGCCTGCCGCGAGGGCACTTTGTTTTATTTGAGTAATTTCCAGTATCCTTTGCGGTCGGAACCAACACGCTCGATTAAGCCGTTCTCTTTGAGCATTTTCAATCTTAGCGATACGGTTTTCCGGCTCAAGGACAGGTTTTCAGAAAGAAAAGTCGTTGTGTAAGCCGGGTCAACTGCAAGAAGATTCAAGATTTTGAGCGATGTTTCGTCCAAGGTATCTGTCACTTTATCTGTTACCTTTTCTGTCACCCTACCGGTAACAGAACGGATGACCCGATCTTCCGGCGCGGTGAATTTGATCATAATGTCGCCGGGATTGATGGTATATTCCGGCTGCGGCACGCCGTCCTTTTCACAGGCAGAGCAGATTTTTTCAATGCCACGTCCCCAGCTCTCAATAAAGCCTGCCAGATAGAACACATGGGCAATGTTGGGGTTGTAGGGGCTGGAAGCGTGCTTGCTCATCAGGTTTTCGAGCGTCCAGTTTTCCGGCAGGCATCCGCAGTTTGCAATATACAGCTTATCTTCATACACGCTGATCTGGATAGGCACGCCGGATTGATACTGCTTGTGGCACAGGGCGTTCAGCAAGGCTTCCCGCAGGGCTTCCTCCGGCACAAAGTAGCGCTCGATCCGCTGCATCCCCTCATACGTGATTTTGCCCTTCATGTACTTGAGGTACACCAGCTCTACGATCTTGTCGATCTGTTCCAGAATAGAGCCGTGTATCTCATCCTGATACAGCAAGTCGGCGTCCGTTTCAAAGTAGCCGATTTTCACATATGCGCCCAGTTGCCATTTCTCCGGGTCTTTGCTGAACAGCAGCATGGCCGCATTGGTCAGGTACGGGCCGTTCATCAGGTGCAGCTTTTCCATCAGCGCATCTTTGGGTTCATCCAACACGCTTTGGTCAATGCGTCCTTTTTTGGCGGCCCATTGCTTGAAGTGGGCAACAACTTCATCGTCCACATCATTCATCGAAAAAGCCGGGAGCGGTAAATTGTCCCAGGTCGCGCCCCGCTTGCGCATGAGGAAGGCTTCCAGCGCCGGGCCGGTCAAAATCTGCCTGGTGCTGCCGCTGCGGTAGTAGTAGACGCCTTTGCAGGAGATACCGATAGGATACGGCGGTACGTCAATCTCGATATATTCCTTACCATCCTTGTCCAACAGGTTGACGCCGACAATAATACCCATCGCGTCCCGGATTTTATTGGGAATATCCTCCAGCAGCTTGCGGGCATTGGGCAAGCCAACGACGTTTCCCTCGTCATCGCAGCCGATATAAATTTTCCCGCCCTGCGCATTGGCGTAGCCGCAAATCCATTCAAGATATTCGTCTTTCCATCTGCTTTTCCATTCCGTGTTCTGGCTCTCAGGCATTTTCGTCACCGTCCTGTTCTTTATGTTTTCCCCGGCTCTTATAGACATTATACTGGTTCTTGCACCGTGCGCTGCAAAACGCGGCGTTCGTTCGATTGCTCATAAACACTTTCTGACAGTGCTTGCACAGCCGCAGCGGCCTTGCATCGTCCACCAACATGAAGCTGAACATCATCTGGATGCCCAGCAAAAGTGAGTGGAAGTCCCAGTAGATCGTCGGCTTTTCCAGCAGCTCGATGTGGTAGCTGGGCGCGATCCCGCCAAAGACCGCCATCGCCTTGCGGTACAGGTTCCGGGTTCCCTCGTCGATGGAATCGTAGTCGTGGTAGTACAAAATGGAGGTCGTCAACGTGAAGGCCCAGTCCTTGAACTGTTGTGCCACCCAGTCATAGGGTTCCGCGTACTCCCGCTGGAAGCTCATAGTTTTCGCCATCGGCTCGTCGGCAAAGGTCATGGTCAGCGCGATCATCGCGCGGTCGCCGGAAACCGTCCAGTCGGATTTCACACCCTTTTTCACCACATCCAGCTTGTCAAAGGGATAGAACAACGCCAGGTAATCCTCCGTTTCCATCGTCTCCGCCTTGATGAAGTGGTTCTTCGGCAGATAGACCGCTTCATAGTCCATGAAGGACGGCGTGGTGGGCAGCGCCGTCATCAACCCCAGCAGGCCATACTTTGTGACAAAATTCAAAATTTCCGTTTCCACGTCAACGTCCGTCCTGCGGCCCATCATCAACATACCGACATTGAGGGCGTCCAGCACCATGCCGGGCATCTCGTTCATGGGATTATACACATCGGGCTTCGCACCTTTGGCCGGTGTGATGTACCGCTTCCCATCGGCGGCAGTTTTCAGCTCATAGCGGTCATATCGCACCCAATGGGAGTGCGACTGCTCAAACAGATTTTTCATGGCCTCACCCCTATACAATGTAACCCGTATCTGTATTAACCATATTACCATTCTATCAGCCGTCTTTGCCGCCGTCAAGGGCGGCTTTTTTCTTGCGCCGTTTGGTCTTGTTTTCCCGGCGTATCACGGCGTCTTTGCCTTTTGCACCCAGCAGCGCGGCATATTCCTCCAGAAACTGCCGCTCCCGCAGCGTCAGGCTTTTGCCCTTGTCCTGCATCTGGCATAGATGGGCATGCAGCTTCTTTTGCAGTTTTTTTCGGATGGTGTTGCGCACCTTGCGGATGTTGCGGTCAGACTGGCCGCGCATCTGCGCCAGCTGGGCGGTGCTGTACAACCGAATCGAGAGAAAATAGAGAATCTCCTTGTGATCCTCGCTCAGTTCCTCGATCATCTGGGACAGAAACGCATTGGCGGTCAGCTGGTGCATCTCATACGGGCAGTCAAAGAGAATGTCCAGAAAGTTGCCGCTGGACAGCTGCCGTACCGCCGGATTGTTCAGCCAGCGCGGTATGATCTTCGGCTCCGACACCGCTTGATACTCCAGCGGCACATCACCGCGCAGGTTTTCGTGATCCCGTTCCCGGCGCTCCCGGTTGCGGTCGAGCTTGTTCCATTCCTCCACCACAACGGCGAAGTCTTCTGCTGTCCGGGCGGCATCCTCCAAACGGCGCAGCGCCTCGGCCCGCAGCTCCCGTTTCAGCCGCTTTGCGCTGGTGGGCGCGGCTTCTTCCTCCGCGTTTTCCAGTTCAGCGTCGTAGTCGATGGGGTGTTCGTCTTGCTCCAGTTCGCTTTCCAGCTCTACGGCGCGTTCCTGTTCCAGCTCCTGCGCCAGTGTATCGTCTGCCAGCGCATCGTCCCACCCGGCGAAGCCATCCGCCGCATCCAGCAGGCTGTCATCGTCCAGTATCAGCGCCATGACCTCGCCTCCCTCAAAAAACAATTTTGTTCTTCTGCGAAAACGGTTCCGCTTTGCACCCACTTTTTCTCCTATTAGTAGAGGAAGTAACCCAAGCAATAAATAAACGGGTTACAAAATTGCTGACAGGCAAGAGAAAGGAGGAACCGCGCCATGATAATTCACCGCAAGTAGCTGTGCGCTCTAGCAGTTACACAAAACGGAACTGTTCACATTATACAACGTCTGTGCCGAAGGCGCAAGAAAGAGAGGTTCAATGGCAGAAACGAAGGGCATCTTTTTTGACGCGGCATATTGGCCGGACAATCGATAAGGAGGAGAACAAGATGGATCTGTTTGAACTTGTAAAAGCATCCGTTACAATAAAGCAAGCCGCCAAACACTACGGCTGCAAGGTCAACCGGGGCGATATGATCTGCTGCCCCTTCCACGATGACCGATATCCCAGCATGAAGCTGAACAGAGATTACTTCTATTGCTTCGGCTGCGGGGCCACCGGCGATGTGATAGACTTTGTGGCGCGGCTGTTTGGCCTGAGCAGCTACGAGGCCGCAAAGAAGTTGGCCTATGACTTCGGCATCGACCCGGACAAGCCCCCGGCAGCGATGGCGCTGAAAAAGCCCTATCCGCTGGCGCGGGCCTTCCGGGATGACGAGATGTACTGCCAGCGGGTGCTGTGTGATTATCTGCGCCTGTTGGAACGCTGGAAGGTCGAGTACGCCCCGCAATCACCGGAGGACGACCTGGACAACCGCTTTGTGGAGGCGTGTCAGATGATCGAGTATGTAAATCACTTGTTGGACGTTCTCATGTATGCAGAATTAGAACAACGTGTGAAGGCGGTGGACACGCTGCTGGAGGATGGCGACATCACCGTGCTGGAACAGCGGCTCAAATGTCTGGAAAAGGAGGTATGCCACCGTGATGAAGAACGAGCAATCGCGTGAGGTCAACCAGCCCATCTGGTTTGACGGCAAGCATATCAACGAAGCCCTGTTTTGTGATGATTTCCTCAGCAGACACAAAATCATCTACACAAACGGGGCTTTTTTCACACCTGACGGTCGAGTGACCAACGACTTGCCGCTGCGCAGCGAAATCTTTGACGAACTGCGTTGCTGCGCGGTGAGCAATATTCCGCGTAAGATCAGCAACATTGTGGAGCTGATGAAGCTGGCGGCGCTGGTGGAGGATTTTCCGCCGGAGACAGACCGCATCCATCTGGCGAACGGGACACTGTTCCTTGACGGCAACTTCATAGAGGGCAAGCCGGAGATCGTTCGCAACCGCCTGCCAGTAGCCTACAATCCCGAAGCCCCCACACCGACCCGCTGGCTGGCTTTTTTGGATGGACTTCTTTACCCGGAGGACATTCCCACTTTGCAGGAATATATCGGCTACTGCCTGGTCCCCAGCAACAAAGGTCAGCGGATGATGGCCATCAAAGGCAGCGGCGGCGAAGGAAAGAGCCAGATCGGCGCGGTGCTGTCGGCCCTGTTCGGCAGCAACATGAAGGACGGCAGCATCGGCAAAATCTCCGAAAACCGTTTCGCCCGCGCTGACCTGGAACACATTCTGCTGTGTGTCGATGACGATATGCGAATGGAGGCGCTGCGCCAGACAAACTATGTCAAATCCATCGTCACCGCACAGGGCAAGATGGATTTGGAGCGCAAAGGCAAACAGAGCTACCAGGGGTGGATGTCTTCCCGCTTGCTGGCGTTCAGCAACGGCGACTTGCAGGCCCTCTTTGACCACAGCGACGGCTTTTACCGGCGGCAGCTCGTTCTAACCACGAAGGAGAAGCCGGTAAATCGTGTGGACGACCCCGACATTGCCGAGAAGATGAAAACAGAGATCGAGGGCATCTTTCTCTGGGCCTTTGCCGGATTGCAGCGGCTGGTGGCAAACAACTTCAAGTTCACCGAGAGCCAGCGCACCAGAGAAAACCGGGAATCCGTCAAGCGGGACAACAACAATGTGTTCGATTTTCTGGAATCCGAGGGCTATATCCGGCTGAAAGCGGATGCAACCATCAGCTCCAAGGAGCTGTATGAAGTGTACCAAATTTTCTGCGCTGAAAACGACTTAACTGCGCTAAAGCCCCGCAGCTTCAGCGATGCCGTGATCGCCAGCCAAGGCAAGTACAATCTCGAATACTGCAACAATGTGACCAACGCCGCCGGTCGCCGGGTGCGGGGATTTTTCGGGATCGAGGCGCTGGTGCATCCGAATATGTCGGTGTTTTCCGGTGATTCGCTGCGTACGTACGTACCGAAGGACAAGCCGGAAGGATTGCAGGGCTGAGCCGCTGTACGTACGTACGCAGCGGTTCGCCCCATTCTCTTGCAGTATCCAATTACACCGAACTGTGCAGCTGGCCGATGCCCTGGGGTACGACATTGTATGGCAGCGCCGCGCCAAACCGTGACTCTCGTCCCCATCGCAAGCAGCGCGCTGCTTGTGATGGGCCGTCAGCGAAGGCCTCCGCGTGATCGCTGACACCAAAGGGCTGCGCTCCGGCACAGGAGAGCAGCTCTTTGTGCTGAATATGTAAAAGCAGCGGGGGTGGATTTTTCATATCCAGCGGCGGCCACCGCAGTGGACGCAACTCCCCCTCGGAGAGCCCACGGCACTTTGCAGCCCTCCGGGATGAAAGTGTTATAGTGGGTTATTACACTTCCCGCAGGAAGTACATCCCCGCCCCGCAGCCGTCCACGCCCCAACGAAAGGAGTTGATTTTTATGGCCAGAAATGATGGAATCGACCGTACAAGCGCCAGAAATGTGGATGTCCCGGACAAGGACATCGGCAACACCCAAAAGCACAACGAACGGGAAAAAGACAGCTACCGCAACCCCGATATTGTCCCGGAACGCACTCCGCTTAATATCCACTTCAAAGCCCCCACCGCCAGCTACACGGAGATGTTCCGGCAGATGGAGCAGGAGAAAATCGTCTCCACCCGCGGGCTGAAACCCGATGCCACCCACTTCGGCGAGCTGATCTTCGATGTGAACTC
Organism: Anaeromassilibacillus sp. D41t1_190614_C2; assembly: GCF_015558525.1. Taxonomy (NCBI): domain Bacteria; kingdom Bacillati; phylum Bacillota; class Clostridia; order Eubacteriales; family Acutalibacteraceae; genus Anaeromassilibacillus; species Anaeromassilibacillus sp. D41t1_190614_C2. The sequence goes on along the minus strand of NZ_JADMOD010000007.1, from coordinate 93,271 downwards.
CGCCTACTTCCACAACCACGGCGGCTATGAATTTGCCAGGCAGTTTTACGCCGATGCCTACAAAGCCGCCGTGGAGATCGTGGGCGGGGAGCAGTATATCCTTTCTGCCGTGATGCACGCTGATGAGATCAACCGGGCCATGTCCGAGGCGCTGGGCCAGGAGGTGTATCACTACCACCTCCATGTGGTCTATGTGCCGGTGGTGGAAAAACAGATCCTTTGGAGCAAACGCTGCAAGGACAAGTCTTTGGTCGGCACAGTGAAGGAGACCGTCATGCAGGTCAGCCGGAGCAAGAAATGGATGTCCAAGCCCGCCCTCGATGCCAATGGAAACCCGGTCTTGCAAAAGAACGGAAAGCCCGTCTTGAAAAAGTCCTACAGTGTGCTGCAAGATGATTTTTTCCATTTTATGCGCGCCGCCGGGTATACCGATGTGGAACGCGGCGAGCGAGGCAGCACCGAAGAGCATCTGACCGTGACCCAGTTCAAGGTGCAGGCGGAGCAGCAGCGGCTGGAGGCTGTGACCGCCCAGGTGGCCCAGGCGGAGCATACGCTGAACGCCACCGAGGCCGCCGCGCAGAAAAAGGCGAAGGAGCTGAAATCCCTCCAAGGCCAGACCAAAGAACAGCGCACGGTCGCCCTGACCGTAGAGGAGATCCAGTCAATGGGCAAGAAAAATCCCATCACGGGAAACATTTCGCTGACGCCGCAGGAGTGCAGCACACTAAAAACCTACGCAGTCAATAGCATTACCGCCAAGGCCGACAACGGCAGGTTGCAGGAACGGCTGGTTTCCGCCCAAAAAAGCGCCGCGATTTGGAAACAGCGGTATGAATCGCTGAGCGAAAAATATCAGGAACTAAAAAAGAGCGTCCAGCCCTATCTGGACGCCGTGAAGCTCGCACCGGAAAGGGTGCGGGCTTTTCTTGTGGCCGTTTTGACCCACACCCCGCAAACAAGACAGCCTGTCCACCGCCGCGGGCAGGATATGGAACTTTGATCGATGGAGGTCGCTATATGAAAAAACAAAACGATTTTATTAACGAAATGGACGATGGGTATATCGACATCGAATCCTGCTTTGACCCGGTTTTCGAGCCGCCGGCAGAACTCCTGGAAGCATGGAGCAAGCGGTATGAGGGGCCGGAACCGACCTTGGAAAACACATCGTTTTATGTCGTTGGCCCGGATGACACGAAGTATTTCTACTGTGGGAATCTCTGCATCAAAATCTCTGAGCATTTTGCGGATGGAGGCAAACAGATGGACGAGCTGGTGGAGGACGCCGTCCGCCACCATGCGGGCCGGGACAGCAGCGCCCCGGCCTTTTTGAATGCCGTTTAAGTGAAGAAAGAGCAATGACTGATCGTTGAATCGCACCCGTGCTTACAGTATAATAGACGTAGAAGTATATCAATCATCCGAACAGCGCCATTGAGTATTTCAACTGTTCAAACTACCGGGGAAACCGTGGCACCTGTAATGAAACGCACTACGTTTGTGCCGATTCGTTGGAACAGGTTGTCCTTTTGGAACTGAACCGTATGGTAAGCTACCTACAGGAAAACGAGGAAGAGTTTGCTGAACTGCTTGCCCGGAAAACCTCGCAGGATTATGAGCGTGAAAAACGCTTCCGCCAGCAGAAGCTGGCCGAACTGAACGCCCGATACAGTGAGGTTGATATGCTTTTTGAGCGCACCTACGAGGACAATGTAAGCGGTAAACTCTCCGATGAACGCTTCATGAAGCTGTCGCAAAGGTATGACGAGGAGCAGCAATCCCTCAAAAAAGAAATCGCAGAGCTGGAAAGCATCTGCGACAAAGAGGACAGCCGGGTGTATTCAAAAAATCAGTTTCTAAAAGCGGTTCGGAAGTTTATACAGATGAAAACCTTAACGCCTACTATGCTTCACGAATTGGTAGAACGGATTGATGTCTACCACATTCAGGGGACAGGAAAAAAACAGGACGCAGCGCCTTGTGATCCACTACAAGTTTGTCGGCGTATTGGATTTGCCGAAAAGCCCCGTTCTGCCGGAGAATGTCGTTCTCAACAGCAGACAGGGCGTAGAAATAGAATATCTGGTTGGAAAAGCCGGATAAATGAGAAAAGGAGCAGCCCTTTCGGACTACTCCTTTACATAGGAATGTTCAGTTGCGTTATGAACATTCAAACTGGTGCCGGTGGCCGGACTCGAACCGGCACGGTGTCGCCACCGGTGGATTTTGAGTCCACTACGTCTGCCAATTCCATCACACCGGCATGTAACGGTAAAGATTATACAACAAAAGCGATGAAAAAGCAACTGTTTTTTTCATAATTTTTTTAAAAAGAAGCCCTATTTTTCCGTTCTCTTTTGTAAAGACACTAAAGATAGCGGAATTTTAGGGCTTCTTCTTTTCACCAATGGGAAAGTGGCATCAAAATTTACTCCAGCATCGCCAGGCAATGACGTGGGCATGCCTCCACACATTTTCCACATCCCACGCACTTTTCTGGATCTACAGTAGCGTGGAAGTTTTCCACTTTGATTGCTCCCACTTCACAGACTTTTTGGCATTTCATACATCCAATGCAGCCTACTTTACAGACCTTGTTGGTCGAAGCACCCTTGTCGCAATTGCTGCAGCGGACAATCGCCTGCCGCTTTAGGGGAACCAATGTGATAAGATGCTTTGGACATGCCTTCACACACATGGAACACCCCTTGCAGCGCGATGGATCGACACGGGCAACCCCATTACATACTTCGATCGCGCCATACGCGCAAGCTTGTACACAATCGCCCATCCCCATACAGCCATAGCGACAGCTGGAAACGCCTCCAGCTAGCTGTGCAGCAGCAGTACAACTCTGGATGCCTTCATACTCCATCTTATCGCTTGTATTGTCATAGCTGCCAAGACATTTGACCACTGCGACTTTTGCTTCAACAGCCACATCCGCCAAACCAAGATATTGGGAAACGGTCTTGGCCACCTCTGCCCCACCGGGGGCACAGAGGCCGGGCTTTGCTTCTCCGTGGGCCAAAGCCTTTGCATAACCGGAACATCCGGAAAACCCGCAGGCACCGCAATTGGCCCCTGGAAGCATTTCCTCAATGGCCTCCGCTTTTTCATCCTTTGGTACAGCCAACAGAATCGAGGCAATTGCCAAGCCCAGGCCAGCAATCAAACCGATCACCACCACAATGACAACAGGAACCCATAATTGACTCATCTCTATTCCTCCCCTCAGCCTAATAAGCCGTCGACAAGGCCCTGGAACCCAAGGAAGGACACCGCCACAAGCGATGCTGCGATCAGGGTGATGGGAAGGCCTTTGAGAAATTTTGGAATGTCGTTCGTCTCCATGCGCTCGCGGACACCAGCAAAGATCACCATAGCGACCATAAAGCCAATACCGGAGCCGAACGCATTGACCAAGGATTCCACATATCCGAAAGTCGGGTCCGCAGCACCCTTTTCAAGCACCAGCATGGTAATGCCCAAAACCGCGCAGTTCGTGGTAATCAGCGGCAAATAGATGCCTAACGCATTATAAAGCGGCGGCATAAATTTGCGCAGGATGGTCTCAATCAACTGGACCAGCGCCGCAATAATCAAAATAAAGACGATGGTCTGTAGATACTCCAAATGATTGGGGACGAGCACATACATATAGATTGGCCAGGTCACTGCAGTGGAAATCACCATTACAAACGTAACTGCAATGCTCATGCCAACCGCTGTATTCAGCTTCTTCGATACGCCGAGGAACGGGCAGATACCGAGGAATTTATTCAAAATATAGTTTTCTGTCAGGATCGCCGCCAAAAAGATGGCTACAAGATTCTTAATCATTTCTTAGCAGCCTCCTTTTCTTGAAGCTTCGAGCAATTTGCCGCCAGCGGGCATCCCTGACAGCCAAGCTCTGCCGGACGCGAACCCTCGCCCGACAACCGGTTTGCTACCGCAATCAAAATACCAAACACAAAGAACCCTCCAGGCGGCAGAATGAAGATAATGATGGGGTCCACCACTCCGGCCGTAATCGGAATGCCAAACAAGCTACCCGAACCGAGGAACTCACGGATCATCCCCATCACCAACAGCGTAGTCGTAAAACCAATTCCCATCCCAAGGCCATCGACAATGGAGGGGAGAACCTTATTCTTGCTGGCGAACATCTCTGCACGCCCCAAGATAATACAGTTGACCACAATCAGAGGCAGATAGATGCCCAGGGCCTCGTCAAGTGCTGGAGAATATGCCTGAATAAACATCTGCACAACCGATACAAATCCTGCGATCACTGTGATGAACGCCGGAATGCGAACCTTATCCGGGATCACCTTACGCAGCAGGGAGATCGCTGCATTGGAACAGACCAGGACAAAGGTCGTCGCCAAACCCATTCCAATTGCGTTACTAGCAGAGGTGCTGACTGCAAGCGTTGCGCAGCATCCAAGCACCAAACGCAACACAGGATTTTCTTTGATAATACCCTTGGTAAATTCACTCCATAGGGATCTCTTTTTCTCCATCCTCAAGCGCCTCCTTTTACGGTTTCATACAGGGCCAATGCCTCGTTTACCGCGTCGGTTACGCCCTGTGTAGTGATGGTTGCACCGGTCATCGCCATAATCTGGCCGTCCTGTTTTTCCCCGGACTTGATGACTTCAAATGCTCCGGATTCCGGGATTGGCTGTTGGTACTGCGCACGGAATTCCTCTTTTTGCGCATTCATTCCAAGGCCCGGCGTATCGTCGATACTAAGCAATTGCACGCCGGATACTTCCCCATCCGCCCGTATGCCGGTCATCACCTGGACCGGTCCACCATACGAACTGGCGGAAGTGGTAAACACATAGCCAGCCACTTCCCCGCCTTCCTTTCCAACATAATAAACCACGCTCTCCCCATCGGCATCCGTGGCCTCCATCTCTTCAAACTCTTCAACGCCGGGAAGGACTAGTTCGCGCGCCTCGCTGGCAGCTTGCTCCTCCTGCTGTGCAATCTTATCCTTGGTCAAAAGGTTTGTCCCCGCCAAAAGCGCCGCGACTACAAAACAGATCACGGTCAATGTAATGGTGGGACGCAGGACTTCTTTTGCATCTATCTTCATTCGTGTGCAGCCTCCTTTTTGGCCTTCTCCTTTTTGACGCCAAAGGGACGCGGGCGGGTGATCCGCTCAATATGCGGCACCAAAATGTTCATCAGGATAATCGAGAAGGACACGCCCTCCGGCAACGAACCGAACATCCGGATCAGCATTGTCAAAATGCCGCAGCCGATCGCATATACAATCCGGCCATTCCGGTTGATGGGGGATGTTGTATAGTCCGTCGCCATAAAGATTGCACCGAGCAACAGGCCGCCGGAAAGCAATTCGAAAATTACGTCACGGCCGGCGATCAAGGAGATCACCGCTACAGTTCCAAGATAGCACAACGGGATTACTGGGCTGATAACCTTACGGGCCACCAGATAAATGCCTCCCAGGATCAATGCAATGGCACAGGTTTCCCCCAAACAGCCGGCACGCGCGCCAAGCAGCATGTCCAGATGGCTGGGAAGCTGATCCGATGCCCCTTGCTTGAGCAGGCCAAGCGGGGATGCTGTGGTAATCGCGTCGGGGTTCCCGCTGCGGTACCAGAAGGGCACCACCCAATTGCTCATCTTCGCCGGGAAGGACGACATCAGCACGATGCGCGCCGTCAGAGCTGGATTGACAAAGTTCTGCCCAATGCCGCCGAACATCTGCTTTACAACAACAATTGCCACTACGCTCCCAAAGACCGCAATCAGGGGGTTGATCGTCGCTGGTAGGTTGAAGGCCAGCAAAAGGCCAGTGACTACCGCGCTGAGGTCAAAAATGGTGTTGTCGCGTTTCATCACCTTACGGCTGAGATATTCGGCAAGCACACAGGAAATCACACAGGTCAGGATCAAGATTAGCGCCTGAATCCCAAATAAAATACAGGATGCAATTGCCGCCGGGATCAGGGCAATAATAACGTCCAGCATAATTTTTTGCGTAGTTGCTCCGCTCCCCAGATGGGGCGAAGACGATACAATCAATTTCTGCTCCATTTATTTCTTCCCTCCCGCATTTCTAACAAGAGCCTTTCCTAGCCGGATGGCCTGCACCAACGGCCGGTGGGCCGGGCAGCGATAAGCGCAGGTACCGCATTCCATACAGTCCATCACACAATATTCCTGCAATTCTTCCACACGTTTGGCTTCCGCATACTTTTCCAGCTTAGTCGGGACCAGATTCATTGGGCATCCGCTCACACAGCGGCCACAGCGGATACAGGCAGTTGGTTCATGCAGGCGCGCCTCTTCCTCTCCAAAGCAGAGGATACCATTGTTTTGCTTGATGACCGGCAGGCTGTCGTCTGTAAGGGCAATTCCCATCATGGGGCCGCCCATCAGGATCTTTTTCGGCGGAACCGCATACCCTCCGCAGAAGCGGATGATCTCTGCAATCGGCGTACCGATCGGAACAATAACGTTCTGCGGGGATTTTACGGCGGAGCCGTCGATGGTGACGCGCTTCTTCACCAGAGGCATCCCTGTCCTGAGATAATCGGCCAGGAAGGCAACGGACGTTATGTTCATCACAATACAACCCACATCTGCAGGCAGCTTCCCCATGGGGACCTCGCGTCCGGTGCAGGACTTGATGAGCACCTTTTCCGCTCCCTGCGGGTAGGAAGCGGAAAGCGCCAACACACAAACGTTTTTGTCCGGGCTGGCTTGTCCATCATTCTCCATCTTCCGCAGTGCTTCGATTACATCGGGCTTATTGTCTTCCACCGCTATGATCGCCCGCTCAATTCCCAACATCTTCCGGACCGTATTGATTCCGGAAAATACCGCCTTTGTGTTTTCCAGCGCTTCCCGATGGTCGGCCGTTATGTATGGTTCGCACTCCGCAGCGTTGATAATGAGCGTGTCAATGTTCTTATCGGGGGATACATTCAACTTGACATGTGTAGGAAAACCAGCGCCGCCCAATCCAACCAAGCCGGACTCCCGCACAGCACGGAGAAACTCCTCGCGGGTATCCACCTTTGGCGGATGTACCTCTGGAGAAACCTTCATCTCTCCATCGGAGTCGATCACAAGCGCATCCACATATTGGCCCCCAGAGAGCATCACCTGGTTGACCGCATGCACTTTGCCTGAAACGCTGGCATGAATGGGCGCGCTGACAACCGCATCGCTGTCGGCGATCTTTTGCCCTACAAGCACCTCGTCCCCCACTTGGACAAGAGGTTTGCACGGGGCCCCAGCATGCTGCTGCATGGGGATGATGACCTGCGCCGGAGGCGGCATTATTTTGGATTCCATCTGCGCCGTGTTCTTATAATGCGGCACATGCGCCCCGCCATGTGTTTTGAAAGGCTTTTCTGGAAATGCAAATTCCATTCTTTTCCCTCCATTTTCATTTTTTACTTTCTTCCTAAAAAGACCGTTGTTCAAAATATTGTATTGAGTAACGGCACAGCTGCCTGAGGCATTGGCCTCATATGCGTGCCGGCACTACCCCAATCAGAAGCAATCAAGAAATATACCATACAAACGCCTACATTGCAAGTACACTATATGGTATGGTACCATTCTATCCGAAAGGATGCCTTCAACAATCCATTCTATATAGAACCCCATGTGGCCTCTTCATCCCATCTTCAAAACAAGCCAAAACATTCCTACCTAAACGCAAGCAAACACACGGCCGATCATCCCGGCCGTGCCTAATTTCCTATTGAAATATCTAATTTCTTTGGAACACTGGGAGCGGGGAAAGACCTTCCCTTTATTTTTGCTATTTACAAGGATTGTCCCTGGCCCAACAGTTTCAACTTTGCCAGCAAGTGCGCCCACCCAATCCCCTCTTATGATACAAGGGTATACATATCTGAAGTGAGCTGGAAAGCGTCCTTCAAGGAGTCGGATACCAAAACACGGTTATCTTGCGAGATTAACACCCCACCCGCTCCATACTCTTCCAGCAAGGCCATGCCCTGTTCTTCCCCAAGCACGAACACGGCTGTCGCCAAGGCGTCGCTCAAAGCGCCGCTCTTCGCCACAACGGTGACGGATACAAGCCCGCTTTCCGCTGGATAACCAGTCTTTGGGTCTAAAAGATGATGGTAGGTCTTCCCATTTTCTGTGAAGGTTTTTTCATAGGAGCCAGACGTGGATACAAATCCAGACGCCAGATCCAGAAGCCCCATCGCTTCCGCCCTATCGTCGCCGCTATTTGGGTCGCGCACGCCTAGGCGCCACAAGCTGCCATCCGGCTTCTCCCCATATAGGCCAATGCTTCCGCCCACCGCGACAATGCCAGCCTCCGCACCGCTTTCCTGATACATCTGAACCGCAGCGTCACACGCTGCGCCTTTTCCAATTCCTCCGAGATCAATCGCCGCACCATGGATTTTCAAAGAAGCCTCCGAAGCCTGTTCATCTACACGCAAATTTTGATACCCAACATAGGAACGGTATTCTTCAATCTGTTCAGCTTCCGGCAAATGTTGGTTTTCCCCGCCAAAGTCCCAAAGGGAGCTGACCGGCAGGATCGTCGGATCGTACGCCCCATTTGAGCGCTCCGCCACATCCAACGCTTGTGCCAGCAGCTCTGCGGTCTGTGGATCAATAGCAATCCAATCCGTCCCTGCAGCTTCGTTCAACCGTGCGATATCCGAACCCTCTATCCGCCACGAAATCTGGTTTTCTAAGCGTTGCACCGCGTTGGCTGCTTCCGACGCCGCTTCTTCCCTTCTATCGCCATAAACAGTTTGTTGGACATAACTTCCCATTGCAAATTCCGTGCTGGTAAACGGTTGTTGCTCTGCCTTCCACCGGTTCCACTGTACTACAACAGCCACTAAAACCAAAACCGCCGCCAGAACCGCCAGAGCCCATCCAACTTTCCGTTTTCTTTGCTCGTTCATTGGTTTCCTCCACCACTGGTTTCGTTGCTCATATGTGGTCTATAGTATAGCATACTCTTCGCAGCACAAGCAAATGGCTACCGCGTTTTTCCTTTGGATGATTTGTTAGAAAATTCATCGAAAAAAGCTAATTTTTTTCTTTCCCTTACACATTTCAAAAAACCGCAGCAAAAAGTCAAAAAAAGCCTATATTTTTTGTTTTATCTCACAAATTCTTTTTTAGACACTTTCCAATGTCTATTCTTATGCTATACTTTGTTAGAATTATGTTACTGAAAAAGCCGCAAAATCGATACAATCTGATAGCAGCATGGAGGGATTTATCATGTCTATTGAGGCAGTAAAAACGTATCTAGAATCCTATGGCGTGGCTGGCCGTGTGCAGGAATTCGATGTCTCCAGCGCAACAGTCGAATTGGCAGCGCAAGCGCTTGGTGTAGAGCCTGCGCGTATTGCCAAAACCATCTCCCTACAGTCGGACGGCGGTTGTATTCTTGTCGTGGCAGCCGGGGATGCCAAAATCGATAACAGCAAATTCAAAGCGGAATTCCACCGGAAAGCCAAAATGCTGAGTGCCGATGAAGTTTTACCGCTTACAGGCTATCCGGTGGGAGGCGTCTGCCCCTTTGCCAATCCGGACACGGCCGCTGTATATTGCGATATTTCTTTGAAGCGCTTTTCGACGGTATTCCCAGCCTGCGGTACTCCCAATTCCGCAATTGAACTGAGCTGCGAGGAACTGTTTCAATATTCCCACAGTCAAAAATGGGTTGACGTGTGCAAAAATTGGGATACGGAGGGAACGCCGCATGCGGATGCGCAATAAGCCTTGGGCAGCTCCAGAGCTGAATGCCTGTCCCTTTTTTGTGCGTGGTCCGGAACGGATGGCCGGAAAATGGCAGGATTGGTTTCCGAAAAAGCAACCCATCCATTTGGAGCTCGGCTGCGGGAAGGGCTGGTATATTGCAGGGCTGGCCCCAAAAAATCCACAGGTCAATTACCTCGGTGTAGATTTGAAGGACGTCGTATTAGCCCCCGCGAAGCGCATTGTGGAAGCGGCCTTCGCTGGGGCCGGGCGTCCAGTGGACAACGTTGGGTTGACCGCTTATAACGTGGAACAAATCTGCAACATGCTCCGGCCGGAGGACGGCGTCGCCCGCATCTGTATCAATTTTTGCAACCCGTGGCCCCGTGCCAAGCACAACAAACGCCGCCTGACACACCCGCGCCGTTTGAACGATTATAAGCAGTTCTTGCAGCCGGGCGGCGAACTCTGGTTTAAGACGGACGACGACGGCCTATTTGCCGATACCTTAGAATATATAAAGGAAAGCGGGTTCATGCTTCTGCGCCAAACCGCCGATCTCCATGCAAATCCAGGCTTTTTTGCGCAGGATGCCCCGACGGAGCACGAAAAGATGTTTACGGAAAAGGGAATCCCCATCAAAGCCCTGGCCGCCCGTTGGGAACCGCCTGTTGAATAAGGTAGAATCTGCGCACAATACTTGACACGCATGTCATTGTGCCGTATAATTCCTATTAAATCAGTAATGTTTTGAACGCTTTGCGGCATAGCGTTCAGCAGAAGAACATGGAAACGGAAAAGAGGGGTGTCATGTGGAAAGAAAACCGATCATTGAAATTCGCTCCCTCAGCAAAACCTTCCGGGGCAAAAACGCGGAGGTCCATGCGCTGCAGGACATCAACCTGAAAATCGAACAGGGGGATATCTTCGGCATTATCGGTATGAGCGGCGCAGGAAAGAGCACGCTTGTACGCTGTATGAATATGCTGGAAATCCCAACGGAGGGGACCGTCCTGTTCGACGGCATGGATCTTTCCAAGCTAAATCGAAAACAGCTTCGTGAAGCGCGGCGCTCCATGGGGATGATCTTCCAGCAATTCAACCTGCTGATGCAGCGGACTGCGGAAGCGAACATCTGCTTCCCCTTGGAAATCGCCGGGGTGGACAAGGCGACCGCCAAAAAGCGCGCAAAGGAGCTTTTGGAACTCGTCGGTTTGTCGGATAAAGCGAAGTCTTATCCCTCCCAGCTCTCCGGCGGGCAAAAGCAGCGTATTGCAATCGCCCGCGCGTTGGCCACCAATCCAAAGGTGCTCCTGTGTGACGAAGCGACGTCCGCCTTGGACCCCAATACGACGTCCTCGATTTTGGCTCTGCTGAAGGACATCAACCGCCGTCTGGGGATTACCATTGTAATCATCACCCACGAGATGCGCGTGATCGAAGAGATCTGCAACCGTGTGGCCATCATCAGTGAAAGCAAAATTGCCGAGTGCGGCGACGTTACCGAAATCTTTTCCCACCCCAAGACGCCGGCTGCGCAGCACCTGGTGTTCCCAGAAGGAAAGCATACCACTGAAACGTTTACTGGCAAACACGCCATCCGCATTGTCTTCAACGGGAGTTCCTCTTTTGAACCCGTAATCGCCAATATGGTGCTCGAATATAAATCGCCTGTAAATATTCTCTTTGCTGATACTAAAAACATGGACGGAAAAGCGTTTGGGCAGATTGTCATCCAACTGCCCGAAGACGAATCCCTCGCGGATAAGATGCAGCGGTATCTGCATATGCGGGGCCTGACCGTAGAGGAGGTGAGCGGAAATGTGGGATGAATCCACGCTGCAAATGTTGCTGCAAGGCGTCGGTGAAACCCTGTATATGACGTTGGGGTCCACCCTCTTCGCGTATATCATCGGATTGCCGTTGGGTGTGCTGCTCGTCATGTGGGCTGCGGACGGGATCCGCCCCCACCCTGTCCTATATAAAATATTGGACGTGATCGTCAACCTGACCCGTTCGTTCCCATTTATCATTTTATTGATCGCGGTCCTGCCGTTCACCCGCTGGCTTCTGGGCACAACCCTTGGCCCTACGGCCGTCATCGTGCCTCTGACCATCTCAGCTGCGCCCTTCGTCGCCCGGCTGGTCGAAGGTTCTCTCAAAGAAGTGGACGTCGGTGTGATCGAAGCATCCCAGTCCATGGGCGCTTCCGCTCTGCAAATCATTTGGAAAGTCCTTTTGCCGGAGGCTCGCCCCTCGTTGATCCTCAACTGCGCCATTGCCATCACGACGATCCTCGGCTATACCGCAATGGCCGGATTTGTCGGCGGCGGCGGTTTGGGCGATATCGCCATTCGCTTCGGCTATTACCGCCGTGAGGAGGACATCATGCTCGTCACCGTCGTCCTGCTCATTGTGGTGGTGCAGGTATTCCAGGGACTGGGCCTCTGGATTGCCCGGCGGTTGGACCGGCGCAAATAATGCTTTGAAAGAGGAGCATTCTCTGTTCTTTCAAAGCCCTTAACAAAAGGAGGAACTATCCTATGAAAAAGATTTTTGCACTCATTCTCGCGGTTGCACTTTCCGCCACCGTATTGGCCGGATGTCAGTCCGGCGGCGATGCGGCGTCCGGTGAAAATGCGGACAATTCCGAATCCAAGGTGATCAAGGTCGGGGCGTCTCCTGCTCCGCACGCAGAAATCCTGGAGGTTGCCAGCGATATCCTCAAGGAGCAGGGGTATGAGCTGGATGTGGTGGAGTTCTCCGACTATGTGCAGCCGAACCTGGCGCTCTCCGAAGGGGAACTGGACGCCAACTATTTCCAGCATCAGACCTATCTGGACAATTTTAACGAGGAGTACGGAACGGAGTTGGTCTCGATCGGCGCAATCCATTACGAGCCGCTCGGCATCTACGCGGGCCGGACGACCTCCCTGGACAGCCTGCCGGACAACGCGACCATCGCCGTTCCAAATGATACCACCAACGAGGCGCGCGCACTTCTACTTCTTCAGGATCAGGGACTGATCGAGGTGGATGAATCCGCGGGATTGAACGCCACCGTAAAGGACATCACCAGCAATCCGAAAAATATCCAGATTACCGAAATTGAAGCGGCGCAGCTGTCCCGCATCCTGCCGGACGTCGATCTCGCTGTGATCAACGGTAACTATGCCATCGACGGCGGCTTGAAGATGAGCGATGCACTGGCCGTGGAAGAGAGCGGTTCCGTTGCAACAACAGCCTATCCCAACGTGATCGCTGTCCGCAAGGGCGACGAAAACCGCCCGGAACTGCAGGCGCTTGTGGAGGCGCTCAAGAGCGACACAGTCAAGCAATATATCAATGAGACCTATGAGGGTTCCGTGGTCCCGATCGACTGAGGAAAATCCATCAATCAAAAAACGGTTATGCAGCGTATGCCGCATAACCGTTTTTTCATAGCCAAAAGGAACAAAAGGCTCTGTCTTGATAAATTCAAATCGTTCTATCTATGATTCACTCCTGTGTTTCTCGTCAACTCCCATATTTCTGCACCCAGCAGTCCGGGTAAACTGGGGAAGGATTGTATGCCGCCTTGTCCAAATCAACGGTCGCATTCTCGCCTTCCCTCACCCGGCGGGCTACCACGACAGTGCGAAACTCTTCAAATTCATAGGAGCAGGTGGACAACGTGAGCAATTGATCGTCCGCATTCACATCGACCGGCAGATTCAAAATGGACCGGCTGCGCATCTCTTCGATGAAAGCCGTGAACGCCTCATCGTCCTCGAAATCCGGCTGGGCGTAGTCGAAGATTTCCCCCTGTTCCGGGAGTGTATTGATCTTAAACACGGAGAACACTTTCCATTTGCCCTCCACCCCTTCCAGATCGAAGTCGATCACCGGGGCGCTCTTATAAAACTCCAGATCGGTGTATTGCAGGATCGCGGCAAACATCTGCCCATCGTTCATGTTGTGCCCATAGAGTGTCAAATTCTTCATTTCCTGAGCCGGGGTACAGTTGGCATCCAAAAAGATGCAGCCGTATTGGGTGTATTTCTTATCGTATCCATGACGGAGATATAGCTCCGGATTGTCCTTTGAGGACTGCATCACCGGATAGTCCACCACTGTATTGGGAATCTGAATCCAACCGATGGTGTCCGGGTTGCCCGCTTTCAATTGGGCAAAGGCGTCCCGCTTCCGCTGCACAGCCTCCTCGGACGTCTGTGAGGAAGGGGAACTGTCCTTCTCCTCCCCGTCTTCTTCAGCGTGATAAATCTGCTGTACCTGCTTGACCGCATGCCGGTTCTGCATGGGCTCATAGATCCCCTTATATCCGAGCACACTCATAGAACCTATAAAAACACAGAGCGATGCTATAAAAATCCCCTTGCGCAAACGTTTTTTCATAGGTTCTCCTTTCGTCGGATTCGGCTGCGGTTGTCAGTTCTGCGAATCCTCAGCACGCAGGCTAATCATCTGTTCTTTTAGATAAATCTCACCTTTCCGGCGGCATTTCGCCTCAAACGCATTCCGGATGCGGTTGGCTACCAATTGCCCGTTCTCTTCCTCGGCCACCAACAGGCCCAAGATGAACTGGGAAGGGCTATACCGCGCGACAATATCGTTCCGGCGCAGCGTCTCAGAAATCGCTTCCTTTAAGATGGTCATAATATTTTTTAACTTTTCCAACGGCGGGATTTCCCCGTTCTTGTCCGTCGCCGTAAGCAGGATCAAAATCTCGCTCTGGTTGTAACGCTCCCGGGCGCGCATCTGCACCCGGCAGATCTCACGGAACACCGTATACTCACAAAAAAACGGCGTCGAGCCGGATGTCTCCTCCGCAAGAATATCCTCCTTGATCTGATTCATATCAATTTCGACCATATTGAGCCCTTGGATAATCTCGCGGTGCAGATTGCGGATCGAATTCGAAAGCCCCATGCCCAGCTCCCGGTTAAAGGATTCGGAAATGTGCTCGTAGTGTACCAACGCCTGGGCATACTGCCCCGTGCGCAGATAGGCCTTCAGTAAGATATGATGGATATCTTCCTGATAAGGGCAAAACCGCACCGCACGCTCGCAAACTGAAATAACATTCCCATATTGCTCCGACTGATTCAAAAGGCGGCATAAGGTCAACACACAGCTGACATAAAGGCTTTCATACTGTGCGCGCTTTGCAAAAATCCACTCGTCCTCCCCCAAATTCGGCAGGAATTCCCCGTTGTACAGCTCTACCGCCTGGGAGTAGCAGGCAATCCGGCTTTCAATTGCCTGGTCTTCATCCGAACCGCGCTTTGCCAGAAGGGGCATCACTTCCGTGTCGATTTCACACGGGATATCTTCGTTCCACATATATGCCCCTTCGGAAAAACGGATAAACTCCATTCCCTCTTCGCACACTTCATCTTCCAGCACCAAATCGTCCAAGAGCATCCGCGCGCGATAGACCAAATTTTTTAGGGAGTTGGCTGGGTCAATGCATTCATCCCCCTCACGCCATAGCAACTGGATCAATTTTTCCTGAGCCAGCCTTTGCCCTCGATTCGTCAAAAGGATGCCAATCAAGTGCCAAATCTTTTTGGAGCGGTTCCCTTTTTTCACCACTTCCCGGTCGCCACGCCGGATGGAAAAATCCCCCAGCATCTGCACATACAGCTTTTCGGTGGCCATCATTCCGATCTCCCCCACAATCCTTTTCAATTTTCCCCGCCCATCCGGGGCGGAAGCCCTTATGTAGCAAAAACAAACTGCACCAATACCATATACAACACGGTTCCCACGCCAATGCTCAACAAGGTGTTCTTCTTCCACACATGCAACGCCACAACAGCCGCCACCGCAATCAGCTCCGGCAAGCCGTATGGCCACGTCAGAAGGCTCGTTCCCTTTAAACAGTATACTACAAGCATGGCAATGATTGCAAAAGGCAAAACTTTCCCCAAATAACGCACATATGGCGGCGTTTCCTTTCCCTCCGGGAACAGGACAAAGGGAAGAAGCCTTGTGAAAAATGTAACAAGCGCAATTAACGCAATCACAAGCAGCGCACGAATTGCCCCAGTCATGTTGTAGCCTCCTCCTCCGGTCGATCCAACCGTTTCCGAACGACGGTCAGCAACACGACCATACTGATGAGCGCCGGCAGAATAAAATTATCCGCTCCAAAAAGGAGAAGGCAAACAACGGAGCATGCCAATCCCGCCAAGGCCGGCGCATGGCTTTTTGTTTCACGCCACTGGTTGACAAAAATCACCACGAAGAGCGCAGTCATCGCAAAATCAATGCCCTGTGTATTGAACGAAAAGGAGGAACCCAGCAGCCCTCCGACGACAGAACCGACAATCCAGTAAAGTTGGTCCAACAAGGCGATAAAAAAGAAAAACCAACTGCGGTCTACGTCTTTGGGCGGCTCTGCGCTGCAAAGCAGAGAAAACGTCTCATCGGACAGGGAAAAGATCATATAGGGCTTTTTCGCGCCAAAATTTTGAAATTTCCCCAACAGGGAGAGGCCATAAAACACATGGCGGATATTGACCATCAAGGTCATCAACGCCACCTGCAAAAAGCCCGCTCCCGTCGCCAACAGATCGACCGCCACAAATTGCATCGAGCCCGCATAGACAATCACGCTCATCAAGGCGGCCCACCCGAAGCCATAGCCTTTGCTCTCCAGCAGAATGCCAAAAGCTGCCCCCAAGAACAGATAACCCACCATCACGGGGATGGTCATCGGGAACGCTGCGCGGAGAGCCAGCTTTACTTTCTGCGCTTTTGCAGGCGTTTTCTTCTGCATCGTTTGGCCTCCCTTACGCCTTCTTCTTTCTGCGGATGCGGGAAACAATCAAAATCAAGGCAGCGCCGCCGATCAATACGACCGGGGCCGCAATGCGGATGATCTGGTCCTTCCGCGCCTCCCGCGCCGTATATGCCGGGTCCTGGTCGGGGTCGTTTTCCTCCTGCAAAATCTGCATATAGGCATCCTGGCCGGTCTTATAGGCGTCCGCGGCATCGGGGAACAAATACAGCGGCGCGGTCACGCGGATGTCTACCGCATGGTTGGCCGGGACCTCATTGACCGTCAGACCCACCAGCTCGCCGCTTTCGATGACCAGCTCATAGTCCTCCTGGTCGTACGTCCAGGCTTTGACCTCATCGCGCTGCGCTCCATAGGGCAGAATCACGTATCCGGTCAACAGCCCTGCTTCATAGGGGATGTCCTCCCCAATCAGCTCCCAATTGAATTCCATAATATCGTTGTGGAACTGCACGGCGCCCTTTACGGTATAGAGCACCTTGATCGTCGTGGTGGCATTCCAGTTTTTCAAATATGCGTTGATCTCATAGCCCGTGTCGGTTTCATCCAGCGTGTACTTCCGCTCCGGGTATTTTTCCCCTTCGCTTTCTGTCGCCGCCTGAATCTCCTCGTAGCTGTTGAAGCGCTCCAGCTCCTCCGAGCCCATCACCACGCGGATATCCGAAATCTCATAGTCTTCGGATTTGGCGAGCGTGCGCTCAAACTTTGTCATCTTCTCAAAGTTCCGGCAGGAATACGTCCAATATTCCGTGACGTTCACCGTGCCGTCCGTGAGCAGTTCGGCTTCCACCTTTTCCGACTGGCAGGTATATCCCTCGACCGCCAGGTCAAACGCCTCGGCCTGGTGGTTCATGATATATTCACCGAGCTCCTTCATCTCCGGCGAAATCTCTTCTTCATCCTCTTCGGCCGCAAACGCCAGAGACGTACACGAGAGCGCCACCAGCAGCGCAAGCAACAGAGAAAGGTATTTTTTCATGGATGCTCTCTCCTTGAATTCACAAATTATTTTTTAAAGATCTGTTTGACAGAGCGGATCTCTTCCCCGTTCGGAATCAGAAGGCGATAGAACGGGGTATGTGTAAACAGGCAGAAAATCACCATGGAGGTGAACCCCTGCGCGGTCAGCGAGGCGGAGGTCGCCAGCGCAATGCCGTTGACGCCCATCGGCGGAATCAGAACAAACGACAAGCTCAAATTGACTATAATCCCGATGATGGTCGGCAAAATGTTCAATTCCGGCTTGCCATAGGCGGCGATGGAATTGGCCAACACCTTTGCATAGCAGATAAAAATCGAACCGATAATCAAATACCGCAGAGGCGCAATGGCCTCCACGTACTTCGGGAACACAATCGGCACAAACACCTGCGCCACCAACACCAACAGCACCGCACAAACAATGGTGATATAGGTGACCACTTTACAGGACATCAAGGTCAAACGGACTTTATCGTCCTTTTCATGCATGGCTGCAATCCGGCTCATAATGACCTGGCTCACCGCGTCGGGCAGCAGCCACACCTGCTGCATCATGGTGACAGCCGCATTGTAAATGCCGAAGGTCGAAAGGGAATACACGGCGTTTACAATGTACGATCCCAAATACGAATTGATATAGGTCATCACATTCGAGACATGCGACTTTAAGCTATAGCGGAACATCGCGCCCGTCTGCACCGAGTGGTCGTCTTCCGGCGCGGGGTCCGGTTCCTTTCCATTCCAGCGCTTGATGCCATACATGGCGAAGAGGATCATCAGCACCTGGATGCCGATCATGGAGGTAACCAGCAGCATGGCACTTGGCCATACAAGCATGGAGAACATGAACGCGGTCAACAACACCTTTTGCAAAAGGTTGATCGTATTAAACATTTTAAATTTGTTTTCCCCGCGCAAAATCGCCAGGCAAACATTCATTAAAAAGGAGAACAAGCCATACACGACCGCCGCCCAGCAATAGAAGGCCGTACTGCCGGAGAAAAAGATTTCCTTCATAAACAGCACGGCAACGGCGCCCGCCGCCAAAATCAGGGCAGACATCGCCACAGTCAACTTTGCAATCGCTTTTTTGGTGTTCTTGATCTTATAGCGGGAGACAAAATAGATCATCGCGGCATTGATGCTAAATCCAAACAGCGTAAACAGCCCGTTGCCGACCAGCTGTACCTGATTATATTGCCCCTTGACCGCCGGGTCCAACACACCCAGCACAAAAAAGGCCGAGATGATGGACAGCAGGGAACCAATGACGTTGGTGCCAAAGGTGTTGATGCTGTCCCGCACAATGTCGCTATGAAGTCTTTTAGGTTTTTTTTCTGTATCCTTCATCCTAGAAAGCTCCATTCCAGGGGAGATCCCCTTTTTTAAGGTCGAAATTCATAAAGATTATTATAGCATTCTGACAGGCAGTTCCACAAGGGATTTTCCGGATTTTCTGCGTATTCTGAGGATGGAACGCCACAAATGGTGAAAACGATAGAAAAAGCATGCTTCTGTACCTTAACATTTCCAGCAGCTCTACAAGATGTCAAGATTTTTCACACCCAACTTTTTCCATTTTCTTTGACTTACGTTGCTACGAAATTTATAATATGATTATGGTGCTACGAAAAGGAGGTGTATTTCTTCAAGTGCCAGGTAAAAAACTAGGCCGCCCTACGGATAGCCCAAAAACATTTATGCTGCGTGTCAAGATGGACAAAGAAACATTAACTGAATTGGACGAATGTTGTAAAGTAGAGCGTACAAACCGTTCTGAATTTGTCCGCAGGGCTATCCACGAAAAGTATTCCGGCCTCAAAAAATGAAAGGAAACGGCCTCCCCTCTCTAAGTCGAAGCCGCTTCCCCCAAAACCAACAACCGCGAAAGCGGATTGCTGCGTAAATAGTATACCATGCGCGGTGATTCCTTTCAAGCGTTGTTGGAATTCACAGAGAAAGGAACCTGTACATGACGGAACAAGAAATCTTTGACGTTTTCCTGGATGAACTCCTGCAACGCGCCGTTGACGACTTCCACGCTACCGCACAATACGCGCTGTTGGCCGAAAAGCTGGAACGGATGCACCGCGACTGCGATTCCATGTTTGCCGCAGACGAAAAAGAGTTCGCCGAAGAATGCTTCTCCCTCCTGCTGGACGTCTCCGGACACCAGGAACGCCACCTCTATCAAAAGGGGCTGCGCGACGGCGTGACCATTTTAAAACGGCTGGGCGTTTTTGCCACATAACACGCCCAGCCGCCTGAAAGCAACAACAGCCGGTTGTATGCACAAACGCAATACAACCGGCTGTCTGTCTATTCAAGATCGTTCAACATTTTATGCCCGGCGCGGACCGCCAACAGGCAAATGCGCCCGCTCCAAAGCTTTGCGGATGGCAAAGAAGAACGGCACCGCGATCACGTCCGCCACAATGGCATTGGTCAGCGTCGCTGCCAGCTTCGTCACCATGGCGATGGCCGCAGCCTCCGGCGCGGAACCCACCAGGATCAGCTTCAGGAACGAGTATCCCAAATACAGCACGCAGTAGCACAGGGAACCGCTCACCGCACCCACAATCACGCGGGAGAGCTTTCTTGCGGTCCGGTCGCCGCCCCATGCGATCAATCCGCATACAAACGCCATCATAAATTTGAAGATCAGGGTCGTCGGCGCGCTGTCCGCCCATCCGCCCATCAGGTCAAAAATACAAGAACCGATCCCCGCTGCAAGGCCGCCGTAAACCGGGCCCAACAACAGGCCGGACAAAATACAAAATACATTTGCAAAGCCGATCATGGTCTTATCGGTTCCCACTGGGATCTCCACCTTGAAGAACATGGTCGCCACCAGGACCAACGCCGCCATCAGACCGGTGAGCGCCAGATTGACGCTGGTGTTGCGTTCGTTTAAATTGAGTTTCATGGTCTTCCCCTCCAGACATCTTCCGCAAAGCGTCTTGCATCTTTGCTCGTTTGTGGTATAATCATAGCGTAAAAGTGTTCATACTAAAATATAAAGTTTATAAAAAATTGACCAGTACAGTTTGAAGAGGAATTTCCATGACATACGATTTTCTTATGCTCAATCCCGCATCCGATACTCCTTTGTACCAGCAACTCTATGAATCGCTGCGCAGATCCATCGAGCGGGGGCATCTCACAACGAACGAAAAGCTCCCCTCCATCCGCAAGCTCTCCGAAGATTTACGCCTGAGCCGCACCACGGTGGAAATGGCCTATCAGCAGCTCTGCGTCGAAGGGTATGTACGCGCGCGTCCGCAGAGTGGCTTTTTCGTAGAGGCCGGGGCCATCCGGCCGGAGCGCTCCAGCCATTTGGAGCCTCCCCAGACGATCGTGCAAGCGGAACGTCCAGGCCCCAACGTCCGCTACAATTTCGGCAGCGATTCGGTGGACAGCGGGTGCATCGACATCAAAATCTGGCGCCGCCATATCCGCGACGTCCTCACCCAGCAGGAGGTGCTCACCTCCTATGGCGATCCCCAGGGGGAACCCGCCCTGCGGGAAGCGCTCTCCTCCTATTGCTACGGCGTCCGCGGTGTAAAAGCCAGCCCGGAACAGATCGTGGTCGGCGCGGGCACCCAGCCGCTCCTGTACCTGCTGTGCGGCCTTCTTCCCGAAAAGACCGTCGCGATCGACGAGCGCGGATTCCCGCAGGCGGAGCGCGTTTTTGCGGACTGCGGCTTTACGGTTTTGCGCCTGCCCACCGACCGGGACGGCATCCGGATGGACGCTCTGGAGGCGAGCGGCGTCCGGGCGGTATTGGTGCGCCCATCCCACAGCGTTTCAAGCGGCACCGCCATGCCGATGAGCCGCCGGTTTGCCCTGTTGGAATGGGCGAAAGCGCATCAATCCCTCGTGATTGAAGACGACTACAACGGGGAACTGCGTTACAATGCCCGGCCCATCCCTGCGATGCAGGGGATTGCGGACGGGGAACTGGTGGCCTACATCGGTTCTTTTTCCAAACTGCTGCTCCCCTCTGTGCGTATCGGCTATATGGCGCTGCCACCGGCACTGCTCGCGGATTACCGTTCCCGCGCCAAAAGCTACAACCAAACGGCTTCAAAAGTGGAACAGCTCGCCCTAAGCAACTATGTCAAAAGCGGCCAGTTGGAGCGCCATCTGCGCCGCTTGCGCAAGCTCTACGCCGCGAAAAGCGCGGAACTGAGCCGTTCCGTCCGAAGCGCCTTTGGACGGCGCTGCCGCCTCTTCTTGCAGGAAACGGCCCTCCGGCTGACCTTGTACCTGCCTTGCAATACACCCTCGGAGGACCTCTGCCGCCGGGCAATACAGCGCGGGGTCCGTGTGATTGCAGAAACCGAGCCGGGCAGCGTAACGTTGGGCTTTGCAGGTATCCCCTTGGAGGACATCGCCCCCGCCGTGGAACAGCTTCACGCAGCGTGGAGCGATTTGCTCGGGCCAAGCAAAGGCGTGGAACGCAAAGCCGCGCTAGAACAGGGGGATGCACAGAGATGAAGGCCATAGAAATCCTCGCCCTGGACGCCACCGAACCGGACAACCAGCGGTGGAAAGCCCTCGTGGAGCAGTATGCCAAAACCGCCGCTTCCTTTGAAATCCACTGCTGGAACGAAGAAACAGAGTGGATCGCGCTTGCGCTGCAATACGGCAATTACAAGCAAACCGATTGGGCGTTCGGCAAGATCGTTTCCGGGTCGGTCACACCGGAATTTCTCCAAATGCTTCTCGGCCTGCCCAAGCCAACCGACACCGAAATTTACAACAAAATGACGCCCTTTTTCTCCATCTTCTTCGACAATGGTTTTTCCAGCGAGCATTACGGAACCGAGCTGCATGTTTGTGAGGGCGCTTCTTGTGAAAACCACATTGCACTTTAGAGAATTTTGGCGTATGATGAGGAAAAAGGATTTTTCACCGAAAGGGGATCTATAAAATGCGAGCTTACGAGCGATTGCTGCAATATGTACGTTACCATACCACCTCCGACGAAAATGCGCCGGAGGACAAATGCCCTACAACGGACCGTCAAAAAGTCCTGGGCGCTGCGCTTGCGGAGGAGCTGCGCGGCCTGGGGCTGGCCGACGCCCACATGGACGAATGCGGCTATGTCTACGGGACCTTGCCGGCCAACTGTGAAACCGACCGCCCGGTTCTGGGATTGATCGCGCATATGGACACCGCTCCCGCTGCCAGCGGTGAGAATGTGCGTGCGCGCATCGTCGAGAACTACGACGGCGGGGATATTGTCCTCAACGCGGAAAAGAATATCGTCATGCGCCCTGCGGAATTTGAAAGCCTTCTGGATTACAAAGGCCAGGATCTGATCGTGACCGACGGCACGACGCTGCTCGGCTCGGACGATAAAGCGGGCATTGCGGAAATTTTCACCGCACTGGAACGCCTGGTTGCGGAGAACATTCCTCACGGGACCGTCAAAGTCGGCATCACGCCGGACGAGGAGACGGGCCGCGGCGCGGATCGCTTCGATGTCAAGGGCTTTGGGGCGCAGTACGCCTATACGGTGGACGGCGGCAAGCTCGGCGAGATCGAATATGAGAACTTCAACGCGGCGGACGCCAAGATTACCATCAACGGGGTGAGCGTCCATCCGGGCACGGCAAAGGGCAAAATGAAAAATGCCATCTTGATCGCAATGGAATTCCATTCCATGCTTCCGGTTTTTGAAAACCCGGCCTTTACCGAAGGGTATGAAGGGTTCAGCCACCTGGAGGGCATCCAGGGCCATGAAGAGCAGGCAAGCCTGCACTATATCATCCGCGACCACGATATGGAAAAATTTGAAGCCAAAAAAGCGCGCTTCCAAAAGATCGCGGACTATCTCAACGACAAATACGGTGCGGGGACGGTTGTCCTCAACCTGACAGACACCTATTACAACATGAAGCAGCAGATTGCGCCCCACATGTTCCTGATTGAAGACGCGGAGCAGGCGATGCGGGACGCCGGGGTAGAGCCCCTGGTCGTACCGATCCGCGGCGGCACGGACGGTGCGCGCCTCTCATTTATGGGGCTGCCCTGCCCCAACCTATCCACCGGCGGGCACAATTTCCACGGCCGGTTCGAGTATATCCCGGTCCAAAGCATGGACAAAATGGTGGAGGTCCTGCTCAACCTTGTGCGCGTGTAATATCTGCGATTTCATTTATAACGAAGGAAGGGCGGTTGCTAAATAGCCCATACTCCCCAATCATGCACAAAAATCGGCCCCGAACGAAGCCAAAACAGCTTCATTTGAGGGCCGATTCTTCTGAGTGCTGCCGCATTTTTGTGCGGATTGCTGCTGCGCTTTTCTTTTGCAACGGTTTCATTTTGTTTCGTTCTATGCTGTTAAACGGAAAACCGGCTTACCGCAAAAACCAACGCAGGAGCTGTTCCTTTCTCGCAGTGGCCGGAGGATACCGCACAGGCATATCCAGAAAGCTGGAATTCTTCAAAATGCTTTTATAATGGCTGAACGTATCGAAGCTCTTTTTGCCATGGTAGCTCCCCATCCCGCTTTTGCCGACGCCGCCAAATGCCATGTACGGCGTGGCGAGGTGCACCACCGTGTCGTTGACACAGCCGCCGCCAAACGAGACTTCCTGCAACACGCGCTTTTCCGTTGTGCGGTCCGTGGTAAAGAGATAGAGCGCCAGGGGCTTCTCGCGCGCTTTTACAAAGCGGATCGCTTCCTCTAACGTTGCATACGTCAAAATGGGAAGGATCGGGCCGAAGATTTCCTCCTGCATCACCGGCGCATCGGGGGAAACGGCGTCCAGCAGCGTCGGGGCGATCTTATCGGTCCCGTTGTCGTCGCCGCCCACCAGGATATGCTGGTTTTCCATGAGCCCTTTCAGGCGCAGGAAGTGCTTTTCATTGATAATCTTGGGATAATCGGGATTTTCCAGCGGTTTTTTCCCATAGAACAACTGAAGATACCTCCGCATATACGCGACCAGCGTATTTTTCACTTCCCGATGCACCAGCAGGTAATCCGGTGCAACACAGGTCTGGCCGGCATTGAGGAATTTCCCGAATACAATCCGCTTTGCCGCCAGCTTCACATTGGCTGTCCGGTCTACGATGCAAGGGCTTTTCCCGCCCAATTCCAATGTAACCGGCGTCAGGTGCGCCGCAGCCCGCTCCATCACAAGCTTTCCCACCGCCACGCTTCCGGTAAAGAAGATATAGTCAAACCGCTGCTCCAAGAGTTCCGTGTTGGCCTCCCTGCCGCCCTGCACCACCGCCACATATTCCGGCGGGAAGCAAGCCCCAAGCAGCTCTTCTAGCTCTTTGGCCATATGGGGCGCATAGGCAGAAGGCTTGAGAACGACCGTATTCCCTGCGGCCAACGCGCCGATGAGCGGCTCCATGCTCAATAAAAACGGGTAATTCCAAGGCGCCATCACCAAAACCACCCCGTAGGGCTCTGCCTGGCAGAAGCTTCTGGACGGAAACTGGCTCAGAGGCGTCGGGACCCACTTTTTGGCCGCCCATCGGTGGATGTGCGCAGCGATATAGCGCAGCTCGCTGCATGTGAGGCCTATCTCGGTCATGTAGGCTTCCATATTGGATTTTCCCAGATCCTGCCGCAAAGCGCGCAATAGCCGATGTTCCCGCGCGCGAATTTCGCGCTCCAATCGCTCCAAGGCCACGGCGCGGAATGCAAGGTTCTTTGTCCTCCCATGGTCGAAAAAGGCGCGCTGCGCCTGAACCAGATCGGCTGTACTCATCGCTCTTCCTCCCTGTTTGTCCTTTCTCCCATTCATTATATCCAGATACGGCGGCAATCTGCAAGCAAATTTTGTAAAACAAAATATTCCCTTCTGTATTTCAGAAAAACCTGCAAAGAATAATCGTGCGCTTTGATTCTCTGGGATTCGTCTGTGTAATACGTATGGATGCGAATCCCAGGAAAAAGCGGACAGACAGGAGGTGAATCAAATGCCGGAAGACAAGGCAAACGCCGCTTTGAACAATCCACAGATGAAGAAATTCTTCTCCGCACAGCCCTTCTTTGTGCAGGAGTGCATCATGCAGACCGGCGTGGGGGCAAGCACCGAAACCGAGCTGAAGCAGTGCGCAGAAAATCTCTCCAAAAAGCAGCCGGCTGAATAAACGAAGACATCCCGCGAAACGCCTCTTGGCCTTCCGCGGGATGTTTCCTATTGAATCAACACATCCAAATACGACCGAAAAATCTTTACATGTACCTTTTCATCCTCGACGATGCGCAGCAAAACCGCGGCGAGCGAGGCATCCTGTACCATTGCGGCTTGCCGCCGGTAGCGGTCGATTGTCTCCTGCTCCGCGAGCAGGTTGTTCTGCATCATATGGAAAAAGTTTTTGCATGGGGAAACCATCATTCCATCCCAGACCCGCCTGCGCCGCCGGAACGAAACGGCATAAACCGGATCCCCGCCCAACTGCTGGACGAGCTGCGCAAAAATATTCAGGTGATGCATCTCCACCATGGCGATCCGCTGTAAGTCCTGGGCTGCCTCCGCATGGTTTGCGTTCATCACCCAGCTTTGGTAAAGATATTGCATCAGTGCGGTCAGTTCACTATGTGCGGCACACATATTCATGTGCATCAATCCGGCGTATAACCGGTTTTTTCCAGCCACCACAATGGGCGGGTATGGTTCTGGAGAGACAAATGCCTTCACGGATTCTATGTGCTTGTCACGTTTTTCCACGAGAAATCCTCCATTACGAATGAATTCATCCATATATATGCGTCGCACGCCCCGGCTAGTACCGTGGCCTCTTTGGGCATTTGGGAATTGACATTCTTTCTTGAGGAGCGTATGATTCTTTCCAGAAAGAGGGATTTCACTATGGAACAAACAACCATCAAAATCATCTCGGGCTATTGCCCGTATTTACAAGCAGAGCATTCGATCCGCGCTACATACACGCTGATCCCCCACCGTGGACGGAAATTTTCCAGCAGCAGCTGCAAATATGCGCAGGAATGCGGGCGGCTGGAGCATTGCCCGCTGCGGCGTGAAGCGATGATGGAAGAAGACTGACGCATATTTCTCCCCTTCCGGCAAACGCTATGCGAGGGTGATTGAATTGCTGGAAACACCGCTCGGCTTTGGGATGCCAATGATCCAATGCCCGGAGGCTATGCAATATTTGGAGGTGGACCGGACGGTCGATACCCTCCTGGAAACACAGCCCAATCCAGAGCTGCGGGAAGTGCGCCGGACGCAGGAGCACCGTTTTGCCGCAAAATTTCAAGAAGCGCTCCGTTGGCGCGTCTAAAAATTCGTCTCATTTTACAAAAAGCCGCCGCCAATGTTAGAAGCATTGGCGGCGGCTTTTTTGTCTCTTGTTTATAATGCGGAACTCTCCGCAGACGATTCCTGCAATTGGATGCGCTTCACCATATCCGCCAGTGTGGTGGCATACAAGGTATTCTCCACTTCGCGGTCGATGACGTCCCACACATGCTGTTTGAGAAAGGCGCGAATGGGCGTCCCAACGTCGGCCTCCTCAAAAACGGACAGATCGCCCTCCAAAGCCTCCAAGATGGACTGCAACGAAATCTGATCCGCCGGGCGTGCCAAGGAATATCCACCTTGCGCACCAGCCGTCCCGATGACAAACCCAGCGCGCTTGAGCGCGGAAAAAATGCTCTCCAAATAATTGAGGGACAGGTCCTGCCTGGCGGCGATCCCCGCAAGCGTCACCCGCCCTTCATCTTCATGGAGGGCAAGATCGATCATTGCGCGCAGGCCGTAACGCCCCCGGGTCGATATTTTCATAGGGCTTGCCCCCCTCTCTGTTCCGCGAGCCATTCGTTCCGCAGCTGTTCCAGTGTCAGGCTGTCTGCTACCCGCGCAATCGCATCAGAGAGATCCACCCATACCTGGCGGCTGATGCAGGTTCCCCGCACCTTGCTGGTACATGCGGAGAGGGACTCCACGCATTTGACCGGCACAAGGCTTCCCTCCACCGCCCGGATAATCTGTCCAACGGTGATTTCCGAAAGCGGCTTCTCAAACAGAAAGCCGCCGCGCGCGCCCCGCACCGTCCGGATAATCCCAAACTGTTTCAGTTTAAAAAAGATCTGTTCCAAATAGGCGGGGGAAATCTTCGTTTCCGCTGCAATCTCTTTGATACTCGCCGCCCGGTCTAAGGTTGCAATTGCCATATAAAAAAGGCCCTCAAGCGCATAACGGCTCTTGGTTGAAAGTTTCATTGCGCTTCCCCTTTTTCTACTGCCATTTTATTGTTTACCATTATACTATGGTTTCGATTTCAATGCAATAAAAACTAGATTTTTCCTATTGACTTTGTCATATATATGGAATATAATAAGGAAAAATTAATCCTGACTATTTTAATAGGAATTTAAATTTCTTTGTCAAATCTGAATGGAATGGAGCGACTGCAAATGAAAATCGCAAAAAAATTAACCGATCTGATCGGCCACACCCCTCTGTTGGAACTCTCCAACTATGAAAAGAAGCATGCTTTGGAGGCCACGCTCATCGCGAAGGTGGAATCCTTCAACCCGCTTTCCTCCGTCAAGGACCGCGTCGGTTTTGCCCTGATCCAAGATGCCGAGGAACGCGGCCTTGTCAATCAGGATACGACGATCATCGAGCCCACCAGCGGAAACACGGGCGTTGGGCTTGCGTTTGTAGCCGCTTCACGGGGTTACCGGCTGATCCTGACCATGCCGGAAACTATGAGCCTGGAACGCCGCCGGCTGGTCTCCGCCCTTGGCGCGGAGCTGGTCCTCACCGAAGGCGCGGCCGGCATGAAGGGTGCGATTGCCAAAGCGGAAGAACTTGCCAAGGAAATCCCGAACTCCTTTATCCCCGGCCAGTTTACCAATCCGGCAAACCCTGCTGCACATCGGGCGACTACCGCCCAGGAAATCTGGGAAGACACGGATGGGAAGGTAGATCTCTTTGTCGCGGGCATTGGGACCGGCGGAACGATCACCGGCGCAGGCGAAGGATTGAAAGCCCACAATCCCGGCATCCGGATCGTCGGGGTGGAACCCGCTTCTTCCCCGGTCATCAGCCAGGGAAAGGCCGGCCCGCATAAAATCCAGGGTATCGGCGCCGGATTTGTGCCGGATATTCTCAACACCGATATTCTGGATGAGGTTCTCACCGTAACAAATGAAGACGCCTACGCGACCGCCAAGGAACTAGCCCGCACGGAAGGGCTCCTGGTTGGGATTTCCGCAGGCGCGGCAGTCTTTGCTGCAACGCAACTGGCAAAGCGCCCGGAAAACAAGGGCAAACAGATCGTTGTCCTTCTGCCGGATACCGGAGAGCGTTACCTCTCCACCGGTGTATTTGATGCGGATTAACAGGCATTGGAACTAATAAGCGCTCCGGATTGTTCATCCGGGGCGTATTTTTTCAGAAAAGATCGTTTGACAAACAAATAGAAGAGCAGTAAAATAAAGAAAATTCACAAAAAAACAAATTTTTAGCAAATTTTTAAAGGTCTCTGAAATCTGTTTTTGATTAGGAGGGGTCGAGCATATGCGTATTCACACGATTATTACCATTGCACGGCAGTACGGCAGCGGCGGAAGGGAAATCGGAGAAAGGGTTGCAAAGCATTTTGACATTCCTTTTTACAATAAGGACTTGATTACTCTGGCCGCAAAACAGAGCGGGATGAGTCCGGAAATTCTTGAGAAGGCGGATGAGAAGGCCACCAATAGCCTCCTGTATTCCCTGATGATGGGAAACTATACATTCGGTAGCCAGGTATCCCCCATAGACAACCTTCCCATCAATGATAAAGTATTTCTTGCACAGTCCCAAGTCATCCGGGAAGCGGCGGAAAAAGGGCCTTGCGTTATTGTGGGGCGCTGTGCCGATTATGTCTTACGTGAAAATAAGAATTGCCTGCATGTTTATGTCTATGCAAATCATTTTACACGCATGGACCGTATCATTAAACAGTATGGGGTCGATCCGGCCAAAGCCGCTGACACGCTTGTAAAGCAGGATAAACAGCGCGCCAACTACTATAATTTCTACTCCAACCAAAAGTGGGGAAACCCAGAAAACTATGATTTGTTGGTGGACTCCTCTGCCTTTGGCATTGAGAACTCCATTGACTTGATCTGTCAGGCGGTCGAAATGAAGGAAAAACTTTTATAATTTTCTTCTTCAATACTTGCGCTATTCATTTCGAGCCCTTTGGGAGCGCCGTTGACCGGCATCTCCGAAAGGGCTTTTCTATGCCCAACTTATAAAATAAAAGGAAGGATTGTTTGTGAAAAAGCTTCGTTCTAATGCCACGGATATGACAAGCGGCAGCCCCTACCGTCTGTTGTTCCTGTTTACGGCCCCCTTGCTCCTAGGCAATGTCTTTCAACAGCTCTATAACATGGTCGACAGCATCGTTGTGGGCAACTTCATCGGAGAAAAGGCGCTGGCCGCAGTGGGAACCGGTTTTCCCATCACCTTTATGATGAGTTCTTTATTCATGGGATTGAGCACCGGCGCAACCATCATGATCTCGCAATATTACGGGGCAAGGGACATTGAGCAAGTCCGCGCCACTGTGAACACCATCTATACCTCCATGATGATTGGCATTATCCCCCTCACCATTGTGGGCGTCCTATGTAGCAGGCCGCTTCTTCTCCTGATGAATGTGCCGGACGACGGCACGTTGGATATGGCGGATACCTACATGGTCGTCATTTTTGTCGGCATGATCGGCACGCTCGGATTCAATATCAACGCCGGCATCCTACAGGGGCTTGGGGACAGCCGTACCTCCCTATTGTTCCTCTCAATTGCAGCTGGCATCAACATCGTTTTAGATCTGGTCTTTACACTCTGTGGGATGGGGGTCTTTGGCGTCGCGTTCGCAACCATCATCGCCCAGATCGCCTCATGGCTGTTTGGCGTGTATTTTATCAACCGTCACTATACCTTCCTACATATTCAGCTCTTTAAAATCCAGTTTCAGCGCTCCCTATTTAAGAAAGCGATTCAGCTGGGAATTCCCTCCGGCATTCAGCAGGCGCTGTTTGCAGTCGGTATTATGGCGATGCAGGCGCTCGTGAACAGCTATGGCTCTACCTTTACCGCCGGATTCAACGGTGCCAATAAGATCGACACCTTCGTGTTTCTCCCCATCCAGAGCATGTCCAGCGCTGTCACCACCTACGTCGGGCAAAATGTCGGCGCGGCCCGCATGGAGCGTGTTCGCCGCGGTACCCGCGCCGGTCTGATCCTGTGCGTTGTAGCGAGCGTGGCGATCAGTGTGGTCGTCTATCCGCTGAGCGATGTGTTGATGCGCATGTTCAGCCAAAGCCCTGACGTGATTGAGGCAGGCGTATACTATCTGCATGCCCTGCTGCCCTTCTATTTCCTATGTGCGATCCTGTTCATCCTAAGCGCTGTACTGCGCGGGGCAGGCTCCATGATCGTCCCCATGGCAGCAAGCCTGCTTTCCCTGTGGCTGGCAAGGGTTCCCATCGCCTATTGGATCGCAGGCGTTTGGGGGAAGGAGTTCATCTATTACTCCTATCCCATCAGCTGGGCCATCGGGATTCTCATTGTGTTGGTGGCCTATCTCCACGGCGGGTGGAAGAAGAAAGCCATCGTTGCGCCCACCAACCGGGAGGAACAACCGGCGGACCATCTGTCGCCATTTGCCAACTGAGGATAAGGGGGAGTTTTTATGCATGTCCGTGTGGTTCTCTATCGTCCGGAATGGCCGCTCCTGTTTGCTCAGGAGACAGAAAAAATCGGCAAAGCCTTCGGTGCGGAGCTTCTTGCGGTTCATCACATTGGAAGCACCTCTGTGGAGGGCCTGGCTGCAAAGCCCATCATCGACATCCTGGCTGTGGTGCGGGATGTGAACGCAATCGATGCGTTTGCCCCTGCGATGGAAGCGTTGGGCTATGAGGCCATGGGGGAATTCGGCATCCCCGGCCGCCGCTATTACCGGAAAGGCGGTGAAAACCGCACCCACCAAATCCACGCCTTTTCGGAAGAGGACCATTGGAACATCGACCGCCACTTGGCGGTCCGGGATTACCTGCGGGTTCATCCAAAGGAGGCACAGCTCTATGGCGATCTAAAGCAGCATCTGGCGCAACAATTTCCGGAGGACATCGAACAGTACTGCGACGGGAAGGACGCCTTCGTAAAAGCGTTGGAAAAGCGCGCTTATGCATGGTACTTTACAAAATAGAGAAAAATCGATCAAAAGGCTTGACTGTTCCCCTGGGGAACGCGGTACACTTAGCGCGTGAGGTGAACCGTTATGCGTATCCACGAAGTTTGTCAGGCAACGGGCCTGACCAAGAAGGCCATCAACTGGTACGAAGAGCAGGGGCTCATCGCCGTCCCAACGGATGAAAATGGATACCGCGATTTTCAAGACGCGGATATCCAAAAGCTGAAAGAAATCGGCTTGCTGCGCAGCCTGGGTCTCAGTGCCAAGGAAATTGAAACCGTGCTGCGGGCCTCCGACAAGCCTGCCGCTTTAAAAACCATCCAAGCGCAGAAGCAGAGAGCGTTGGAAGCCCAGCAATTCCAGGTGGAATTGCTGGGAAAATTGTCGCAGAATTATACCCCCGATGCCATCGAGCAATTGCGCCAGGAATGGAACAGCGCTCCCATTGGCCAAAAACTGCAAAGCGCTTTTCCGGGGTTCTTTGGACGGGTCTTATTTCAACATTTTCTCCCCTACTTGCAGGAACCCATCCGTACCGAGGAACAGCAAAACGCCTACCAAACAATCCTCGCCTTTTTGGATGGGTTGGAACTTCAGATTCCTCTGGCCATTCGTATCGCCGACCGCCTATGGGGAGAAGCTTACGACCGGTTGGCCTTTGATCCAAACGCCGGGATCAACCGGCTTTTGAATGCCAGCGAAGCGGAACTGGAAGCCTTTAAAAAGACCGTTTTACAGGAGGCACGAAAGCGCAGGAAGTGGACCGCCCGGCTCAATCCATTCCTGCACGCCCATCAAACCCTCCGCAGGCGGCTGACCGAAGCGGGATATTATGATGTCTTTTTGCCAAACCTGCGCATCCTCAGCGCCACCTACGCGGAATACATGGACCGTCTCCAGGCGCTCAACTGCACCGTCTGTGAAGAACAGGGAATCCACATGGACGAACGCGGACGCATCACGATCGAAGAATAAAGGATGCATATAGAAACAGAGGACTTCTTTCCCAATCCAGGAAAGAAGTCCTCTGTTTCTAACGGGATCAGCCCCGCTTGTTCTTATTGTAGACGATCAACAAGCCCTTCAACATCAGGTTATCGTCGCAGATGATCTTCCTGCGGCAGTGCGGCACAATCACGCGGGCAAGGCCGCCGGTCGCAACCACAGTGGGCGCTTCACCCAGTTCCTCTGTCACGCGCTCCACGATGCCGTCCAGCATGGCGGCGTTCCCGTAAATTGCGCCGCTCTTCATGCAGTCGATGGTATTGGTCCCCACCAAACGCTTTGGCGCATCCAGGCCGATATGTGGCAACTGGGACGCGCGGTTGGAAATCGCTTCAACGCCCACAACGACGCCGGGCATAATCATACCGCCCAAATAATTGCCTTTTTTATCCACCACCGAAAGGGTCGTTGCGGTCCCTAGGTCAAAGATCACGATCGGCTTGGGATACTCCGCAATGGCCGCCACGGCGTCAACCACCAGGTCGCTGCCGAGCTGCGCCGGATTGTCAATCAGGATATTCAGGCCCGTCTTCAGGCCGCTGCCAACCACCATGCAGGGTTTCCCTGTGATCTTCTCCAAAGCAAGCCGCAGGGTCGTGGCCAGCGCGGGGACCACCGTGGAAATGATGCTCCCCTCCATATCGGCCGGGTCATATCCGTTTAGTTCAATCAAGTTCTTGATTAAAACCGCATATTCATCGTTCGACTTAAAGCGGTCGGTGGAAAGCCGCACGGTGAAATAGATTTTTTCATTGTCAATGCCACCCAAAACAATGTTGCTGTTTCCCACATCAATGGCAAGAATCATCGGTCGATCATCCTTTCTACCTTGCGTTTATACGCGCCCTTTTCTCTGCAACCCCAACAGGGCTTTGCCAATCGCCACTGTCAACACAATGGCAGCCACTGCCTCCGGCACGCCATTCGCGCCAACAACGGCAAGGATGGCCCCCATAACGGCATCTGCGGGGATGCCCTTGATGGCCGCATACGCATCTTTAAAAATGACAAAGATGCTCCCCATAACCAAAATGGTGTTTGTAAAAGACCCCACCAATGCACCAATTGCAAGGGACAAAAACTCGCCCTTTGTGCTTTTTTTCATCAGCTTTTGGCACAGCGCAAAGACATAGTACGCGAATACCCCCACCAAAATGCGCGGCACAAAGCAGATGAACAGGCTCCAAATGCTGCCGTTCGGCGTCCCTGGGAGCGGGATCGCCGGCGAAAATGCAAAGGAGAGCGCCGTGGGCATAAAGGTGTTGCTGATAAAGCTGGTCAGCCCGAACAGAACGCCTAAAATAGCGCCCTTTTTGGGGCCGAGTATAATCGCGCCGAGGATCACCGGCACATGGACGATGGTGGCCTTGATGATTGGAAGCTGGATATATCCAATCGGCGTAAAGGCCAACAACAGGATGATGGCCGCAAACAGGGCCAACAGCACAAAATCACGGTACTTTGCGGTTTGACGATTCACTTTTATTACCTCCTGCTGCTGCTCTTTTCCAAAAGATGCAGCGCAAATTTTCGCCTTTATTATACGCTAAGATCGTTAAAAAATCAACAATATATTTCCAACGTTGCGCGCGGGCAGAACACCTCCCGCTGTACGCTGGTGTAAAATCATGGTATACTATAAAAAAGCAAGATTTCAAATACAAAGGAGGGAGTATCGTGCTGTATAATGTCTGCGGCTTATCCTGCGGAGGCTGCCCGCATCTTGGGAAGGAATGCGCCGGATGCCATTCCTTGAAAGGAAAGGTCTATTGGGCGCCCTACACAGGCGGGGACATCTGCCCTATCTACCATTGTTGTACGGTTCAAAACGGCTGGAAGCATTGCGGGGAATGCCCCCAGGTCCCATGTGAACGCTGGAAGACGCTGAAAGATCCCGATGAATCGGACGAACAGTTCCAGCAGTCCGTAAACGCGCGTTTTCGTGCGCTGCGTTTTGCCGGGGCCGAAAGCGACCTGCAAACGATCCCGGGCGTTGGAAAGAATATTGCGCAGGATCTCATCGATTTGGGATATCCAACTGTGGAGTCGTTAAGAGGGCAGGACCCCGAAGAGCTCTATCGGAAGGACTGCTTGCGCAAGGGACGCATCGAAGACCGCTGCCAGCTCTATGTGTTCCGGGAAGCGGTATATTTCGCCGGGCAGGAAGAGCACGATCCCGAAAAATTAAAATGGTGGAACTGGAAAGATTGAATTGCAAGAAATGGGGGAACAAAAATGTTACAGGGAAAGACCATTCTATTGGGCGTCACTGGAGGAATCGCCGCCTATAAAGCCGCCTATTTGGCCAGCGCGCTTCATAAGCAGGGCTGTATCGTCCATGTCTTGATGACACAGAACGCCACAAACTTTATCAATCCCATCACTTTTGAAAGCTTGACCGGAAATAAATGCCTGGTGGATACCTTTGACCGCAATTTTGAGTTTCAGGTGGAGCACGTCTCTCTCGCGAAGGCCGCAGATCTCTGCCTGATCGCACCGGCAACCGCCAACGTGATTGCGAAAATGGCGCATGGCCTGGCGGACGATATGCTCACCACAACCGTGTTGGCATGCCAGTGCAAAAAGCTGGTTTCCCCTGCCATGAACACCAGGATGTACGAAAACCCCATCACGCAGGACAACTTGGACATCCTGCGCAAATATGGGTTTACGATCATCGAGCCGAGCACCGGCTATCTCGCCTGTGGGGACACGGGCGCAGGGAAATTCCC
Organism: Anaeromassilibacillus sp. D41t1_190614_C2; assembly: GCF_015558525.1. NCBI lineage: Bacteria > Bacillati > Bacillota > Clostridia > Eubacteriales > Acutalibacteraceae > Anaeromassilibacillus > Anaeromassilibacillus sp. D41t1_190614_C2. Next base: position 57,805 of record NZ_JADMOD010000007.1, on the reverse strand, counting down.
GGACCCGGAAATCATTCTGGAATACGTCTACCAGGAACTGGCCTGCGAAAAGGATATGGCCGGCCTTCATGTGCTGGTCACGGCAGGCCCCACGCAGGAATCCATCGACCCCGTGCGCTATATTACCAATCATTCCACCGGGAAAATGGGATATGCGCTCGCGCAGAACGCCGCCCGGCGCGGTGCAGCCGTTACATTGGTCACAGGCCCGACCCCGCTCAAGCCGCCTGCCTTTGTAGACGTAGTCCCTGTGACCACGGCGCAGGAAATGTTTGAGGCGGTCACCTCCCGCAGCGATGCACAGGACATCATCGTAAAGGCGGCAGCGGTGGCCGATTACCGTCCCTCGTACGTATACGAGGATAAAATGAAAAAGCAGGATAGCGATAGCAGCCTGCCCCTCGAACGGACTGCGGACATTCTTCAATATCTGGGAGAACACCGCCATCCGGGACAGTTCCTCTGCGGTTTTTCCATGGAGACGCAAAACATGCTGGAAAATTCGCGCAAAAAGCTTGCCAAAAAGCATGTGGACATGATGGTCGCCAACAATTTGAAGGTGGCGGGCGCAGGCTTTGGAACCGATACCAATATTGTAACGCTCATCACCGCAAACTCCGAAACGGAATTACCCCAGCTCTCGAAGGAAGAGACGGCTGCCCGCATTTTTGATCAAATTTTGGAAATAAAATCGCAAGCGCATGCATAATTTCTTAGATTCGGCGAACAATAGATTTGCATCCTCTTCTGCCGGGCCGATTGGACAATCGCCCCGGCAGAATTCGGGTGTGATTCTATTGTACTGGAAGTGTGGATATGACGAATTTAAGATGTACCGTCACAAGCTGCGCGAACAATAGCCAGGATTGCTGCTGCCGCCCGGATATCAAGGTTGCAGGCGCCTGCGCTTGCGGATGCGAGCAGACCTGCTGTTCTGATTTTACAGGAAAGAGCGGTTCTGCAAGCAACGTCTCGTCTTGTGGCTGTTCCAACCCCAATCCGTCCCTGCATGTCCGCTGTGAAGCGCGCAATTGCATCTATAATGAAAATAACGAATGCATCGCAGAAAACATCCATGTGGCGGACGGCTCCTGCGGAAAAGCCGATTGCAAGAGCCAGACCGAATGCGCTACCTTTAAAATGAGATAAGCAAAAAATTGGCTGCGTAAAAGCGGAAATGCCGTTTTTACGCAGCTCTTTTCTTGTTTTGCCCTGCTATTATCGAACCTGAATCGCTCCAAGGACTTCCCCGATGCTGCCTTGAATCGCCAAATTCGCATTCTGATCCATCGGGGTTGTGGACTTATTGATGAGGACCAACCGGTCGCCGCGATAATAGTTGACCAGGCTAGCGGCCGGATATACGGCCAGCGACGTCCCGCCGATGATCAACATATCCGCATGTTCAATTGCGTCCAATGCCTTTGTCAGCGTGTGCTGATCCAGGCTTTCTTCATAGAGCACTACGTCCGGCTTCACCTTCCCGCCGCATGTACAGGTGGGAATCCCTGTGCTGTGCAGCATGAATTCGGCGTCGTACATCTTGTGGCAGCGCTGGCAGAAATTGCGGTGGACCGACCCGTGCAGTTCCAACACGTTTTTACTCCCGGCCTTCTGATGCAGGCCGTCGATATTTTGCGTGACCACCGCAGTAAGTTTTCCCGCTGTCTCCAATTCCGCCAGCTTTTTATGGGCCGCATTGGGCTGCGCATCCAGGTAAAGCATCTTTGTCCGGTAGAAATCGAAAAACTCCTCCGTGTGCGCTACATAAAAGCTGTGACTGAGCATGACCTCCGGCGGATATTTATAGCGCTGGTTGTAAAGGCCGTCCACACTGCGGAAGTCCGGAATCCCGCTCTCCGTCGAAACCCCTGCGCCGCCGAAAAAGACAATCCGCCTGCTCCGGTCCACCATTTCCTGCAATTGCTGCAATTGTTTGGGTTCCTGCATATTAACGCCTCCCTCTATTGTTAACCTTATTGTACGCCTCTGCAAGTCATGGAGCAAGCAATTTTGAATGTTTTTTGAACTCTTCTCTCCTTCCATTGCAAAGAGCCACTGGATTTTCTATAATAGACACAGTTAATTTTTATAAAAATTTCTGTAATATCTTTCAATTTGAAAATAGGAGAATGAGGAATGCAAAAAGCTTTAGAGATCATTGAGGAAGTGAAAAAAGCGGTTGTCGGAAAAAACGCTGTCGTCAGCAAGATGCTCATGGTCATTCTTGCCCAAGGGCATATCCTGTTGGAGGACATCCCTGGCGTCGGAAAAACCACCCTGGCCCTGGCCTTTTCCAAGGCGATGGCGTTGGATTACCGCCGCATGCAGTTCACCCCGGACGTCATGCCCACCGACGTGACCGGTTTTTCCGTATATAATAAGGCGACTGGACAGCTGGAATACAAACCCGGCGCAGCGCTGTGCAACCTCTTTTTGGCGGACGAAATCAACCGCACGTCCAGCAAAACGCAGGCCGCGCTGCTGGAAGTGATGGAAGAGGGGCGCATTACCGTGGACGGCGTGACGCGCGAGACGCCCAAACCGTACATTGTCATCGCCACGCAGAATCCGGTCGGCTCCGCGGGGACCCAGCTGCTGCCGGAGTCCCAGATGGACCGCTTCATGGTCTGCCTGCGCATGGGATACCCCAAGCTGGAGGATGAGGTGGAGATTTTGCGCCGCAAGCAGGGTGGAGACCCATTGGAGCAGGTACAGAAGGTTGTGGACGCCCAGGGGATTCTTGCCATGCAGCATGAAGTGGAAAATGTCTATTTGGCTGACAGCCTTTATGATTACATTGCGCGCCTGACCTCTGCCACCCGGAAGGACCCGATGATCCGCCTGGGAGCAAGCCCCCGCGGTTCCATCGCCTTGACCCGCATGGCGCAGGCAGCCGCTTACCTGAGCGGGCGCGATTACGTAATCCCGCGCGACGTCCAGATCGTTTTCCACGACGTAATCGGCCACCGGATTGTCCTGAGCCCCCAGGCAAAAATGGGGGATGTCACGGCTGCCGCGCTTCTGGAAAAAATCCTCAACCGCGTCGATGCGCCCTCGGTTAAATGAGGTGGGCCTATGTTGCGATGCCGTATCGTTTACCTGATCGCCCTTGTGGGCGCTGTATTGTTTTTCATTTTTTTTAATGGATATTTATCCTTTTTTGTGCTGGTCTTTGCCCTGCTGCTGCCGCTCCTTTCCCTGCTGTTGAGCCTGCCGGGGATGTGCGGGGTCCGTGCGCATGTGGAGCTTCCCCTGGCCGCTGTCCCGCGGAACAACCCGTTCCCCATCCAGCTGGTCGTGGAGAACCGGACCTTCTTTCCCATGGCGCGCACCCGGCTGCGGCTGCGGTATTCCAATCCGTTCAGCGGGGATGAAACCACGGAAACCGTGTTTCTTCCAGCTCTCCATGGGAAACAGCGGGTAGACCGGGAAGGGATCTCCCAGCATTGCGGCAAACTGATCATTGTTTTAGAGGAAATCCGTTGTTATGATTTCCTCGGGCTGTTTACCTGCCGGCATAAGACGTCCAGCCCAAACGAGCTGTTTATCCTTCCCGATCTCGAACCCCTGGAGCTTCCATTGGAACCGTCCGCAGCGCCAGACCCGGAGAGCGACACCTTTTCTAAGGTGAAACCCGGGGACGATCCATCGGAAATCTTCGATGTCCGGCCCTATCGGGAGGGGGACCGCCTGCGCAGCGTCCACTGGAAGCTTTCTTCCCGCACCGGCGAACTCATGGTAAAGGAATTTAGCCTGCCGGTGTGCAGTTCTGCGTTGGTCACAATGGACCTATTCGGGGATATTTATGCGTTGGATCTCGTTTTGGACAAGTTGGTTGCCCTCTGCCAGTTTCTTCTGGAAAACGGTTTAGAACATGATGTAGAGTGGTACGACCCGGACGCCGTCCAGCTCCGCCAGATACATCTGTCCGGTATGGATGATTTGTATGTAGTTTTAAATCAATTGTTGGCGCACCCAGCCCCAAAGGAGGGCTTACCAATACCGGAATGCCGGGCCCGCCTGGGGGATACAAAGGAATATCCCTATCTCTTTTATATCACGCCGCAGCGCATTGAAGAGCTTGTCAGCGGCACGGTCTGGGAGGAAACGCTATGAAAGATGGAAATCAAGCAGGAATCCTCTTGAGCCAGCCAGCTTGGAAAGAGCCCATGCATGGGAATCTCTCTGCCCTACTTGCGGATACGCTCCTGGTGTTGCTTGGCCTGTTTGGAGTGGCGCAATGTACGGTGTCCGCTTTTTCCATACCGGTGAAACCGATCTTTTTGTCCATCTGTATCGCCCTGTTTGCCTTCCTGTTTCTCGCAATCTTTTCTTTAAAACGGTGGCGGATGCCCATCCTATTGATCTTATCTGCCGCCTACTGCGTAACCGCCTACCTGCTGCGCACATACTTTTTGCAGGGGTTTGTGATCTCCACCAATCAAGTTCTCTCTACAATCAGCGACAACTCCCGCTTTGATCTGCCGCAGTTCCGTGTAAACCTGCCCGTAGGAGAGTATACAAATGCCTGCTCGGTATTCCTGGCATTTGTGCTTTTTTTCTTAGCGTGTTACGTATGCTGGGCGGTCCGGCGGCACAGTTTTTGGCTTGCCCTGCTGGGGACAGCGCCTTTTTTACTTGTTCCCCTCGGCTTTACCATTACACCCGCTTGGCCCTCCGTATTGATGCTGCTTGGCTTCTGGGCCACCCTTTTGCTCAGCCGCCTTTGCGCAAACAGCTCATTTGGGCGAACGGCCGCCGCGGGCCGCGTTGCGTTGCTCGTGTTGCCCGCCGTCGCCCTTTGCCTGATTGCTATGAGCATCTTGATGCCACAGGACACCTATACGCGCCCAGCTTCCATCGAGTCGCTCCGTCAAGAACTGGAAGGCGGCATTTACCGCTCTTCCTTGTTTTCCCAACAAAATGGAGCGCTGGGGCGCGTCAGTTTAGATTCTGCGGGCAACCGTCAATATACAGGGCAGACGGTACTGCGCGTACACAACCCAAGCAAAACGCCGCTGTATCTGCACGCTTTTTCCGGAAGCGTTTATACCGGTGTTAGCTGGGAATCCCTTCCCGACTCCACCTACGCCGAGTTGGAGAATTCGCTGTATTTTAATCCACAAAACATGGCGGGACAGCTGCTTTCGTTTTATTCGCTTCCAGAAGAACAGTCGCTGCTGATGGAGATCCAAGTTGAAAATGTCGCTGCTAACCGGAATTGCATCTATGCTCCCTATGGGTTGGCCTCCCGCCCGGAGGAGCTTTCTGGCACAGCCTTTGTACACGACGCCTACATCCGTGTCACCTCACCCTTTGGCATCTCGGACTACACCCTACAGGCATGGGACATTCCCCATTTTCCCCGGGCTGTAAATCTCAATTTGATCTCCGAGCCGTTCTATTCGGCGGAAGCGGCATACCGTTCCTTTGCCAATACCTACTACACGCAGCTTCCACAGAACCTGCGTGAAAAATTGCAATGGTACTGTACACAAGTGGGGATTCCCGATGCAGAAACCGCAGGACAGGAAGCTGTGATCTATGCGATCGCCAACCTGGTGCGCACCAGCGGGGAATATACCCTTTCCCCCGGCACAACGCCGGAGGGCCGCGACTTTGTAGACTATTTTCTTTTTGAAAACCAGAAGGGCTATTGCGTCCACTTCGCAAGCGCCGCCGTTGCGCTCCTGCGGTCGCAGGGGATTCCCGCCCGCTATGCAGAGGGATATGCGGTAACGGCAATGGATTACGACGAGGAGGGATGGGCCGACATCCCGGACCAGCATGCACATGCCTGGGCAGAGGTCTATACCCCTGGCCTAGGCTGGCAACCGCTAGAGGTTACGCCCGGCGTACGCCTCTCGACCGGAGAGTTGAATCAGCAAGCACAGGACGCCCTCTCGGAGGACTCCAGCACTCCAGAAAGCGAGGCGGAATCCAGCAGCGAACCGGAATCCAGTTCGCCCGAATCTTCCAGCGCGCTTGAGGATTCCTCTGCCCTTGGGACCGATGAAACCACCGGTGCAATCCCGTTCGATTTCCGCACCTTGCAGCACGTGTTGGCTGGGATTGGGGTGGCAGGCGGTGCTATTCTGCTGGTTGTCCTGCGGCGTATTTTCCTGATCAAACGCCGCAAAAAGCGGTTCCATTCAGCAAATGTCAACCAATCCGCAATCGCTATTTACAAGTATTTGACCGACTTAACGTCATTTGGGGCGTCGATCGATCCCTATTCAGAGGAGCTGGCCCTCAAGGCCAAATTCAGCCAGCATACACTCACAGAGGAGGAAATGAATGCGCTGCTCTCCGATGCAGACCGGGCGGCGCATGAAACATACCGGACTTTACCTGCGGTTCGCAAGCTGTTCTTTAAATATGGGAAATGCTTGCTGTAAACCAATCCCTTTGAAAAAGTGTTCCCCTGAAACTTCCCTTGATAGGGGGATGGATATAGGGACCCCTAGAGAAAAAAGAATCCTATACAAAAGAGGCTATATCGCTTTGGCTGGAAAGCCAAAGCGATATAGCCTCTTCTTTGTAAATGAAAGAAACCGGTTTTATACCATCAGGTTGCAGATCCGGTTCGAGAAGGCTACCGGGTCGTCGATGGAAACGCCTTCGATCAGCAACGCTTGATCGTACAAGAGCTGTGTATACTCTTTGAGCTTGTCTTTGTCCTCTGCATACAGGCTGCACAACTTTTCGAAAATCGGATGGTTGGAATTGATCTCAAGCACACGCTGCGCCTGTACTTTTTGATCGTTCGGCATCGAATTGAGCACCTTCTCCATTTCAATGGAGATCGCGCCTTCCGAAGACAAGCACACCGGATGCGTCTTCAGCTTTTGCGAAAGGATGACCTCTTTGACCTTGCCGTCCAAGGACTCCTTCATAAAGGCTAGCATATCCTTGTTCTCTTCCACCTTTTTCGCGGCTGCCTGCTTCTCTTCTTCGGTCTCCAAATCCAAGTCGTCTGCCGAAATGGAGCGGAATTCCTTATCGTCGTACTTCATCATCATGCGCAGGGCAAACTCATCCACGTTGTCCGTCAAATAGAGGATCTCATAGCCTTTGTCCTTGAGCGCCTCGGTCTGCGGCAGCATGTCAATCTTATCCGTTGTTTCGCCACAGGCGTAATAGATATATTTCTGTCCTTCTTTCATGCGGCCCACATATTCTTTGAGCGTGACTAGTTTCTTTTCGCTCGAAGAGTAGAACAGCAGGAGATCCTGCAAGACATCCTTGTGCATTCCATAGTCTTCGTACACGCCGTATTTAAGTTGCAAACCGAAGTTCTTATAGAAGGATTCGTATTTGTCGCGGTCATTGAGGAGCATGCTCTCCAACTCGGACTTGATCTTTTTCTCCAACCTGGAAGCAATCACCTTCAGCTGGCGGTCATGCTGCAACATTTCTCTGGAAATATTCAGCGATAAATCCTGCGAATCGACAAGGCCCTTCACAAAGCTGAAGTAATCGGGCAGCAAATCCGGGCATTTCTCCATGATCAACACGCCGTTGGAATAGAGCTGAAGCCCCTTTTCATAATCACGGGTGTAAAAATCGAACGGGGCGCGCGCCGGGATGAACAGCAGGGCGTTATAGGTGGCCACACCCTCCGTGCTGCTGTGGATCACCTTGAGCGGCTTCTCATAATCGTTGAATTTCTCCTGATAGAAACGGTTGTATTCGTCCTCGGTGATTTCATTCTTATTTTTGCGCCAGAGTGGTACCATGCTATTCAGGGTTTCATTCTCTGTATAGGTCTCAAATTCGGGGTTCTTTTCGTCGCACCCCTCCTTCATGCGGCTCTTCTCCACATCCATGCGGATGGGATAGCGGATATAATCAGAGTATTTCTTGACAAGGTTCTTGATGGTATAGGTATCCAGGAACTCGTCGTAATTGTTCTCTTCCGTATTTGGCTTGATGTTCAGAACGATTTCTGTGCCATGGCCCTCTTTTTCGCACGGTTCCATGGTGTAACCCTCAGCGCCCCGGCTGGTCCATTTCCAAGCCTCATCGCTGCCATAAGCGCGGCTGACCACGGTGACGCAGTCGCTCACCATAAAGGCCGAATAGAAGCCCACGCCAAATTGGCCGATGATCTCAATATCCTCTTTGGGCTCGTTGTCCTTCTTAAAGTTCAGCGAACCGCTTTTCGCAATCGTACCCAAGTTGTTTTCCAACTCGTCCTTCGTCATGCCGCAGCCATTGTCCGTGATGGTCAACGTCCGCGCTTCCTTATTCGGCTGGATGGAGATGCTGAAATCCTCCCTGGAAAGGCCGGTATCCCCGTCGGATAACGTTTTATAATAGAGCTTATCAATAGCGTCGCTTGCGTTGGAAATCAACTCGCGTAGGAAAATTTCACGATGTGTATAGATGGAATTAATCATCAAATCCAAAAGGCGCTTCGACTCCGCCTGAAACTGCTTCATTTCCATGATCAATCAACCTCTTGTATCTCTTTAAATTTAGCACTCTTTACACCTAAGTGCTAATTGTATTGTAGTACAACTTTTCCCAAAATGCAATGAATAAATTATGAACAAACAAACTCGTTCTGAAACAAAAAATTGGACAACATGGATTCCTCCATATTGCCCAATACAATGGATGCCGAATGTTTATCTGTGATCTTACTCTTTCGTTTTTTCTGCGATGCGAGGTACGTAATCGTGATCTACGGTCAGCACTGCGAAGTAAGTAGCGTTCAAGTTTGCAATTTGTTCCGAAATGCGCTGGATCAGCTCCGTATCCGACCATTGGAATCCAAACGGCACACAAACGTCAAAAATCACATTGGTGTGGGTCGTCCCCCAAACCACACGGAAATCGTGCATACTGATCTGATCCGAGAGTCCGTTTAAAATCTGTTCCACCTGTTGTTTCAGCTTTGTCGTGCGTTCATCGTCCGTCACCACGGGATCCAGATGGATCACCAGGTGGATGTTCATATCCCGAAGGAAATCGCGCTCAATGTTATCAATGATATCATGGCTGACCAAGATATCCTGCTCCGCAGGGACCTCGCAGTGTACCGAAGCAAAGCAGCGGCCCGGCCCATAGTTGTGTACATTCAGGTCGTGCAGGCCCAGAACACCGTCGTAGCTCAAGATCTTTTGGTAAATACCCTGCACCAATTCTTCGGTCGGCGCGACCCCCAACAGCGGATTGCTGGTTTCCATAATCAACTGCACGCCGCCGACCACAATCAGAAGCGCCACAATCAAGCCCATCCAGCCATCCAAATTATAGCTGGTCAACCAGGTGATCCCCATGCCAATCAAAATGGCAACCGTGCTGAATACGTCGTTGCGGCTGTCCGCCGCCGTCGCCTCCAGTGTGGTTGAGGAAATACGCCGGCCAACCGTCCGATAAAACAGGAATTGCCACAACTTGATCAGCACCGAAACGACCAAGATTCCCACCGCCACCAGGCTGGTTTCGCTCTCTTCCGGATGGAGGATCTTTCCCAGAGAGGACTGCGCCAATTGGAATCCCAGCAGAAGGATCACCAGCGATACGATCAGCCCGCTGATGTATTCAATCCGCGCATGGCCATAGGGATGCTCTTTATCCGCCGGTTTTGCCGAAAGCTTGAATCCTACCAAAGTCACCACGGAGGATGCGGAATCCGACAGGTTGTTGACCGCATCCGCCACAATCGCGACGCTGTGAAAGACAATCCCTGCAAAAATCTTGATACAAAACAACAGGATATTGGTGGCAATGCCAACAATCCCGGCGAATTTCCCATAGCGTTCGCGCACGGTGTGATTTTCCACGTCCTGATAATCCTTGACAAAAAGGCGTATCAATAAATTGGTCATAAAATCCCCCTCGCTTCTAATGGGATCAATCTGCGAAGAGACTGCCCCCCGCGCAATCAATGGTCACAAAGAGTGGAAAATCTTCAATTTGAAGTTCCTTGACCGACTCACAACCGAGATCCTCATAAGCGATCACCTTTAAACTGCGCACACATTTGGCCGCCAATGCGCCGGCACCGCCGATGGCGCAGAGGTATACAGCCCCATTACGGCGGATGGCATCCACCACGGCTGGGGCGCGGTTCCCCTTCCCAATCATGCACACCATGCCCAGATCCAGCAAGCGCGGGGCAAAGACGTCCATCCTTGAAGAAGTGGTCGGGCCACAGGCACCGATGGGCAACCCCTCCGGGGCGGGCGTCGGCCCGGCATAATAAACGGTGGACCCCTGTATCGGGAAGGGCGGCTCCTCTCCGCGGTCTAACTGTGCGCAGATGCGCTTGTGCGCTGCGTCGCGGGCGGTGTAAATGGTGCCGCTCAACAGGAGCTGGTCGCCCGCGCGGAGCGTCTTCGCGCGCTCCATCAATTCACTGGTATGAACCCGAATCCGTTCCATGATTTTATCCCTCCACAAAAGAAGGGAGCTGCCTTTGCAGTTCCCTCGTTTGGTTCGTCCCTTTAGAACATATCCTTCTTCCGAAGGATCAAATATGCAATCCCCATGCTTACAATGGCCAAAAGCAACGGGAACCAGAAAAACGGCAGCGGAAGCCCCTCGACATTCATCCCATAGAAACTGGAGATAACCGTCGGAATGGAGATGATCAGGGTGATGGAGGCCAAGACCTTCATCACGATGTTCAAGTTGTTGCTGATGACCGAGGCAAAGGCATCCATCGTGCCGGAAAGGATGTTCAAATAAATGCTGGACATCTCAATCGCCTGCCGGACCTCGATCAGCACATCTTCCAGCAGGTCCTGGTCTTCCTCATAAAGCTTCACAACGCGTCCGCGTGAAATTTTCTCAATGGTAATTTCACTGCCTTTTAGCGAAGAGGAGAAGTAGACCAAGGACTTCTCAATATCCAAAAGCTGAATCAGCTCAGAATTCTTCATGGATTTGCGCAGCTCACGCTCCACATGGCTGCTGAGTTTATCAATCTGCTTCAAATACTGCAAATATTTTGTTGCAATCCGGAGCATCAGATGAAGGATAAAGCGCGTTTTCAGATTGGTCTGTACCCCTTTGACCGCCCCATCTGTAAACTCATCCAGGACGGGGTTCCCCCTTGTACAGACGGTAATCACATTTTTTTCTGTGATAATGATGCCGAGCGGCGTGGTGGAATAGGTCACATTGTCGCCGGACGTTTCCGCCACCGGCATATCGATGATGACCAACGTGCTGTAATCTTCGGTATCAATATGCGAAGATTCCTCTTCGTCCATTGCGGCACGGAAGAAGTCCGGTTCAATCTGGAAATCTTCAATCAGGCCGCTAATCTCCGCATCGGTCGGGGCAATGCAGTTGATCCAGCAACCCGGTTCGCATGCCTCCAACTGAGTAATATGTCCATCAATCGTCTTGTAGTAGGACAGCATTGCGTTCATCTCCTTTATTCTCTTTTTCTATGTGACTACATAAAGGGTCCGGTTTCACAATGCCACCTCCCAACGGGCGCAGGAATGCGCAAAAAAATGCGCGCGGATGTACGCGCGAACACTTTTTCTCTCGATAACAAATTCATTATAGCACAAAAAGTGGAGATTTCAAGGGTGCGCAGCACATTTTGCGCATTATTTTCAGAAATTTATCCTGTAATGCCACACAGGGCCCAATTTGGCCTCAAATCATCTTTTTTCTATTCCAGTTTTGAATGGGCACGAAAAAAGCCCGGAATGTTCCGGGCTTTAAGCGTCCTTATGTACGATTACTTGCGATTAAAAATCGACATGATATCTATGAAAGTATCATCGTCGTCGATGGGGGCTGGAGCTGACCGGCGGGACTGGCTATCACGGCTATCGCGTGTATTATTGGAATACGTCCCCGTAGGCGCGCTGCTCTTACGGTCATCCTGGGCGGCTTCGTTGGTGCCGTCGTGCGTTGCAAATCCAGTAGCAATAACCGTAACACTCATTTCGTCTTCCATGCTCTCATCAAAGGCAGCGCCCCAAATGATATTTGCATCTTCGTGTGCCTGGGAAGCAATCATAGAAGAGGCTGTTTCGATTTCGTCCAAACCGATATCCGGGGAAGAAGTAATATTCACAATCACACCCTTTGCGCCATTGATCGCCGTCTCCAACAGCGGGCTGGAAATCGCCATATTTGCCGCTGCCTCCGCCTTATCCTTGCCGGATGCGCGGCCAACGCCCATGTGCGCATAGCCAGCGTCTTTCATGATCGCCGTAACGTCCGCAAAGTCCAAGTTGACCAATCCGGGGAGCTTAATCAGGTCCGAGATGCTCTGCACGCCCTGGCGGAGCACATCGTCCGCGATGGAAAACGCATTCACCAGCGTAATCCGCTGCTCGCTCACCAACTTCAGGCGTTCATTCGGAATGACTACAAGGGAATCCACATGTTCACGCAAGGCGGCGATTCCGCTCTCCGCCTGTTCCATGCGGCGTCTGCCTTCAAATGCAAAGGGTTTTGTGACAATGCCAACGGTCAAAACACCCATATCGCGCGCCACTTCCGCAACGATCGGCGCCGCACCCGTGCCCGTACCGCCGCCCATACCGGCGGTAATGAATACCATGTCGCTCCCACGGATCGCCGCCGCAATTGCCTCACGGCTTTCCTCACCGGCCTTTTGGCCCATCTCCGGCTTCGAGCCGGCGCCCTTTCCGTGGGTCACCTTCTCGCCAATCTGAATCTTTTGGGTTGCTTTTGAACGGTAAAGTGCCTGCTTATCTGTATTGATGGAGATAAACTCCACCCCTTGGACCCCCATGGACACCATGCGGTCGATAGCGTTCCCGCCGCCGCCGCCGACGCCAATCACTTTTATCTGTACAATATTGTCAAAATCATTATCAATCTCAAAAGGCATTGCTGCGTCCCCCTTAAACATCCTTTTATTCCATAGCGCCAGACTTTGCCTAGGATATTACTAATTTATCACTTTTACAAAACAATTTCAATAACTATTTGCGTAAGCTTAAAAGTTTCCAAACTTTCCCAAGCTATCCAGGCGCCGCTGCACTCGAATTTGAATAATCCGGTTCGAATGGTACTCTATTGTCCATGGCATCCGAAAGCTTCAAAGTTCCTTTTTCGGTATCTTTGATCCCTCCGGCATCTAATATTCCTTTTGCGTAATGGAGTTTATACTCCAAATCGGTGGGCAACCCCAGCTCCATCGTAATGCGGTTATCGTAAAGGATCACGAGGTTATACCGGTCGCTAAGATCGATCTCCGTAATCTTGTCCAATCCGCTTTCCTCAATGGCCGTCCAAAGCTCCTGAAAGATCTCTTTTGACTTGTGGCTGGAATCTTCCCCCCCAGCAAGTGTGGACTCGCTAGGGCTGCTCCCCGATGCTTCGGCAGACGACCCATCCGCTTCCGAAGCATCGTCCGCAGGCGAGGAACTCAACTCCACATCATCCGTGTATACAATCGGTTGCCCTACTTCGGCCTTTGCAAGATCCAGCCCTTTCACCAAAGTAACCCCCTGGGGGAGAGTATCCACAAATTCCAATACCTTGTCGCCGCTTCCAATCAGCGCATACTGCCCTTCATAGGCGATCGCACCCTTTGCGGTATCGTCCTCGACATGGATCACAATGGTGGCAGGTAACTGCCGGGAAACGGTTGCTGCTTTGATATAAGGCAACTGGCTTTCAATGGCCGTACGCGCCTCTTTTGTCTTGGCTAAGAACAGGTTTTCCCCCTGCACGATTCCACTAATCGAAACAATCTGCTGCGCTGGATAACGAGAACTACCCGTCACTTGGATGGTATCGATTTTGAACAACACCGTTAAAGAAAGCGTCACCGCTGCAACGACGACAAACAAAAACATCGCTATGTAAAATAGGATTGCCCGCCGGCGCTTCCGGCGGCGGCGTAGAGCCGCCCGCTGCTCAATTCCGTGTGGGACCTGCCGCCCACTGGAATAGTGCGGCGGTTCTCTCGGAGGGTTCTGTGGAGTCCTCCGGCTTTGCGGGCCGTCTCTCGTGCCGTTGGGTGTCCTTACCATGCTGGTTTCACTTCCTTCCATTTGGACTTGCCGCTTGGCTCCCTATCAATCCGGAAGCCGCTTTACCTGCGCGCCGAGAAGGCACAAATTTTCTTCTAAGCATTCATACCCGCGGTCAATGTGCCGCACACCGCTGACGAGGGTTTCCCCCTGGGCCGCCAACCCGGCTACGACCAACGCTGCGCCTCCACGCAGGTCTGCCGCTTCCACAGGCGCGCCGGAAAGGCGTCCAACACCTTCCACCACAGCTACGCGCCCCTCCACCTTGATATTGGCCCCCAGGCGGAGCAACTCCCCCACATGCTTATAACGGCTTTCAAAAATATTTTCAACAAAGATGCTTGTGCCATTCGCTACGGCGGCCATTGCCATCATAGGCGCTTGTGCGTCTGTCGGGAAACCCGGATAAGGCATGGTCCGCACATTCTTTATCCGGCCCAACCGGCTTGGCGCAGACATATAAATCTCCTTTTCATGAATAGCAAAACGGCATCCACTTTCTTCAAACAATGGAAGGACTGGCGCCAGATGTTCCGGGACGACGTGGTTCAATATAATGCTGCCCCCCGTCGCCGCCGTTGCCGCCAGATAAGTTGCAGCGGCAATCCGGTCTGGGATCACCTCATGCTCACAGCCGTGCAGGCTTTTTACACCCTCAATAACAATGGTGCTATCCCCTGCACCGCTGATCTTCGCACCGCAACAGTTTAAGAAATCCGCCAAATCGCAGATTTCTGGTTCACGGGCCGCATTGGTAATCGTGGTCGTTCCACCTGCACAGCAGGCGGCAAGCAGGACATTTTCCGTCGCCCCAACGCTCGGGAAAGAAAAGGCAATCTGGACGCCTTTGAGTCCTTCCGGCGCACTGCACTTCAAACAACCGTGATCCTCTTGAATGGTGACCCCCATCTTCCGCAGAGCGGAGAGGTGCAGATCGATCGGACGCGGACCCAACTCGCAACCTCCTGGAAACGAAAGCTCTGCACGGCCCATCCTGGAAAGGATCGCACCCAAAAAGACAATGGAAGAGCGCATTTCTCGCATCAGGTGCTCTGGAATATCGCTCTGTTCCACGCCGCGCGGGTCAATCAAAACATCCGAGCCGGAGCGCCCCGTGCGGCACCCCAGATGCTGTAAAATCTTTTCCGAAGTCTTTACATCGGAAAGGACCGGACAGTTATGTAGCACACATGTGCTGTCACAGAGCAGCGAAGCCGCCATCAAAGGTAGTGTACTGTTTTTCGCGCCATGTACGCGAATTTCCCCCTTTAACCGGCTGGGCCCTTGAATCAAAAGTTTTGACATAGCCGCACCCCTTTTCCCCTGGGAAACATGCCGGCGCCCGGCGTTTTCCACGTATTACAGGAATTTTTTGAACTGCTGTATACTATGCACAGGGGGTGTATGCTGTGCACATTAGAAAAAAGAGCGCAGGCCCTACTTTATAATCTCTTTTATGATATGATAAATGCGCTCATTTGCATCCAGAATTGCCATTTTTTTGGCGTTTGCCGCAAATGTAGGAATCGTATCGGGATTTTCAAATAATCCCTGGACTTTTTTGCAGAGCGCTTCCCCGCTCAGGTCTTTTTCCTCCAAGATTGCAGCAGCGCCGCGGTTGACCAACGCCATGGCGTTGTGGTATTGGTGGTTCTCCGCCACATTCGGGGAAGGAATCAAGATCGATGCACGCCCCTGCGCTTGTAACTCGCTGAGCGTAATGGCGCCGGCACGGCAAATCACGAGATCCGCCGCCGCCAGGCAATCCGGCATGTCGTTGATATACTCCCGGATATCCATCTGGGGATGTTTGGCAAGATCTAACCCTTTTTCCTTTAGAAGGCTGGGGAACCATTTCCCCCATTGGCCATAAGCATGAATATGTTGGAACCTCCCCGAATGGGCACTCCATACCAGCAGGTCGGCCACCGCCTCATTGATCTTACGGGCGCCAAGGCTCCCGCCAAAGGAAAGGATCAGGGGGCGCTCGTCCAACCCCAGCTTCTTGCGCGCATCCTCCCGCCGGGCGCGGATGACCTCCTGCCGCACAGGATTGCCCGTCAGCACGCAGCGTGCTTTGGGGTCAAGATGCCGCTGGGCATCTGCCACCGCCAACATGGTCCGTGTCGCGTGCCGGCTCAGCGCCTTATTGGTAACGCCCGGATACGCATTTTGCTCGTGGATCACGGACGGGATCCCCATCTTGATGGCATCGCGGATCACAGGCCCGCTCACATAACCTCCCGTTCCCACACAGACGTCCGGCTTGAATTCGGCAATAATCTTCCGCGCTTCATGGCTTGAGGTGAACATCCGCACAACGGTCTTTGCGTTCTTTTTCAAGTTCTCCCAGCTCAACTTTCGCTGGAAGCCCGAAATCGTGATGCTTTGGAACGGGTACCCTGCGGCCGGAACCAGACGTTCTTCCATGCCGCCCTTGGCACCGATGTATAAGATTTCCGCATCCGGTTCCCGCTCACGCAGGTATCCCGCAATTGCCAATGCGGGGTTGATGTGCCCGGCGGTCCCGCCGCCAGCAAACAAAACTCTCATAAATACCTTCTCCTATCATAATCCAACTGCCCGGGGCTATGTCTTTTCAATCGTGGAAGTTCGTGAGATCGACAGGACAACCCCCATCTCCGCCAGAAGAATCATCAGGGATGAACCGCCATAACTAAAGAAGGGCAAGCTGATGCCCGTATTGGGAATGGTATTGGTTACCACGGCAATGTTCAAAATCACCTGTAAGCCCACTTGGACAGTCAGCCCGATCCCCAACAGCATGCCAAATTTGTCCTTCGCTTTGAGGGACACAGTGATCCCACGCCACACCAACATGGCAAACAAAATAACAATCAGCAGGGCACCAATAAAACCAAGCTCCTCACAGACCACCGCAAAGATAAAATCGTTCTGCGGTTCCGGAAGATACAGATATTTTTGACGGGACTGCCCCAAGCCAAGGCCCAGCAAACCGCCCGATCCAATCGACATCAGCGATTGGCGCGTCTGCCACGTATCCACGGTTGTCCCGAAGGGGTCCAGCCATCCAGAGATGCGGTCGCTCGCATAGCCAAATTTTGCGCTAAACAAGACAATATAAGCCACGGCCGCACCCAACACCCCAAAGGCAATGGCAAACCAACGCAATTGGACGCCTCCGATAAACAGCATCACGCCCGCCAACGCTACCAAAATCAGGGTTGCAGAGACATGCTTTTCAAGCAGGACCAAAACCGCAATCGAACCCAAGATCAATAGGTACGGCAGCACCCCATACCGGAAGGTACTCATACGCTTGAAATTGATGGAGATCAAATGGGCAAAAATGAGGACCAAAGCAAACTTGGCGATCTCAGAAGGCTGGAAATTGACCGGCCCTAGATAGATCCAGCGCCGCACGCCGTTTCTTTCGGGCATAAACAGCACTAACACCAGGAGCATGTAAGTGACTAATAGGATTGGAATGGCCAATTTGTGTAGGTGGTGGTAATCAAAATAGGAGATCGCCACCATAATGAAAATACCCGCAACTGCAAAGCCAGCTTGCCGGATGATAAAATAATAGCTGTTTCCATAATTATAATAGGCATAGGCATAGCTGGAAGAGAACAGCATAATCAGGCCGATCACCATGAGCGTGAGCACCAGGAAAAAGAAAGGCAGGTCCATCCCTGCACGCACGGAAAACAAGCGGAATTTTTTCCGGATTCGCCTTCCAAACGACGCCTTCCGAGGGATCTCCCCCGTGTCTGAATTCCGCGCGGTGGGCAAGCGCGTTACGGTTGCTCCGCGTTTGCTGTCCGCCCTTGTCGCCATAAAGACGTCCCCCTTTCGAATCCGGTCAATCCTCGGAAAAGTCTAAAACTTACGGGCTCTTTTTCCATTAAACCACAAATCGATTGCCAAAAATGTCATTTTAACGCTTACAGCCCAAACCAGGCCGCCGCCACGCTAAACGCGCCAAACAACAGCGTCACCAGGCTGAAAACGGCACAAATTTTGACCTCGCTCCAGCCGCACATCTCAAAATGATGGTGAATAGGGCTCATTTTAAACAGCCGCTTTCCACCGGTCGCCTTAAAATAGGTGACCTGCAAGACGACGGAAAGGATCTCTACAATATAAATAATCCCGATGGGAAGAATCAAAACCGGCAGATTCAGGCCGAAGCCCAATGCGCAGACCATCCCGCCCAGGAACAGGGAACCGGTGTCGCCCATAAAGACCTTCGCCGGATTGAAATTCCAGATCAGGAACCCAAGGCATCCGCCTGCTGTCGCAGCGGCGAGGATTCCCATGCCGTTCGCCCCCAAAATCCCGGCGATCACCATAAAGATCAAGGAGGCAAAAAATGTCACCGAGGCATTCAGGCCATCGATCCCATCGGTAAAATTGACTGCATTGACCATTCCCACAATCCCCAGCAGGGAAATTACCCAATAAAAAATGCCCAGGTCCACACCGCCCAGGAACGGGATCAAGGTGACCGATGAACCGCCGGAGAGATAGAGGGAAAGAAGATACGCGCCTGCCACCAGAAATTGCAAAATCAGCTTCTGCTTTTCGTTGAGGCCCAAATTGCGCTTCTTGACTACCTTGATATAGTCGTCGATAAAGCCGACACCGCCAAAACCTACTGCCATGAGGAAGCCGCCCAGCAGCTTTGTCTGCATGTTCATATCCTGGGGGTTTTGCCCAGAAGCCCGGTAGAACAGTATAAGGCAGGCCGCAGCGGCCACAAAAATGCCGATGATGAACATAAAACCGCCCATCGTCGGCGTTCCGTTTTTCTTTTGATGCCACTTGGGGCCCACTTCCCGGATCGTCTGTCCGAAATTGATCTTGTGCAGAAATGGTACCAGCCATTTCCCAAGCAACCCCGTCACTGCAAACGCAATGACCGCCGCCGCCAGTATCCAGATGCCGTCCGCCATATGCAATATCCCCTTTGTCACCATTTCCGCGCACACGCGGTATTATTATAACCCATCTGCGTAGAAAAGCCGCCCAGGATTGCCATTCCGGCGGCTTTTCTACATTCCCAATGGGAATTTTCCATATATGTTCATTATACCATCTTTTCCCCCTAGGTTCATTGGGAAAAAGCACGGATATATCGCCTTTTTTAAACCATTTCTTGGTTCTATTCCACGGAATCCAACTCCACAAAATCAACTGTTACCATAGTCCCTGGAGGAACCTGGCTGCCCTCCGGGATACTTTGCAGGTTGGAAACCGCATTGTTCCCGGTAAGCGCTGCGCCGGAAATACTGATGTTGATCCCTGCATTGGCCGCCACGGAGTTAGCTTGTGATAAAGTAAGCCCTACAAGGTTGGGAACTGTCACTGTCTGCGAAGTGCTCTCTTCGTCGGTGAACAAAACCACGCAACCGCTCTTCGGAATACTTTTGCCCGGTTCTGGTACCTGCGAGAGAACAGTCTCACCTTGGCCGTATACCTTTACATCAAGCTCTGCGCTCTGTAGAGTGTTCTGAGCTTCCTGTACGTTCTTGCCTAACACATCTGGGGTACTGGTATCCAGCTTCGCAAGTTCTTCCTCCGTATATTTGGCCTCCACGCCGAGATAGGGGAGGATTTCGCTCATCGCCTTTGCAAACGGCGGGCCTGCAATCGCGCTGCCGAACACCTGGCCACCCTGCGGAAGCGGTTCATCGAAGAACACTAGCATAGCCACCTGCGGATCGTCCGCTGGGGCGTAACCGCAATAAGAAGCGATGTATTTCTTTTCTCCCTGTTTTCCCTGTGCAACCCATTCCGCGATCTTTTCGGAAGTACCGGTCTTACCAGCCACGCGGTAGCCTGCAATATAGCCGTTCTTAGCTGTACCTGTGGTTGCAGTCTCCTGGAGCATCGCACTCACTCTGCGGGATGTTTCATTGGAGATCACTTGGCGTTTGACCGTCGTATCCGTTGTTCGGACGATATTCCCTTCATCGTCGATCACCTGGGCTACCACATGCGGCTGCACCAGATAGCCGCCGTTTGCAACGGCCGCTGCCGCAGTAATCATCTGAATGGGCGTAATACTGAAGTTCTGACCAAAGGATTCGGTCGCCAGTTCCACGGGGCCCATTGTCTCGTCGTAGTAAATACTGCGGGACTCGCCCGGCAGGTCGATGCCCGTCTTCTGGGTAAATCCAAACGCTTCAAAATACTTAAAGAATGTTTCCGGGCCTAACTTTTCACCCACCTGAATGAATACTGGGTTGCAAGAATTGCACAATCCCTGGGCAAAGGTCTCCGAACCATGGCCGCCCGACTTCCAGCAGCTGATACGGCGGTCCGCAACCACGTAATAACCCGGGCAGGAGAAGGAGGTGTTCTCGCTGATGATGCCCTCTTCCAATCCCATAGAAGCTGTCACCATTTTGAAGACGGAACCTGGGTAATAGGTGTCGCTGACGCACTTATTCCGCCATTGCTTCTGCCGCGCCTCATTCAGCGCCTTGGTCCGTTCTTCCCCCTGGAGGGCGTCGACCGCTGCCTGTTCCTTGGGATCGCTCAACGTAAACGGATCATTGGGGTCGAAGTCCCCTTTGACCGCCATTCCAAGGATTGCACCTGTATTGACATCCATCACGATCCCGCAGGCACGGTTTCTGGTGCCGCTGTTCGCTACGCCCTCTTCCAGATATTTTTCCAGGAAATGCTGTACCACTTCGTCGATAGTGAGGACCAAGCTGTGGCCGTTTTGTGCATCCACCATCTGTTCATAGTCAAATGGCATATCGGTTCCAACGGCGTTTTTCGCCGTAACAAGGCGCCCAGGGACGCCCGTTAACTCCGAATCATACTGCGCTTCAATGCCCGCCAAGCCCTGATTGTCCGAACCTGTAAATCCCAGCACGGAAGAGGCAAACTTTCCGTATGGATAGTAGCGCTTGTAATCCGGGATCAGCCGAATCCCATTGGTGATCTCATTTTCTTCCTTAAAGGCTACAATCTGGTCCTTGACGTCGGTTTCTACCTTGTTCTGAACCACATCATAATAGGTCTTTTTCTTGCTTCTCTCGATCAAGTCCGCTTTGTCCAGACCGAGAATCTGGGACAGCCCGTTGCAGATCAATCCCCGGTTGTCATCGGTGATATAATTGGGCTCCAATACCACTTTCCAGACACCGGCGCTCTTTGCCAACACCTTCATATTACAGTCATAGATCGTACCGCGTTTAGCGCTGATAGACGTATCTTTCAGATATTGGTCTACCGCACGGGTCTGCATCTCTTCCCCCTGCACCAACTGCAAGCGGAATAGGCTCCCTACAACCACAGCGAAGCCAATGATGAGAATGGCCAATAGAAAAGCGGTGCGTCTCCACATTCGGATCGTTGTTCCTTTTGCCATTTGCAACCTCCATATTACAAAGCGGAGAGTCAAGATACCCTCTTAACTCTCCCGCTTCTACAATCATTGATTTCGGGAGGAATCCTGATGTATCCCATGGAACAGGAATCCCCTCTTATGAACGGTCCCTTTCAATCTATATGCGCATTGGTAAACATTATGATAATAACTGTTGAATAAAGTTCCAAGCAGAGGTCAGCCAGTTCTCCGAAGAATCCTCTTCCAGGACTTCGCCCTTGTCCCCTTCGGACAAACTAATATATTCCACCTGGTTTTGCTCCAACTTGCGCATTCCCAACTGCGTCTCTGCGTATTCCTCAACGGTTTCCAACGACAGCTTTGCCTGGGATTTCATTTTCAACTGGGTATATAAGCTCTCCTGCTCAGACAGCTCTGTGGTCGTGCTGTTGATTTCATTCGTCAATTCGGAAAGGCGGACCTGTCCGTACACGAACGTCCCAACAATTCCCAACATCACCACCAGGAATGTACACACAGAAATCACCTTGAAGGCCCTGTGTTTCGGACGGCGGTTCTTTTCCAGTTCTTCCCGCGGAAGCCGTATGACATTGTTTTGGGGTTGCGGTTGCAACTCCTGCTTTCTCTTTGGCTCAAAAAGCTCAAAATCATACGCCTCGCCTCTGGTATGCGTCGCCATGCACAGACCCTTCTTTCCTCATTTCTTTACAAAATCAAAGTTTGATGCAAACCCGCAGCCGCGCGCTGCGGCTTCTGGGATTCTGTTCCAATTCCGCCTCGGTTGGAGCAAGCCCCTTTTTATAGAGCAGCTTCGCCTTCGGCTTTTTTCCACATACACACACCGGAAAATCCAGTGGACATGTGCAACCCTGGCACCAAGATGCCATACGTTGTTTCACCATCCGATCCTCTAAGGAATGAAAGGTGATGACTGCCAGGCGCCCACCCGGCTTCAGGATAGAGAACGCAGCGTCCAACCCATCGGACAGCGCATCCAACTCGCCGTTTACTTCGATGCGCAGCGCCTGGAATGTTTTCCTGGCCGGATGCCCTTGTTCCCTGCGCACAGCTGCGGGAACGGACGCTTTAATGATCTCTGCCAGCTGCCCGGTGGTCTCGATCGGCCCATCCTCACGGGCACGGACGATCCCCTTGGCAATGCTTTTTGCATTGCGGTCTTCCCCGTAGCGGCTGATGATCTCCGCCAGCTCCTGCCAGGACAGGGTATTCACCAAATCCTTGGCGCTGGGCCCCTGCTTGCTCATACGCATATCGAGCGGTGCATCGGAATGATAGGAGAACCCACGCTCCGGCGTATCCAGCTGATAGGAGGAGACACCGATATCCAGCAGAACGCCATCCACAGGCACAAGGCCCCTCTCCCGCGCCACGCGGTCCATATCGCTGAAATTCGCGCGTACGACGGTCGAACACGCCATCCCCTTTAACCGTTCCTTGACCACGGCAACCGCGTCCGGATCTTGGTCGATGGAGAGCAGCGTTCCGGTTGTCAGGCGGTCTGCAATCGCCTTGGAGTGCCCCCCACCGCCTGCGGTTCCATCAATATAAACCCCGTCGGGGCGAATCTCCAAAGAGGCGATTGCCTCATCAAACAACACGGGTTTATGCTGAAATTCCATCCTTATGTGCCTCCGGTTTTTGGGTTTGTTTTACGATGGACAGGCATCTGGAAGCGCTCTTTTTGGTTTTCCATTCAAACTTAGAACTGCAACTCTTCCATGACGGCAATCAAGCTGCTATCATCTAGCTCTGCATTAAAGGAAGCCCACCGCTGGGCATCCCAAATCTCTGCCCGGTTAGAAGTCCCGATAAAAGCCACATCCTTTTCCAATCCCGCATACTCCCGCAAGTGCTGTGGGAGCAGGATACGCCCCTGCTTGTCCGGCTCCACTTCTGCGGCTCCGGAGAAGAAAAAGCGCTGGATCCCACGGGCCTTTCCCATGGGCATCGCCATGATTTTTTCCTGCAACTTGGTCCATTCAGTGGGGGGAAGGACAAACAGACAGTGATCTAGGCCTTTTGTGACATAAAAACGCTCGCCCAGATCCTCCCGGAACCGGGCGGGGACAATCACGCGGCCTTTCGCGTCAATATTATGTTGGTATTCGCCGATCAACATAATTGCAACGCCTTTCCAGGGCGAACGATGGGTTTATAAACCACATCTTACTATTTCGCCCCACCTTCCTCCACTTATTGATTACGATTATACTCGATTCGTAACAAAAATGCAACTAATTTATTTTGATTATGTCAACCAATTCGACAAATCCCAATCTTCTTTTGGACGAAATCCGCTTATCTAGTGGTATAAAAAAACGCACCACAAGATCTTGTGGTGCGTTTTCAAGAAAAAATTAATTTTTTCTATATTATCCAAATATTACCATACTTTTCTAGTGGAACAATACAATTCATTCGATCAATTTTGACCGGAACGCTGCGTTGCTTTGATGTTTTGGCGGGTTTTGCGCAGCTCTGCAAGGTTGGCGGCAAGCGCCTCATCCGTGCGGCGCATCAAATCATCCACATATTCGTTGGCCGCTTTGCGCATCTCACGCGTTTTTATCTGCGTCTGCGTCAGCAGGTCATTTGCCTTCTGTTGTGCCTGTTTAACAATTTCATCCTGATTGACCATGGCCCGGGCGCGCTCCTCTGCCACGCGGATCTTGGTTTCGGCCTCCATCTTCGCCGTGCTGATGATCTGGTTGCGATCCGCAACAATCGCCTTTGCTTTGAGCAGCTCCTGGGGCAGATTCTCGCGGATCTCATCCAAAATTTGTTTGACCTCTTCCCCATCCAGCACCGCTCGGCCGCGGCTGAGTGGAAGGTTCCACGCCTTCTCTACCATCTCATACAGTTCATCGATCAATTCTTCTACGTTCATCGTCTCGATCATTCCTTTCCGAGAGCCGCAGTGTTATCTATTGGGAAAACGGGTCCCCAACCAAGGCGCTTCACTTCTTTGCGGCATAGATTCTTTCCTTGATGTCGTCCAAAATGCACGCCGGTACAAAATTAGACACATCGCCGCCAAAGCTGGCGATCTGTTTGACAATACTAGAACTCAGGAACATGTTTTCCGCCCTTGTAATCATGAAAACGGTTTCCAGTTCCGGGTTGAGCTTCCGGTTTGTAAGCGCTTGCTGGAATTCATATTCGAAGTCGGACATCGCGCGCAACCCCTTGACAATCGCAGTTGCCCCACGCATCTTGGCATAGTCCGCCAAAAGCCCGTCAAAGCTGACCACTTCTACATCTTCCATGTCCTTTGTACATTTCTGAATCAGCGCGATCCGCTCTTCAGTGGTAAACATGGTATGTTTTTCAGGATTTACCATCACGGCGACAATCACATGGTCAAAGATTTTCCTAGCTCGCCCAATAATATCAAGATGCCCAATTGTGACCGGGTCAAAGCTTCCCGGGCAAATTGCAAGTTTCATAGCGTTCTTCCTTTCCAAACTCGTCCCTCATAGAACTGCCCTATCATAAATCCCTATGCCGGTATACCGTCAATAAAATTTTCCCATAACGGTAATCGCGCTTCCTTTCAAAATCCCCCGCCGTATCCGGGACTTCCTCGTCAACCGGATGCTCACATACAATGACGCCGCCCTTATTCATAATCGCGGCAGTCATCGGGAGCGCCTTTTGCAAAAGGCCTGTCCGGTAGGGTGGATCTAGGAATGCAATATCAAAGGGATCGTTTCGCCGCAAGAGGAACGCCGCATAATCCATATGCAAAACTTTGGCGTGTTCTCCTAAACCGGTGTTAGCAAGGTTCTTTTCTACAATGGAAATGGGTTCTTTTCCCGCATCCACAAAGACTGCTTCGCGTGCGCCGCGGCTGAGCGCCTCCAGGCCCAGTTGCCCGGAACCCGCAAATAGATCCAGCACACGCCGCCCCTCTATTTGAAACTGTAGGATGCTAAACAAAGCCTCCTTCACCCGCTCCGTTGTCGGACGGACGTCCTCGCCTTCCAGCGTTAAGAGGCGCCTCCCACGGGCTGATCCAGTAATAATTCGCATATACATACTCCTTCAAAAATCGAAGATGTAAAATTGTCCTTTTATTATCCCATTATCTGTTGCATCTGTCAAGCGCAAGGCAAACCGCTCAGAACAATACCGATGGTGTGTCTGAAGGTTCTTCCCCATGGAAATACTCGTAGACCTTCTTAGCCGCCGGTTTTGTCATCCCTGGAGCGGTTTCCAACTCTGCAAGATCCGCCTGGCGGATTGCCGTCAAGGTGCGGAAATGCCGCAGGAGGGCGCGTGCGCGCGTTTCCCCAATCCCTTCAATTTCGGTCAGGGTGGTGGTCAGGGTGTTCTTTTTCCGCGTCTGGCGGTGATACCCGATCGCAAAGCGGTGGACCTCCTCCTGAATGGAGGAAACCAGCGTAAACGCCTTCCGGTTGGAGTTGATGGCGATTTCCCCGCCGTCCTCTGCAATGGCCCGCGTACGGTGTTTGTCGTCCTTGACCATACCGAACAGCGCAATGTCCAGCCCGGACGCCTCCAAAATTGGCTTCACCGCCGCCACATGCCCCTTGCCGCCGTCCAGCAAGATTAGGTCCGGCAGGCGGCCAAAGCCTTCGCCGCTGTCCTTGTTTGCGAAGTATTCCTGCAAACGGCGCCCGATCACTTCCCGCATGGAGCCGTAGTCGTCCTGCCCCACAACCGTTTTGATCTTGAACTTACGGTACGCACTTTTAAGTGGGCGGCCATTTTCAAACACCACCATTCCTGCGACATTATCCCCGCCAGCCAGGTTGCTGATGTCATACGCTTCGATATAGGCAGGGGGATGCGCCATTCCCAACAAGCGGGCCAGCTCGTCCAGCGCGGAGGCTTCCCGCCCCGTCCGCCCGACCGACTGCGCCAACTGCTCCGCCGCATTGTTGCGGCACATCTCCACCAGCTGGGCCTGCTCGCCCTTTTGCGGGACGTATACCAGGACCTTCCGCCCGGCCTTTTGGCTCAGCCATTCCGAGAGCAGCTCCATATCCGATGCCGGTCCATCGAGGCTTACGCGCGGCGGCACGCGGTCGCGCATGGAATAATAGCGCTCCATAAACTCGCTTCGTGCAGCTTCTGGCTCGCCAATCTCCCCCATCAAATACGTTTCCCGGTCGCACAGGCGGCCATTCATAAAGCGGAACACTTCAAAGCAATTCCGCTCCGGGCCCTGCGCCAAGGCGATGATATCCTGTTCCGGGACCTTTAAGGCCACCACCTTCTGACGGTCGCCCATGCGCTTGATTGCCGCAAGGCGATCACGGATGCGCGCGGCGCGTTCAAATTCAAGGTTCTCCGCCGCCTCTTCCATTTTTTTCGTCAGGTTCCGCACGCATTCCGCACTTCCGCCGCGCAGAAAATCGATCGCTTCCTTGACCGCTTCCCGGTAATCCGCCTGCGAAATTTTGCCCTGGCAGGGTGCGCTGCACTGCTTGATATAATAGTTTAAGCACGGCCGCCCCTTTCCAATATCCTGGGGGAATTTGCGGGAACACGAGGGCAGGCGGAAGATTTTCAGCGCTTCGTCCACAGTCTCCTTCGTGGCCCAGGAGCTGACAAACGGACCGATATAGTCCGCATCGTCGTCCAACATCTGCTTCGCCTGCGAGATGCGCGGCCAGGGTCCGCGCGTCACCTTAATGTAATGGTACCCCTTGTCGTCCTTCAAAAGGATGTTATACTTTGGGGTATGCTGCTTGATAAGGCTGCATTCCAGCACCAGGGCTTCGAATTCGCTGTCGGTGAGGATATATTCAAAGTCCTCCACGTTGCTGACCATCTGGCGGACTTTTTTGTCGTGATTCTTTTCACTGCCAAAATACTGGCTGACGCGGTTTTTCAGCGCCTTGGCTTTTCCAATATAGATGATCTTCCCTGTTTTGTCGTGCATGATATACACACCGGGGTGTAATGGCAAGCGCATGGCCTTTTTTCGCAGTTTCCGGATATGCTCCAAATGTTTCTCCTGCTCTTCCACGGCCGTCCCTCCCTCCTGCAAAATGGTTCATTCCGGTTTTATCGGGCAAGGTCGATCAATACAAGATAATTGAAACAGCCCACCGGTTATATTCCGTCTGAAACAAGACGTCATAAAAAAATAGAACGCCCATCGGGCGTTCTTTTTTCATCTTGTTCCAAGGACTGAACTTGGCACACAGGTGCATCCACACACCTTTAGATCTTCCCGGCTCTCAAAAAATTACTCAGCAAAACCGGATTTTACCAGATCCACCAGGTTTTCTACAGCTTCTTCCTCATCGGGACCGTCCGCAATAATGCGAATCGACGTGCCCCCTACGATACCAAGGGAAAGGACGCCCAGCAAGCTCTTTGCATTGACGCGTCTCTCTTCCTTCTCCACCCAGATCGAAGATTTATACTCATTTGCCTTCTGGATGAAGAACGTCGCCGGACGTGCATGGAGACCCACCTGATTCTGAACCAAAACCTCTTTAACGCACATTCTTACTCACTCCTAAAACAAAATCAAAGTCAAAACCATTCCAACCAAACCAAATTAAAATACAATTAAGACCCTGTAAACCAGATCATGGAGTTATTATATCACAATTCGGAAGGCCGTCAATAAATTTGAAAAAACTTTGGATTGATAACCGAATTGGAGCTTTTTTGTCCCCGCGACCTTTGTGCATCTTGCTATGAATGTTGAAAACTTTTGTGCCGTATTCCATATTTTTGAAAAATCAAATCTTCCAAAATCAGACAAATTGTATAAGTATCTATTCTTTTTCCACATGAGTTTCCAACGATACTAAATATTTTTTGTCCTGTTTTGTCAGCTCCGCCGCGGCGAGCAAGTCTGGCCGTTTGTGCAATGTGCGCAAAAGTGATTGCTCCCGGCGCCATTTTGCGATCGCTGCGTGGTTCCCCGACAAAAGCACCGGAGGGACGCTCCTCCCGCGCCACGTTGCCGGGCGGGTGTACTGCGGATATTCCAGCAGGCCGTTGTAATGGCTCTCCTCTTCAAAACAAACGTCGTTGGACAGGACGCCGTCTTTCATGCGGCACACAGCGTCCGCAACCACCAGGGCAGGAAGTTCGCCTCCCGTCAGCACATAGTCGCCAATCGAGATTTCCTCGTCGACATAAGCTTCCAGCACGCGCTCGTCCACACCCTCATAATGCCCACATAGAATGGCAATATTCTCATACATTGCCAATTCTTTCACTTTCTCTTGGGATAGAACGCTCCCTTGGGGGGACATGTACAGAACATGGGGCTTTTTCCCCAATTGTTCCACCAGGTCGTCCATGCACAAAGCGATGGGCTCTGCCATCATCAGCATTCCCATCCCACCGCCGAACAGTGTATCGTCTACCCGGTTATGTTTATCATATGCAAAATCGCGGATTTGGTGACAACACACCTGCACCGCCCCGCGCTTGCGGGCACGCCCGATGATGCTTTCCGCCATGACGGTCTCGCACATCTCTGGAAAAAGCGTGAGGATATCAATCCGCATCGTCAAAAATCCCCCTCATGGGCCGAATCTTCATAATCCCCCCGTCGATGTCCACATCGACGATCACATCCGGGATAGCAGGAACCAGATAATTCACCTTGTCGTCCCCGGTGACCTGATAGACGTCGTTCGCGCCCGTTGGCATGACTTCGGTCAATAAGCCGTACCGCCTGCCTGTATCCGCATCCAGGACGGTCAGACCGAGCATATCCTGCACAAAATAGCGATCTTTTGGCAATTTGACATCCGCACGGTTTAAATAGAGGATCCGGCCGCGCAAGGCATCCGCTTCTTCCACCGTGTCCACGCCCTCCAGCTTCAGAAGCAGCAGGCTTTTATGCACGCGCGAGGAAACCACCTGCAATTCTTCACTCCCACGATCCCAATACAACGTGTGTATCTTTGCCAAAAAAGCTGCGGAATCGCACCATGGCTCTACACGCAATTCCCCTTTGACACCATGCGTCCCCACGACGCGGCCTGCCTCTAAAAATTGCTTGCGCATCTTGTTTCCTCCTTTGCAGATAACAAAAAAGAGAGCGGACGCATGTCTGCCCTCCTTTTTATGCTCAGTCGATTTCGACAGAAATCTTGCTGTTGGTGCGGGTTGCTGCGGCACGCATCACTACGCGGATCGCCTTTGCGATGCGCCCCTGCTTGCCGATGACCCGGCCCATGTCCGCCTCTGCAACATGCAGATGGTACACAATGGAACCGTCCTCCGCGGAATCGTCGACATCGACGTTCACAGCGGTGGGGTCTTCCACAAGGCCCTGAGCAATTGCAATCAGCAGTTCCTTCATGTTAACCTCCGTATACAACGCATTGCCTCCTTTACAGGATGCCGTTCTTCTTGAACAGCGTCTTCACGGTGTCGGTCGGCTGTGCGCCGTTGGAAATCCACTTCTTTGCCTTTTCTGCATCAACCTTCACGACGGAAGGCTCCTGCATCGGATCGTACGTACCGATCTCCTCAATGAAACGGCCATCGCGCGGATAACGGGAATCTGCAACAACAATGCGGTAGAACGGAGCTTTCTTCGCGCCCATTCTGCGCAGTCTGATCTTTACTGCCATATTGATGTTCACCTCCAAAATAGAATCATTCTATCTCCACCAAAAGTTTTGGTAAGATCACCTTTTAAAAACCGAAACGGCGTCTTCCGCCTTTTCCACGGAGCTGCTTGATGAGCTTCTGCGTCTGCTCAAACTGCCGCAGAAGGCGATTGACATCCTCGACACGCATGCCGCTGCCTGCCGCAATCCGGCGTTTGCGGGACGGGTTGATGATCGAGGGCTTCGCGCGCTCCTCCTTGGTCATCGAAAGGATAATCGCCGCCATGCGGTCCATATCGCGGTCGTCGATGTCCACATCCTTGAGCTGCTTTTCCATTCCCGGCATCTTGCTGAGGACGGATTTCAGCGGACCCATCCGTTTGACCTGCTTGAACTGGTCCAAGAGGTCGTTGAGGTCCATTTTATTTTCCAGCATCCGGCGGGAAACCTTCTCTGCCGCCTTCTGATCCATTTTGACCTGGGCTTCCTCGATCAGGGTCAGGACATCGCCCATGCCGAGAATACGGGACGCCATGCGGTCCGGATGGAACACTTCCAGGTCGTCCAGCTTTTCGCCGGTACCTGCAAACTTGATCGGCTTGCCCGTCACCGCGCGCACGGAGAGCGCCGCGCCGCCGCGGGTATCGCCGTCGAGTTTGGTCAGGATGACGCCGGTGATGTCCAGCTTTTCGTCAAACGTCTTTGCGACGTTGACCGCTTCCTGGCCGGTCATCGCATCGACCACCAGCAGGATGTCCGTCGGATGGACCGCGTCCTTGATGTTGTGCAGTTCCTCCATCAACACCTCGTCGATTTGCAGACGGCCGGCGGTGTCGATGATGACATAATCGTTGCCGTAGTCCTTTGCGCGGCGGATCGCCTCTTTGCAGATCTTCACCGGCTTTTCCGTGCCCATTTCAAACACGGCGACCCCTGCCTGGGAACCCACCACCTGCAACTGCTTGATGGCCGCTGGGCGGTAAATATCGCCGGCCACGAGCAGCGGCCGGTGGCCCCTGCTTTTGAGCATCTTCGCCAATTTGCCGCAGTGGGTGGTTTTACCGGAACCCTGCAGGCCGCACATCATGATGATGGCGGGCGGGCTCGGCGGGGAAACCAGACGCGTCTCGCCGCCGCCCATCAGAGCAGTCAACTCTTCATCGACAATTTTTACAACCATCTGCGCTGGGGTCAAGCTCTCCATGACCTCTGCGCCGACGGCACGTTCCGTCACTTTTTTGGTAAAGTCCTTAGCGACTTTGTAGTTGACGTCGGCCTCCAGAAGTGCAAGGCGCACCTCTCGCATGGCCTCTTTGACATCGTCCTCGCTCAGTTTTCCCTTTGACTTCAGCCGTTTAAAGGCCGCGGAAAGTTTGTCTGCCAGTCCTTCGAATGCCAAATTGTATCTCCCTCCCGCGCGCTGGCTATTCACATAGCTTCTGCGCCAAGTCTATAATCGTCTGTGTATCCTCGGAAAGATCGCGGGAATACACATAGTGCTTGTTGTAATCCTGGATGCGCTGGGCCGCCTCGCGAATCTGTTCCAGCCCGCTGCGCATCTCGCGAAACCGCTTTGCCAAACCGAGGCGCTGTTCCATATCGAGCAGCTGCGCTTCGGCGCGTTTAATGGAATCGCGCACCCCCTGGCGCGTGATGCCCTCATTGTCGGCGATTTCCGAAAGGGACAGGTCCTCGTTGTAGTAGAATTCAATCACCTCACGCTGTTTTTCCGTCAGCATGTCGCCGTAGAAATCCAGCAGAAAGGAAATCTCCAAATCCTTTGCCACGGCTGGCCCTCCCTCCAACTGTAAAGCCATTTCCTTTACAGTTGGAGATTATACAACAAATGCCCGCTTCTGTCAATCCCCTGGCGACAGAAATTGCTCCAAATATTGTCCAATACTGCTCTGAATCCGCTCCAAATTCCCTTGCACCTGTACCAAAAAGCCCTCGGGCGTGGCGCGCAAATCCTGAACGGTCACCCCGACCGCTCCCCCCAGGACCTGTTCGTCAAAAAACGAAGAAGGGATCGACAGCGTATTCCCTTCCACGGAAACCTGGGCGGGCAGCAGGGCCTCCGCAGCGCCCATCACCCATTCGGTTTTGACTGGCAATCTTCCCAGATGAACGGACTGCAACTCCGCCCAAATGGTCTCCGATTCTGCGTTGCACCCCACGGTAAACTGGGCGCTGACCCCCAACCGCAGGCCGGAGAAGGATACCGGGATGTAAAATTCCGCGATGCCATCCTCCACGGATACGCATTGCAGATCCAACACCTGAAATCCTCCCCCCTGCAACCCAGCTACCTGGCTGGCCAACAGGCCGCTGACCTCCTCTTTGGTCAAAACGGCTGGTTCCCCGGTGAGCAGCGACTCCGCCAGCTTTATGACGACGGTCTCCGGTTGCGCGGCAGCTTGTACCGTACCGGCATAGGGGTCGCTGAGTGCCAGGCCGATAGTGATTCCCACAGCCGCCAGAAGCAGAAGCACCACCGCTATCCCAATCGCCAAACCCTTTTTGCTCTTTTTTGTCTCATCCATTTTGGATTCCTCCTTTTCCAGAAGCTTCGAAAAAGGTCCAGGCAGTACGACCAGCCGCCTGCCTGGACCTCAATTCCTTATATATGATCCGTATGCCGGGGGCATGCCGTCTATGAGATCTACAAAATCATAACAAGCGTGCCTGTGGTAATCAGGATTCCACCCAAGACCGTTTTGACGTCCACCTTTTCGTGTAAAAACAGGAAGGCCAACACCATGGTGATCACCACGCTGAACTTGTCGATGGGGACCACCTTCGAAACAGGGCCGATTTGAATGGCATGGTAATAGCAGATCCAAGAGAGCCCCGTCGCCAATCCGGACAAGATCAAGAACAAAAAGCTTTTTGCCGAAATATGGCTAATCCCCGCCTGCGCGCCAGTGGCAAATACGATTCCCCAGGCTAAAACCAGCACCACTACGGTGCGGATGGCCGTCGCCAGGTTGGAATCCATATCCTCGATGCCGATCTTCGCCAAAATAGAGGTCAACGCCGCGAACACCGCGGAACCAACTGCAAATGCAATCCACATTTTGCTCTTTTCGCTCCCCTTTGTCATTCTTTCGGCCTCACTTTACTTGAGTTCTACGATGGTAACACCCGCTTCGCCCTCGCCAAAGGTGCCCAGGCGGAAGCTCTTCACGTTGGGGTGGCGCTTGAGATGCTGCTGCACGGCGGCGCGCAGGGCGCCGGTCCCTTTCCCGTGGATGATGGTGAGCATATTGATGCCCGCCAACACCGCGGAATCGATGAACTGGTCGACATTCATCAGCGCTTCATCCGATGTCTGACCGCGCACATCCAGCTCCATCGCCGCGCGGACGTTGGCGCGGTTGACGCTGCGGGTGACCGATCCCTGCGGTTTTTTCACCGGCTTTTCATTGAGCAGCCGCAGATTGGAGACCGGCACGCGCGTTTGGATGATGCCCGCCTGGACCAGTGCGGTCTTGCCGTCCTTATCCGGGGGCTGAAGGACCGTTCCCTTCTTGTCAATGTCATAGATCAACACCGGGTCGCCCTTCTTGAGGGGGCGCGGAAGGACATAGGCTTCCTCGTCCTTTTTCCGAACCGGGTCGGCCTCGTTCTCCAGCGCGCGCAGGCCGGATTTCAGCTTGGCCTTTTGCTCCGCTGTGAGCGCCTTATTCTTCTGTTTTTTGAGTTCCTCCATTTCGTTGAGCATCGCGTCGATCTGGCCGCGCGTGCGGGCGATCAGCTCGGAGGCACGGCGGCGGGCTTCCTCCATCTCGCGGTCCGCCTGCGCGTCGATGGCATCTTTGCGTTCCTTTGCCGCGCGGCTGGCTTCCTCCGCCTCCAAACGCTGGCGCTGTGCCTCCTTGCGCTCCTCTTCCAGGCGCTGGCGGCTGGTCTCCAAGCTCTGCACGACGTCCTCAAACCGGGTATTCTCGCTGGAAACCAGCTCCCTGGCGTGCTCCACGATCTCCGGGTCCATGCCAAGGCGCAGGGAAATCGCAAACGCATTGGAGCGTCCCGGCACGCCGATCAAGAGACGGTATGTCGGCCGCAGCGTCGTCACGTCGAATTCGCAACAGGCGTTCTCCACACCCTCTGTCTGCAACGCATAGGCCTTCAACTCCGCATAATGCGTCGTCGCCGCAATGCGCGTCCCCTTGCGGCGCAATGCCTCCAAAATGGACATGGCGAGCGCGGCGCCTTCGATCGGATCCGTCCCCGCGCCGAGCTCATCCAGCAGGATCAGGCTGGATGCATCGGCCTGTTCAAAGATTTTGATAATATTCGTCATATGGGCGGAAAACGTCGAGAGGGACTGCTCGATGCTCTGTTCATCGCCGATATCCGCCAACACATGGTTGAAAATCGAAATCTGGCTGTTGTCCGCCACGGGCAGCAACAGGCCGCACATCGCCATCAGCGTCAACAAACCAACCGTTTTCAACGAAACGGTCTTGCCGCCGGTATTCGGACCGGTGATCACCAGGGTATCAAAATGCAGGCCGAGCTCGATGTCGGTCGGCACCACCTTTTCCTTATCGATCAGCGGATGGCGCGCCCGTTTGAGTTCGATCTTCCCCTCGTCATTGACCAGAGGCAGGGTCGCCTTCATCTTATAGCCCAAATTGGCCTTGGCAAAGATCAGGTTCAGCTCCACCGCCTCTTTGTATCCGGAAATGATCCCGCTGGCAAAATTGCCCGCCTCTGCGGAGAGCTCCGCCAGGATGCGCTCCATTTCCGCCTGCTCCTGGGAGAGCAGCACGCGGACCTCGTTGTTTGCCTCCACAACGGCCATGGGCTCAACGAACACCGTTGCGCCGGAGGAGGAGGTATCGTGAACCAAGCCCGGCACATCGCCGCGGCACTCCGCCTTGACCGGCACGACGAACCGCCCGTCGCGCATGGTGATGATCGGGTCCTGTAGGTATTTTTGGGTGACCGGCGACCGCACCATTTTTTCCAATTGTTCCCTGGCGCGCGAAGATGCGGAGCGGATCTTCCGCCGGATGGTCGCCAGCTGTGGGGAGGCGTTGTCCGCCATCTCCTCCTCGGAGAGGATTGCATGGTTGATCCGGTCCTCCAAGTATTTATTCGGCATAATCGCATCGAACCGGTCGTCGAGGATGCTCTTCACGCCCTCGCTTTTGCTGCGCCAATCCACAATCCCACGCAGCGTGCGCAGGACGGTGGCGATGCGCAACAGCTCCGTCATATTGAGCGTACCGCCCGCTTCCGCCCGGCGCAGGGAATTCGATACGTCCTTAAGGCCGCCAAAGGACGGCGCACCAAAGCGCGCCATCATGGTATGGGCCTCGTCCGTTTCCGTCAGAAGGCGTTTCACCTGGGACAGGGACGTGGAGGGGCGCAAATTTTGCGCCAGTTCCGCCGCCGCGTCACAGGAGGTCTCTTCCGCCAATAAATGTAAGATTTTATCCAGCTCTAAAGCCTTAAAATGTCGTTCCATTGTTTCACTCATGACTGTTCCTCTTGATTCTCCTCGCCCGCCGGTTTTGTCATGGTCACATGCGGGCAGTATTCATCCAAATAGGTTTCTCCCTTGGCATGGTAGCCGATAGCCTCATAGAACCCCTGCGCCCGCACCTGGGCGGAGAGGGTAAACGCCTTGGCCCCATGCTGGGCAGCGACCTGTTCCAACTTCTGCACAACCAGCGCGCCAAGCCCTTTCCCGCGGTACGGTTTCAAAACCGCCACGCGGCCAATGGTCCAAATGCCATCCGAACCTTGCTTTGGGAACACGCGCCCGGTCGCAAGTGCAGCCCCGTCCTCCCAAAGCACCACATGCCAGGCCTCCGGATCGATTTCATCAAACTCGTTGTGAAACCCCTGTTCGTCCACAAATACGGCCTGGCGAATCCGGCACGCTTCCGGATTGTCCTCCAATCCTTTTGTACATTGCTCGGTAATCATATACATTCCTATCCTTTATCCATTTTTTTCGTTTGTGTTCCTTCTGCGGACGCTGCCCTCCCGCCCGGTTCCGCCTGGTGATAGAAATCCAGGGTGGGGAAGCTGCGCCCCAAGGTGTTCAGCACATAGGCTTCGCTGGCCCTGGCCACTTCCCAAAGCCCTTCCTCCGGAAGGCGGAACGCAAACAGCTTGTCAAAATCCGCATATACGGTATGGCGCAGTGCGGTCAGCGCGCCGGGGGAAAGCGGCACCGCCGGCTCCGCCCCCTGGGAATAACACGATTGGCAATAGAGGACGCCGCTGCGCGGCAAAAACAGCATGGTCTCCGCCTCGTAACAGGCACAGCCGGCACAGCAGACTAGGTCCGGCATATAGCCCGCCAAGGACAGCATCCGCATCTCCACCGCCGCTTTGACGAGCAAATGCGGCCGGGTCCCCTTCGATAAATAGTAAAACGCCCGCAGAAGCAGACGCAAAAAATCCCCCGCCTCAGCCTCCTGTGGAGCAAGCGCACCGGCGAGCTCACAGAAATACTGGGCAAGGGATAGGCTCCCGATGTCGCGCCGCAGATCAAAAAACACTTCGACCGGCTGTGCATCGTCGATTATGTATTTATCCCGCCCCTTATAAATGAGGAAGCGGGAATAGCAGAGCAACTGGGTAGCGGAGAGCTTGCTGCTGCGCAGCAGCTTGGCCTTCCGCGCAAAAGCACGCAACACGCCTTCCTCCCGGGTGAGCACCGTAATCAGCCGGTCGCTCTCACCCACCTGCCGCTCCATAATCACCAGGCCGTCTGTCTCGATCTGCATGGGAATCCTCCTGCCGGGCGGCGTTCTGCTGTTTGCATTGGGTGTAGATCAGATAGTCCTGTACGCGGCCCGTCTGCGTAAAGCAGGACCACGCCGCCTGCTCGTCATAGTCGTCCATTCCGTTCGCCCCTTTTCCAAGCAATCTTCGCGCAACTCCTTCGTTCCATAATACCTAAGATTTGTGGAACCTGTTCATGCTTACTATGTGCAAAAAGGGAAACGGGTATGAACGGTAATATCTGTTATATGTTTATAGAATTATGTGTCGAAACTGCTGCTATCGTAGCCAAGGCTCCGCAGGATCGCGTCGCTGTTGCGCCAACCCTCTTTCACCTTGACCCAAAGCTGCAAATTGATTTTACAGCCAAAAAAGCGCTCCATATCCTCGCGGGCATAGGTACCGACCTTTTTCAGCATGGCACCGCCCTTGCCGATGATGATCCCTTTGTGGGAATCGCGCTCGCAGAAAATGGTCGCGTGGATTTCGGTCACGCCGTTCTCCTGCTCGCGCATCCGCTCCACCGCCACGGCCACGCCGTGGGGGATCTCCTTATCCAGCAAGCGGAGCAATTTTTCGCGGATGATCTCCCCTGCCAGCACGCGCTCGGGCTGGTCGGTCAGAGTGTCGTCGTCAAAGAAATGGCCGCCGGGCATGGCGAGCTTTTTGAGCTCGTCCATCAGGATGCGCACGCCGTCGCCGTTTTGCGCCGATACCGGCACCACCGCTTCAAACGCAAACAGCCCGGAAAGTTCTGCGATCTGCGCCATCAGGATACTCTTGTCCTGCAAGAGGTCGATCTTGTTGATGGCCAACACCGCGGGCATGTCAAGCGACCGGAATTTTTCGATCAAATCGAGGTCTGCCGGGGAAATCTTCTGCCCTGCTTCCACCACCAGCAGGCAAGCGTCCACGCCGGAGACGGACTCCGTCACAGAACGCACCATATAATCCCCCAGCCGGTTGCGCGGGCGCATCAGGCCGGGCGTGTCGATAAAGACCAGCTGATCGGCCCCTTCCGTCAACACGCCCATAATCCTCGTGCGCGTTGTCTGGGGTTTGCTGGACACAATGGCCACCTTTTGCCCAAGCATCCGGTTCAAAAGCGAGCTCTTTCCCACATTGGGGCGGCCTACGATCGCAATAAAAGCGGTCCGGTCCTCCGGCCGCATCGTTTCCAATTCCATCCGTTTTTTGTTTCCTTTCTGCCGCATTTAGGGCGTCCGCGGGAGCTTTTTCTTTCGGAAAAAGTCCCGGATGCCGAGCGGTCCTGCCAGAATGTATACCAACGCCAAAGCGATGCTCGCCAAGAGCACAGCGATCATGGCGGGGTTGTCCAAAAAATAGCGCCAGATGCGCAGGAACGCAGCGGGCTGCCAAAACAGGCATACCCCGACTCCCACGGCAAACCCGGCGCAAATCAGCACGCCGCCCGCCGCCATATCCTTCACAATCCGCACCACCGGGTGGAAACTGGGCGCCACAAGGTCGCAAAGTTCCTCCGCCACGGTGTTGAACGTCTCCGCCATCAAAACGAGGGCGAACGTGACCAAAAGGATGGCATACCGCGCGCGTGACATCTCAAAGAAGGGCGAAAAAGCCAATACATACAGCACAGCGACTGTATGTATCCGCATGTTCCGTTCGTTGTTGATACAGTAAACAATGCCTCGCAGGGCATATTTCAGGCTTTTAACAAACCGCAAGTTTACTCCTCATCCTCATCCAAAACATAGCTGCTGGAAGCGGGCAGGCCGAGCTGCGTCATCACCTGCTCCTCCTTCTCACGCATGCGCACGCGGTCAATGCCGCCCTGCTCATGATCATACCCCAACAGATGCAGCATCGAATGCGCCGTGAGATAGCCGACCTCGCGGTCTAGACCGTGGCCATAGCATTCCGCCTGCTCCACCGCCTTTTCCATGGAGATCACAATATCCCCCAGGATCTTCGCGCCGGTGGCGTGGTTTTCATCGTAGACGCCGTTTTCGCCCATCGGGAACGAGAGGACATCCGTAGGCATATCCTTATTGCGATACTGCTTATTCAGCTCTTGAATCTGCTTGTTGTCCACAAACGTCACGCTGATTTCAGCGGGCTCGCTGAAATTTTCCATGCGCAGCACTGCGTTGCAGCAGCGGCGCACCAACATACGCAGGCCCGTGGGGATTTTTACTGCTTTTTGCCGGTTGTCGATGATTACTCTGACTTTTTCCATGATAATTAACGCCTGCCTTCCTGATATTTTTCATACGCTTTGATAATATCCTGCACCAAACGGTGGCGCACCACATCCTTTTCGTTGAATGTGACCTGTGCAATATCGTCCACATTGCGCAGGATTTTGATGGCTTCCTTCAATCCCGAATGACGCCCATCCGGGAGATCGATCTGTGTGACGTCGCCGGTGATGACCATTTTGGAACCAAAACCCAAGCGGGTCAAAAACATTTTCATCTGCTCCGGCGTGGTGTTCTGCGCCTCATCCAAGATGATGAAGCTGTCGTCCAATGTTCTGCCGCGCATATAGGCCAACGGCGCAACCTCAATGTTTCCGCGCTCTACATACCGCTGGTAGGTCTCCGCCCCCAGCATGTCGAACAATGCGTCGTAAAGGGGCCGCAAATAGGGATCCACCTTCTGCTGCAGGTCGCCGGGCAAAAAGCCCAATTTCTCGCCCGCCTCCACCGCTGGGCGGGTGAGGATGATCCGGTTCACCTGCTGGGCGCGGAACGCTGTGACGGCCAGCGCAACGGCCAGGTACGTCTTTCCGGTACCCGCCGGTCCAACGCCGATGGTGATGGTGTTCTCTTTAATCGCGTTGCAATATTTTTTCTGGCCCAGGGTCTTGGGCTTCACCGGCTTGCCCTTCGAGGTAACGCAGATGCAGTCCCCTGCAAGGGTTTCGATCTTTTCCTCCGTCCCCTCGTTGACCAGGGCAATGCAATACCGGATATTCTGTTCGCTCAACACTTCGCCGCGGTTAATCAGGGTCAAGAGGCTCTCGATCACCCGGACGGCCTTTGCCACGTTTTCCGGTTCACCGCTCACCTTGATCTCCGACCCGCGTCCGACCACATTGACGGTATATTCATTTTCGATCAACTTAATATTTTCATCGAAGCTGCCGAAAAGCGCCACGGCCTGCTCCATTCGGTCAATATTGATTCTTTGCTCAAACATCCTTAATCTCCAACCTGGCGCAGCAAAATTTCGATCACACCGGCACCCGCGCCATTCCTTTTCACACCGATCCGAATAAAATGATTATAACACACATAAATTCGTTCGTCATTAATTTGACCGCAAAATTCATAAAAAAATCAAGATTGCAGAAAAACTTCCGACTCTACACCGATATTTTCTTCGCACTCCACATCCACGCGATAGTACAGCACCCCATCCCGGACCTCAACGGTCTCCTTCTGAGCCGTGATCTTGGCGTCCCCGATCTGTTCCTTCTGTTGAATTGCGACGTCCTCGCGCGCCTTTTCCAGCGCCTCCTCCTGGGAGAGCGGCACGGGCTGCCGCGTTTCTTCCACCCAATTCTCCGTATAGAACGAGATGGGCAATAGGGAATCCATCACCTTGAGCCGCACCTGCTCCGCTTCCAGACGGTAGACGCCGTCCGGCTTTCCGGTAAAACTCAGCGGAACCCGCAGGCCAAACAGGGTTGCGCTTCGCCGCGTCACCACATGCCCGGTCTCCTGTACGATCTCCTTTTGCATCTCCACCTGAGTGGTAAAGGTATGTTTGGTCGCGGCGATGATCTTCCCCGCCGCGTGCTTCAGTGTGCTCCGTCCATAGGTGTCCTCCACCACGGCGTTTAAGAGCAATTGGCCTTCCACCACAGCGTCGCCCTCCTTCACCTCCGGTGTGCCGGCATAGACCTCCATGTAAAGGATCTGCCCGGTTGCCTTTGCCAGGATATTACAGGCGCGCTTGTTGGTGTCCAGGTCCGGTTTTTCCGAGAGTTCCTCCAGCTCTATTTGGACGAGGCAACCGGACGTGTTTACGGAAAGCCAGCTCGCCTGCGGGAAGGCGTTCATCAGCTGCTGCTGCAAGAGTTTCGCCTGCACGTCCTTTTTCCATACGCCGGGCTTCAGCCCCAGCTCCGCTGCCACGGATTCGATCTGCTCCGTTGGGATTCCCTCGTTTCCTGAAACCTCCACGCTCCAA
Organism: Anaeromassilibacillus sp. D41t1_190614_C2; assembly: GCF_015558525.1. Taxonomy (NCBI): domain Bacteria; kingdom Bacillati; phylum Bacillota; class Clostridia; order Eubacteriales; family Acutalibacteraceae; genus Anaeromassilibacillus; species Anaeromassilibacillus sp. D41t1_190614_C2. The sequence continues at coordinate 16,952 of NZ_JADMOD010000007.1, read as the reverse complement.
ACGTGGAGCGACAAAACTTGAATGAGCAGGAAAGCGAGGACCGCTCCCGCCACCAGCCCTTTCCTGCGCCGGAGAAACGCAAGCCGGAACGGCATGCCCCGGCGCTCCTGCACTTTCAAGACGCACTTCGTTTTACGGGCGGCCGGCAGCAAATGGCGGTAACCTCCCGCGAAAATGCAAGCGGTAAACGTTTCATTTTTTTCGATATTCCAAAGGCTGATCCCGCTCCGCGCGCACTGGTTTAAAAATTGTTCCGGCGCGCCGCGTATGGAAAAGCGGACGGTGCCCATCACCCAGCGGAGAGCATGCAATACGATCACGCACAATCCTTCCCTTCCCAGTTTGGATGTGTATTAGGAGAGAAATTCAATCCCGGTAATGAAGCCTTCCACGACTAAGGAATCGGCGGTCAGGCAACGGATCACCAGGCAGCGCCCGGTAAACCGAAGCGTCATCCTCCCGGCACGGACGCGCACCACATCCGTATCGTATTCCAATACTCCCCGGCATCCCTCCAAAACGACCTCATGATTCCCTTTGACCTCCATATATGTGGACATGGGGAGGCTGTTGAATCTCTGTGGTCGCTTGTTTTCGATCTTTTTTTCGGCCAATCCGCCTCACCCCAAACTTTCTCACTTTATATCGTGCTCTCATAAACCTATGCAGCCAAATCCCTAAATAAAACTTTCTATCCAAAAAAGTCCATGCATATGGGTCTGAACGCGGCTCAAAGCATCATATGATTGGGACGAACCTGTTTGAACAAGGGAGGCCCTTTCCATGAAAAAACACTTTGCACGCCTGCTCCTGCCCCTCGGCGTTCTTTGCGCCGCCGCGGCATTGCTCTTTTATCCCACTCAGGCTGCGGCCGGAGCCAAACGAGGGATTGGATACTGTGTGGATATTTTGATCCCCTCCCTTTTCCCTTTTATGGCGCTCTCCGTGTTTGTTGTAAAATCCGGGCTGGCCGCTTCCATGGGCCGGCTTACTGCCGGCCCATGCCGCATCCTCTTTGGATTGCCGGGGAGCGCAGCGGCGGCGATTGTCATGAGCATGGTGGGCGGCTATCCGGTGGGCGCGCGTGCCGTGGCCGCGCTCTGCCAAGAGGGGGAAATCACCCCGCAGGAAGCGGCGCGCATGCTCTGCTTCTGCGTCAACTCCGGCCCCGCGTTCGTCCTCAGTGTGGTGGGGGCGGGCCTTTTGCGCAACGCCCAAGCTGGCGTAATCCTTTTGGCCTCACAGCTCTCCGCGTCCCTGCTCCTGGGGATTCTGTGCAGCTTGGGCGTCTCCCGCAAACAACGCGGGAAAGCTACCTCCCAAAAGGGGATGGGCGCTGCGCAAGCGCTGATCTGCTCTGCTTCCGATGCGGCGCGCTCCATGCTCTCCATGTGCTGCTTTGTCATCTTGTTCGCCGTCTTGCTAGATCTTTTGCGGGTATTTCTTTCCTCCCCCACCGCGTCCACCTTTGTTTCCATTCTGCTGGAGGTGACCGGCGGCTGCAACGATGCGGTGCAGCAGGGCCTCCCCCTATGGGTCCTCTCCTTTGCCATCGGCTGGGGCGGCATCTGCGTGCATTTTCAGATTCTTTCCTCGATCTCCGGCATCCCGATCAGCATACCCCGCTTTATGCTGTTTCGCCTGTTTCACGGCCTGTTGGCGGGCGGGATCACCTTTGGCCTCTGTGTCCTTTTTCCGGAGGCAGCGCCGGCCTTTGGCAACACAACCGCGCCCCTGCACGGCGTCCTAATGGGTTCCGTCCCCGCCGCTGTTGCCATCGTCGGCCTATGCATCCTTCTCCTGCTTCAATGCCGGAAGGACAACCGAATCGAAACTGCAAAGCAATAGTGGAATTTTTGCAGAAATTCTGCTATAATAGTTAGCCTATGGTATGGTTTCAAGGACAACCGGCAAAGGAGATGCAACATGGCCTGGAAAGGGATCAAAAAATTTTTCCGCAGTGATATCGAAGTCCGCTGCGAATACTGTGCACACAGTTCGGATTTTGACGGGGCATGCGTCTGTCAATTGGGGAAGTACCGCACACCGGAAGGCGAATGCCGCAGCTTTTCCTATGATCCGCTCAAGCGCACGCCGCAGAATCTACCGCCGCTGCGCGAATACAATCCGGAAGATTTCAAACTATAATTTCGTGCCCGGCCACCCCTGGATGTCACGCCGCCGGGGATGCCGGGCATTTGCACAAAGGAAGGAAATAAACGATGGACAAGCCAACCCCTGCACAAAACTCGTTTCACATCCGCTTTGCACAAGAAGCGGATATTTCCGCCATCTTAGGATTTATTCACGCCCTGGCAGATTACGAGCACATGTCCGACCAGGTAATCGCGGACGACGCCCTGCTGCGGGAATGGATTTTTGAGAAGAAAAAGGCCGAGGTTCTGATCGGCGAGGAACAAGGGTTTCCGGTCGGCATGGCCCTCTTTTTCCACAATTTTTCCACCTTCTTGGGGCGCGCGGGCATCTATTTGGAGGACCTGTTTGTCCTGCCGGAAAAGCGCGGAAATGGCTATGGCAAAGCCCTGTTGGAGCGCCTCGCGGCCATCACCGTTGCACGTGGCTGCGGGCGGCTGGAATGGAGCTGCCTCGACTGGAACCAGCCGAGCATCGATTTTTACCGGTCTATGGGAGCGGTGCCCATGAGCGAATGGACAACCTACCGTCTCACAGGGGATACGCTGCGCACGGTCGCGCGCCAAAGTATCGCGCAGCGTTTGGAGCTCCGCCCGCTGGATGAAACACTCCTGGAGGAATATGGCCGCCTGCATGCGTTGTCCTGGCGTTCTGTGTATCGCGGGATATTGCCGGATGATTTTCTCGAGCAGGAATACACGCCGGAAAAGAGGACCGCCGCTCTGCGCAAATCCTGGGAAAATCGTTCCAATGAGCAATTTTACATCGTTTATGTGGACGGCGTCCCCGCTGGCATGTTGGCCTTCTGCCCCACAGAGGATGCCAACGTTGGGGATGTGAAGGGCCTGTATCTTCTCCCTCCATTTCAAGGGCAGGGATTTGGCCGCGCGTTGATGGATTGGGCCTTGGAGAAACTAAAGGCGCTCGGCTGCCGGGAGGCAATCCTCTGGGTACTGGAAGAAAATCAACCGGCGCGCGCTTTCTACGCCCACTACGGTTTCCTTCCGGACGAAGGCCGCCAAGAGTTGACGCTGGGGAAACCGGTCACCATCGTGCGCTACCGCAAACAAATTGCGTAGATGCATTGCCTTTTCTGCATGGCATTGGTATAATAGAGATAAATTGGAGTAAATTTATCTACAATAAAAGGGTACGCCCCTTTCCGGCGGTCCCTTTGGAGGAATTTTTATGCTGGAATTAAAAAATATATCTCTCAACCTTGCCGATAGCAAGGACATTTTAAACGACGTTTCCCTCAATGTGGAGAGTGGAAAATTCGTCGTGATCACTGGGCCAAACGGCGGCGGAAAGTCCACATTGGCAAAGATCGTCGCCGGCATTTTCAAGCCGACGTCCGGCCAGATTCTCTTTGACGGCCAGGATATTACCAACGCCAGCATCACAGATCGTGCGCGTATGGGGATCAGCTATGCATTTCAGCAGCCGGTCCGCTTCAAGGGTATCAAGGTGCGCGACCTCATCACGCTGGCTGCCGGCCGGGAATTGACCACCTCCGGGGTGTGCGAATATCTCTCGGAAGTCGGCCTTTGCGCGCGCGACTATGTGGACCGTGAGGTCAACGCAAGCCTTTCCGGCGGCGAAATCAAGCGCATCGAGATCGCCATGGTCATGGCGCGCGGGACAAAGCTCTCTATTTTTGACGAGCCGGAGGCCGGCATCGACCTGTGGAGCTTCCAAAATTTGATTCAGGTATTCCGTAAGCTGCACGACGGCATCCACGGTTCGTCGATCATCATCATTTCCCATCAGGAGCGCATCATGGAAATTGCCGACGAAATCGTGGTGCTTTCCAACGGAAAAGTCTTGACGCAGGGGACGCGCGAGGAAGTGCTGCCCAAGCTGCTGGGCGGAACAGATACCTGCCATTTCTGCCCGCGAGAGGAGGGTGTATGATGGACAACATTGCAAAAAAGTTATTGGAATTGGTCGCCGATTGGAAGGGCGAACCGACGAAATCGGCTTTTAATATCCGCGAAGATTCGGAATGTGCCGGACGGCAAAATACAGAAAACGTCCGCATCGAATCCAAGACGGACCGCCCTGGCATCGATATCATCGTCAAGAACAACACCAAAGGCGAAAAGATCTACATCCCCGCGCTGGTCACGCACAGCGGTGTCAAGGACTTGGTCTACAATGATTTTTACATCGGAGAAAATGCCGATGTGACAATCGTCGCCGGCTGCGGCGTCAATTCCGACGGCTGCGACGGTGCGGAGCACAACGGCATCCACCGCTTTTTCCTCGAAAAAAATGCACGGGTCGTCTATGTGGAGAAACATATCGGCATGGGCGAGGGTACGGGTGAACGCATCATCAACCCGCAGACATATATCGAAGCGGCGGAAGACAGCTATATGGAGATGGAAACCACCCAAATCAAGGGTGTGGATTCCACCAAGCGCTTCTCGAAGGCCATTTTGCAGGATCGCGCAAAGTTGGTCATTAAGGAAAAAATCATGACGCACGGCAAGCAGTATGCGGAGACAAGCTTTGAGGTTGATCTGAATGGGACGGATTCCAGCGCGCATCTCGTCTCGCGTTCGGTTGCGCGCGACGATTCGAAACAGCTCTTCCTCTCCAAGGTGAACGGCAACGCCAAGTGCGCCGGGCATTCGGAATGCGACGCCATCATCATGGACAACGGTTGTGTGAGCGCGATTCCGGAAATCAGCGCCAATTGCGTGGATGCTGCCCTGATCCATGAAGCGGCAATCGGCAAGATTGCCGGCGAGCAGTTGATCAAACTCATGACGCTCGGTTTGACGGAAAAGGAAGCCGAAACACGCATCGTGGAAGGATTTTTGGAATAAGCATAGATTCGCTCAATGGAAGCACCATCGGATTCGCTGTCTGCACATTCGATGGTGCTTTTGTTATGTCGTGTTAATGACAAAATTTCTCTGCAAGCCTCCTTTTTCAATGTATATTTTACATAGTAATCTATTGAAAATTTTAAAATTTTAGTGTAAAATGTTTCTATCGATCATATCCTTAAACGGCTTTAAGGGAACGAAACCAAGCAAAAGAAATGTGGTGAGGACATGGATGTTTTTAGCCCGCTGGTCAATCAAGGAATCGCACTCGATTATTTAATTTCTGTACATTATTATGAATTTACACAGGACTTCTCTTCCCCAAAAGTTGCACATGACTGCTGGGAGTTTCTTTATGTGGACAATGGGCAAGTTGAAGTGTCTACGGAACATGCCATCTATCTTCTTCGGAAGGGGGATATTATCTTCCATAAACCGGAGGAGGTCCACAGCATATCGGTCCGGGGAGCGCATACACCCAACTTAATTCTGGTTAATTTTTGTTGCCATTCCCCCGCCATGCGTTTCTTCGAGCACAAAATTCTTCGTGTGAGCGATTCGGAAAGCCTGCTCTTGGCGGCCATGATCCGCGAGGCGCGCAATGCATACGCGACTCCTTTGGACGCTCCGCCTTCGCAACCCTTAGAGCGGCGCGAAAACGCTCCCTTTGGGGCGGAACAACTGATTCGAATCAGCCTGGAACAAATGCTGATCGACCTGATTCGAAAAGGGAATATCGTCGATGCAAATTTAAAAATTAGTTCCTCCATCCGCGAAAAGGCCAACCAGGACACCTTCACCAAAATCATCACGTATTTGGAGAACAATGTTCACCGCAGCCTCACATTGGATGATGTATGCCAGGACAATTTGATCGGCCGCTCGAACCTGCAAAAAATGTTTCGCGCCAAAACGGGAGGCGGGGTGATGGAATACTTTTGCCGGCTCAAGATTGAGGCCGCCAAACGGCTGATCCGCCAGGGCGGGCAAAACTTCACAGAGATTGCACACGCGCTTGGGTTCTCCACCATCCATTATTTTTCCCGCCGGTTTAAGGCCATCACAGGAATGACCCCGACGGAATACGCCTCCTCCGTCAAGCTGCGCGCAGAGGAAGACGTCTCTGTCGAGGGGCCTTCCGTCCAGATTGCCACCTGACCCTTCCAATCCACTGTATATTTTTTCCGCCCTTTCAAAGACTAGAAGTATCACTTCTTTATGGAAGGGCGGTTTTTTATGTATCAAACAGATTTCTTTCCTCTCTTTTCCCAAAAGGATGGAAGGGAGGCGTTTCGTTCTTGATGGAGTCGCTTTGGAGTAAAACAACGGATATGCCCGCTTATCCCCCACTGCGCGGAGAGCTCCGTGCAGATGTCGCGGTAATCGGCGGGGGAATGGCGGGCATTTTAATTGCCTACTTTCTCGCAAAAGCAGGGCTTCACCCGGTGGTCCTGGAAGCCGAGCGGATAGGAAGCGGGCAAACCAAAAATACTACCGCCAAAATCACCTCCCAACATGGTTTGCTCTATGCCCGCCTAGTCGAACAATTTGGCGAAGAATTGGCTCAGCAGTACGCACACGCCAATCAAAAGGCATTGGAACACTACCGCACTCTGATCGCGGAACTGGACATTGACTGTGCATTCACCCAATGTCCTGCCTATTTGTATTCCACCCTGGAAGAGGAACCCCTCGTCCGGGAGGCACAAGTGGCCAGAAGGCTGGGCATCGAGGCAAACTTTACTAGGCGTACCGAACTCCCTTTTTCGGTCCGCGCTGCGGTCCGCTTTGACGGACAGGCGCGTTTCCACCCCCTGCACTTTTTGCGGGTAATCGCTTCCCATTTGGAAATTTACGAGCATACGCCCGTCCAATCGGTAGAAGAGCATCGCCTTTTGACGCCGCATGGGGTGGTGATGGCCGAAACGATTGTTTTTGCCTGCCATTACCCCTTTCTTAACATGCCGGGATATTATTTTATGCGCATGCATCAGGAGCGCAGCTATGTGCTGGCATTGGAAAATACCGCTAAGATGGAAGGAATGTATCTTGGTATCGACGAGAACGGGCTTTCCTTCCGGCCGGATGAAAATGTACTCCTTCTCGGCGGGGGAAGCCACCGCACCGGAGAAAATGCCGCAGGCGGGCGATATGCCCGTCTGCGCCGGCTGGCACAGCGCTATTGGCCGGAAAGCCGTGAAATTGCCGCCTGGTCTGCACAGGATTGCATGACCTTGGATGGCGTTCCCTACATCGGCCCGTTCTCCTCCTCAACGCCCCATTGGTATGTCGCCACAGGGTTCCAAAAATGGGGAATGACTTCCTCCATGGTGGCGGCACAGATTTTGACCAGCCAAATCATGGGACGAAACCATCCGGACGCCGAAGTCTTCTCTCCACAGCGGTTCAAGCCCTCTGCATCTGCCAAAATGCTGATCGAGGAAACAGCGCATGCAACCGCCGGGTTGTCGCGTACCTTCTTCAATCCACCGCGCGCGGAGCTGGACGCCCTCTCGCCAGGACACGGCGGAATTGTAGAATACGACGGCAAAAAAGCGGGCGTATATAAAGACGAACACGGGGAGATTTTCGTCGTGTCTGTGCAATGCCCGCATCTGGGTTGCCAATTGGAATGGAATTCGGACGAAAAAAGCTGGGACTGCCCTTGCCATGGCTCCCGGTTCGATTATAAAGGCAATCTTCTGGATAATCCCGCACAGGAGGATCTTCCCCATGCATGAAAATCATCTGATCCATGAAAAATCGCCCTATCTTTTGCAGCATGCCCACAACCCGGTGGATTGGTATCCCTGGGGGCCGGAGGCGTTCCGTGTAGCAAAGCAAAACAACCTGCCCATCTTTTTGAGCATCGGCTATTCCACCTGTCATTGGTGCCATGTGATGGAACATGAATCCTTTGAGGATGAAGAGGTTGCCGATCTGCTAAATCAACAGTTTATCTCCATCAAAGTAGACCGTGAGGAGCGCCCCGACATCGACACGGTCTACATGGAGGTTTGCCAGTCGCTTACCGGTTCCGGTGGTTGGCCCCTCACGATTTTGATGACACCTGCACAAAAGCCCTTTTTCGCTGGAACGTACCTCCCTAAACATGCCCAATATGGAACAGCGGGGCTTATAGAGCTGCTGCAAGAGGTTTCTAAGCTCTGGCGTGAACAACCGGAGATGCTTTTACATTCCAGCGAGCAAATCGCCGCGGAACTCCAAGAACGCTCCGCGCAGTTTCACAGGGCAGCCGAGCCAAGTTTGTCTTTATCCGACCGGGCGGTTCGCCAATTACAGGATCGTTTCGACCCCCACTATGGAGGATTCGGGGCCGCGCCCAAATTTCCGATGTGCCACAATTTGCTCTTTTTGCTTCGGTATGCGGCGCGGACAAAAAATCGCAAAGTGCAAGAAATGGCTCTCCAAACGCTCGGCCACATGTATCGCGGCGGCCTCTTTGACCATATCGGAGGCGGCTGTTCCCGCTATTCCACGGACCGTCGTTGGCTCATTCCGCATTTCGAAAAGATGCTCTATGACAACGCGCTTCTCGCCTATACCACGCTGGAGGCATTTCAAATGACCAGCCGCTCCTTTTTCCGTACGATGGCAGAGCAGACGCTCCAATATCTCTTGCGGGAATTGACCTCCCCGGAGGGAGGGTTCTACTGCGGGCAGGATGCGGACAGTGACGGAAAGGAAGGGGCATATTACGGATTCACGCCGCAGGAAATCGAGCATCTACTTGGCCCCAAGGATAGCGCTGCTTTCTGTGCGTATTTCGGGATCACACCCCGTGGAAACTTTGAAGGACAGAATCTTCCCAATCTCTTGGATCATCCGCTTTACACGGAGCCGCCCGCAGAGATAGAAAGCCTTTGCAAAACCGTCTACCAGTACCGCCTCTCCCGCCTGGAATTGCATCTGGACGATAAGATTTTGACCTCTTGGAATGCTCTGGCGATTGTAGCCTTCACGAAGGCTTATACTGTTTTGGATGACGTCCGCTATTTAGAAGCTGCGCAACAAGCGCACGCATTTCTGCAAAGGCATCTGCGCACGGCCGACAGCCGCCTTCTGGTGCGCTGGCGGGCAGGAGAAGCGGCCTATCCAGGGCAATTGGATGATTATGCCTATTACGCCTGGGCATTGCTTGAATTGTACCATACAACCTTTGATTTTTCCTATTTTGACGAAGCGGTTACGCTTGCCACAACGATGGTTCATTCCTTTTTCGACAACCAACACGGTGGTTTTTACTTTTATGCATCGGATGCAGAACAACTGCTGACCCGCCCCAAGGAATTCTATGACGGTGCGCTTCCTTCCGGCAACGCGGTGGCAACGCTTGTGCTGGTTCGTCTGGCTGCGCTGACGAATGAACCAGATTGGCGCACGTATGCGGATCTTCAGCTTCGTTTTCTCGCAGGGAATATTGCCGATTTTTCCATGGCGCATTGTTTTGCACTTTTGGCGTTGGAAGAGGCCTTAGATCCGCCAAAGAGCCTCTTATGTTCTACCGTTGGTTCTGTCCCGTCCGAGGCCCAACCGTTTCTTCGAAAGCAACCTATCCATATCTTGGTGAAAAACACAAATAATGCACCGGCCTTGGAAAAAATTGCTCCATATACCGCGAATTATCCTATCCCGGCAAACGGTGTGATGTATTATCTATGCCGAAATGGGGCTTGTCTGGCGCCGGTAGAGCAACTGGAACAACTGAAAGAAATGCTATGAACACTTCATCGTAGCAAGAAATCCTATGGAAAATCGGAAAGTCTTTGTCCGTATTCCTATCGATGAAGCAGATGATTCTGCTCCCTGAGCCAAAATTTTTCTAAAAACAGCAAGGACCCAGCCTCGGAGTTCCGAGGACTGGGTCCTTGCCGTTTTCAGGGAAAGGCAGTGCCCTTTCCCCTTTATTCTAGTATCTTCGATTATCCAATCGGACGCACAGCGGGCACACAGTGCCTTTCGCGCCTACGGCGGACGCACAGCGTCTTTCGCGCCTACGGCGTTCCCTACGAAAGCAAACTGCGAGGAGTTCGCTTTTTGCTCCACATTGAAAGCCCTAAGGAAATACTTAGCCAATCGTTACCGTGCAGTGTTTTGTAGCGTTCTGACCCGGCAGGGTGGTGTAAACGCCCGTGCTCTGGCCCGGCGTGCCGATGGCATAGACTCTGTAGTAGTAGTCGTTGCCAACCTTCGCCACGAACTGCGTCTTCAGCACATCGCCGTTGCCGGCCGTGAAGCTCGGCGCCATGGCGTTGCCGTTCACGACCGTCATCTTGAAGCAGTACGCGCTGCCTCTCTTCAAGGTGAAGTTCACCGTCGTATCGGAAACCACATACGCATTCGCTGCCACGCTCTGGCTTGCAGATACAACGCCCGCTGCGCCGTATGCGTTGCCGATGTTGGCAGACGTGCTGCCCTTCGAACTCGTGGAGGTTCTCTTCTCGACCAGGCCGTCGATGCTGTTCTCCAGCACTTCGACTGCATCCGCAACCTCTTCTTCGGTCGCCTGGTCGTCGTTCAAAACTGCCTTTGCCGTGCTCAATGCGGCCTTCATCGTTGCCACGCTCTTCGTCGTGTACTTATTGGTATTGATTGCCTCGGCTTCCCCGATCAATGCTTCCAGCGCATCCTTATCCGGGATCAGGCGCAGGGCGGAAATCGCTGCCGTAAGGTCTTTCACTGCGGTGTCCACAGCATCCTGCGTCGCATTCGGGTTGTCCAGCACGGTCTTCGCTTCGGCCAGGATGGTCTCAAAGCTCGTCCATGCGTCGTTCTGGATGTACTGATCCGCATTTGCAACAATGCTGTCGCCCTTGGTGACCAGTGCTTCCAATTCGCTGATGTCTGCGCGGAAAACCAAGCCGTAAATCGCGTCATACAGCGCATCCACTGCTGCGGTGATGTCCGCTTCCAGAACTTCCTCGTCGTCCATCAGGTCAGCAGCTGCTGCATACGCTTCGTCCAGCGCTGCCAGGCTGTCCGGCGTGAACAGGTCGCGGTTGATGGACTCTGCGATCTCCATCGGGATTTCCAGCTGGCTCTTATCGCCTGCGACAAAGCTCAGATAATGCAGTGCGTCGATCAAGTTGCTCCATGCGGTGTTGATCTCGTCCTGCGTTGCGGTCTTCTTGGCTTCGACGTCCTTCGCCGCCTTCAAAGCCGCTTCGTACTTTTCCTTTACGGACGGAACAGCTGCATCGGCCTCGTCCGCCCTGCCCTCTGCAATCTCAATTGCCGCGCGCAGGTTCTGTTTGTCAACGACCGTGAAGCCAAGCTCAATTGTGGTGTCCGCGTTCGGCATAGCCGCGCTGTAGACATACTCGGTAACGTCAAAGTTCTCTTCCGCCACCGCTTCGCCATTCACGGTGATGCCTGCGATCTCGCGGCCTTCCACGCTCGGTGCAAAAGCCAGATTGAGTTCGGTGTCCGCCATCACGTTGGCCGAATACTTGCCCAGCAGGTTTGCAATCGTCTGCTTTTCGCCGTCGATGCTCAGTTCCACCGTCTTCGGGAAGGTGACGGTCAGCGTATGCTCGCTCGGCACGTCCGGCTCATTGGGGAAGTCCGGGGAATTCGGCGTGGTCATGGCTGCATAAAGAATGCTCCTTGCAATGCAGACTGCCATCTGGCTGGCATTTTCTGGGAGTGCTTCCGCATCTGCAATGGCGCGCTCCAAACGGGCCAGGCTGGTTTCAGTAAAGTTGGATGTGTCAACTGCCTTTGCCTGTGCCAAAACATCCACTAGTTTCTCGCGGTCTTCCATGGTATCCGCGCGGAAATCGGTCGTGATTTCCAATTCTTCCGAGTTTGCAATCACCGTATTGTCCTTGAGAGCAACAAACTTCACATAATAGGTCCCCGCCTCTGGAACGGTGAAAGCGACTTTGTCCTTCGCATGGCTTGGGTGATGCGCAATATTGGTTTCCTCATGGGTGTAAACACCTGGCTCGGTTCCATATAGCACTTTATAACTGTTTGCGCCGGAATTCAGCGGATAGTAAGCCATCAGGGTATTGTACGCGGAAGTGACATCTACATCCAATACAGTGGGTTTCTGCATTTCCTCCAGCTCTTCCGCACTTAGAGGCCGCACAAGGACGTTATCCACATCAAAGCTGCGCTGATAACTGCGCATACCGATTTTGCCGGTTTGATAGCGGCTATTTGCATCTGCCCAACGGTATACCAATTCTCCATCGATGTAGAATTGGAAGGTATCATGCCATGCAATGACCTGAAGCGTGTGGGGTTCTCCCACTTTAAAGTCAAATCCTTCTTCTCTGGCCAACTGATACCAATTTCCATCGCCATAGCCCATAATCCAATAATTGTGTCCGATGCCAAAATAATATCCATGGAAATTATTGGCTCCAGCGCCTTCATTGGTACTGCGGAAAATAATACCGGCATTTTGTGTGTTATCCTGTGTCAACGTGATGTCGGCCTTGACAACATAATCGCTCCATGTATCGTCTCCCGCCATTGCTTTGACGTCGCCGTCTGAACCAAAGTGCAACAATCCATCGGAAATCTGAATTTTGTCAGTTGCACCATGCTTCGTCCAAGCGGCATTAGAAGCGTCTACATCGGAAAAATCATCCGAGAAATTCGCTTCGACATAAGGTGGATATTCCGAATCAGGCTGATCATCCTCATTTACAAAACCTTCAAAGACCTTCAAATCCTCTTCTGTCACCGGACGGACTTGGACTCCATTCGCCGTAAAGGCTTCTTTCCAAGAGCGGAAACCAACGGTTCCAACCGCATAACGGCTATCATGGAAGCGGTATACCAGCTCGTCGTCTACATAGACTGCAAAGTACTCATCGCGGGCGACTACCTTAATGGTGTAAGTCTGGCCTGCCTGGAAATCGCGCGGAATCCCAGCAAGCTGGTTCCAGCCTCCGTCAGCATAGCCTATCACAATACCATTTTTGCCGATACCGGCGTAGTATCCATAATATTCATCCGCATTGTTGCCGAACTTTGTTCCGCGGAAAATCAGCCCTACATCCCGGTATTCGTTTTTATCAATGGTAACTTGTGCTTCTGCAACATAGTCCGACCAATCGTAAGCTTCTTCCAGATCCAAAACCGCTTTTACGCGCTCGCCTACTCCGAAATGAATTTGCGAGCGGTTGTCCGGTGTTTCCTGGATTTCTACCAAACCTTCCGGATCATACAGAAGCCAATCGCGTTCTGTATCTTCGACGGTTCCAAATCCGGTATAAGAGGCCTGTGGTACATCGGGATTTGGCTTTAGAATATCCTCCGAACCAGGTTCAACAGCGCATTCGGCTGTAACTTCTTCGCCCTTAATAACGGCTGCAATCCGTACAAAACAGGTCTCTTCTGGATCAATGCCTGAAAGTGTGATCGTCCCTGTTTCAAACCCAGTGACCGTGTTGGTATAGACCCCTTCCTGCGTTCCATATTCCACGCGGAACGGCGTCTCCTGGGGATCAAGGTTTGTAATGACCTTCACCACATCGTCCGAACGCTTTGTGTGGACAATCTTGATGGTATCCACTGTCCGGCGAATCGGAATCACTTCGATCTGATCGGCCCGTGCATCCACCAAACGGATATTGTTGTATTGGCCGGCATCAAAACGGAGGTCTCCGGGGATCAATCCCTTCAGGTTTTCAATGGTCGCCGGTCCGGAAGAAAGATCGATCTCCTGAGAATATTTTCCGTTAATGATGACGCTTCCCGTTCCCTCGCCGCGAATTTCCAGGGTATAGTCGCGCGCTGCGGGTACCACAACATTGTCAAATTCCTGATAAGTAGTTCCATGGACTGTAACTTCCTTCGCATCCACATCCGCTGTCTTTATGATTGTATCGGAAGGTTCTCCGATTTTGGGGAAGTGGGTAACACGCAGGCGGCCGCATCCATAGGGAATCAGCTCGATATCCTCGACCAAGCTTTCATCGTATGGGGTCGGGCCAAAGGGCTGCGGGCCGGCGATATTACCGTCCAACGTCCAAGACGGGATGATCTGGCCTTTCCCTTTTAGGATAACGGGCGCATTGTCCACACTAAAGGGCTGAAGCGCCACATCTTCTGCTTCCACAAGCTCGAAGCTCTCCGCTGGATTTTCCCGGTTGACAATCAATCCATAGTTCCAACGGCTTGCCGGATAAATTTCACGCAGAGGGGACTGCTCCTGATGTGCCTGCTGAATGTCGCGGGCGTCGTTGCTGTCTTCTGTGCGCCAATCTTCTTCAATCTTGAGGCTGAAAATCAGGGGGCCTTTTTCCACAGCAACCGAATCGTTGTACCAGGTGGAGGTCTCCAATTCGCTCGGCAGGCGTACGTCGACTTCATCACCGGCTTGCCAGTCGCGTTTGATGGTATAATATTCGCCGGTAATAACGCCTTCCTGTTCCTCTCCATTGACCGAAACTTCCGGAGCTTCGCACCATTCCGGAATGCGCAGTTTTAGTTCAAATTCCGCGGTTTCCCCGTTGTAAGTCAGGTGGATTGCATCCTTAAAGGGGTAATCCGTTTCCTGCACAAATTGTGCCGTTTTTCCGTCTGCAACCTTAGCGGTCACACTGTTTGGCCCGTAGGCCACCAGCGCAAGCCCATTGTCCTCTGTTGCCATCCACATATTTTGGACAAATTTTGGCCATCCCATGTGGCAGTTCGGGAAACAGCATTCGTACCCGGCCGGAGCGCCATAAGCGATGTCATCTCCGTGGTCACAATCGAACTCATGGTATCCCACTGTGGAGATCACCTGGTTTTGCAGCTGATAATAGCACTGTCCACTGAAGTCCGGCGTAAAGCAAGCGGGCAGCGAATTGTATGCCAAGCGTTCCATGTGATCCGCCGTCCAGACGTCTCCAAAGATACGCTCCGATATTTCCGCTGTCAACAATCCTTCCACCACGCTGCACGTCTCATTGCCGCGTGTCGAACGATTATCCCTAGCCCGTTCATCGGCATTGGGCTGATTGTCAATTCGGCCATGATCCACACTATAATTGAAAATACCATTACGATAGGCGACTTTATCCGCCTCATCGCCGCTAAGCTGATAATAAACCGGCGGCGCTTTGATTCCCTGTGTGGTATTGACTACATGCTCGCGTATTGTCGTATTGTTGCATTTGTCCTGCCAATCCCAGGTTTGCTCATAGAGCAACGTTCCCAGATCGAGCAGCCACTGGCTGGCTTCCGGGTCTGCGGGATCATATACCTGGTTATAAAACCAGAAAACACATTCGAGATTGTCTCCCCCGCGGGCGTCGCCCCAATCGCTGAGGGGCCGGTTGGGAAGTTCTTTTGCCTGATAACGGTAGTATTTTTCAAAGAAAGGCAGTACCCGCTCATCCGGATTCCCTTGGTGAACGGTAGCCTCATAATAATCGCGCATTCCCATCAGGGCAGGCATACGGGACCACCAATTTCCCAGGCTGCTGGTGGGGCCAAAAGCGCCTGACTCCGTCTGGCTGCTTAAAATCGCCTCCACCCATTGCTGCGCCTCTTCTTTTAATTCGGCATCATCTAACGCATACGCCAATGCCACCAACCCGCGGAAGAAGTAGGTGCCTTTTTCCCAGTTATCCCCGCTCTGGTGGTTGAGCCATTCACTGGTCTCATAGTTGTAATTGTTGAATTTTTTCATATTGCCGGTCAAATTGTCCTTTTGCAGCAAAAGCTGGTTCTCCAACCAGTCACGCGCTTTTACTGCTCCCAGAGGCAGCTGCACCAGCGGGGTTTCCAACAACTCTCCCTGATTGGAAACATAATTAACATTTCCACGTCGGGAGGACTCCGCTTCGGCGGAAGCTGGTACTGCCATACTACAAAGCATGGATACTGCCAGAACGCAGGCCGAGACCCGCCGCCAAAGCTTTCCAGTTTTTTTCATAAAATTCACTCCTCCTATTCAAATTTTGGCATCCTTATGCCAATTTTACGTCTATCAGTATAGCAGTCTAACGCGCACGAGTATTTACAGTTTTCCTGGATTCTTTTACAATTTTTTATGCATTTTGGGATTCACTATCTAACCAGAAACGCTGTTCAATGCATACGATTCCTAACCTTTTGAGCGAGCCAATCTGTAAAATATAATAAAAACACAAAAGGCCCCCGCCCCAGAAATTCTCCCGGGGTGAGGGCCTTGCTGTTTATTAGGGGACGCACGGCGTCTTTCGCGGACCTCCGGTCGGGACGCGGGCACACAGTGCCTTCCGCGCCTACGGCGTTCCCTACGAAAGCAAACTGCGAGGAGTTTACTTTCCGCTCCACAGGGAAAGTCCTACAAGAACAAGGGGAAAAACGCCTAAAGACACAGGAAGCCATCGTTCTGCATCCGATCTGAAAAAGAAAAGCATGGAATATAGAAAAGGGCCCAGCCTCGGGAAAACTCCCGGACTGGGCCCTCGTTGCTTATAGGGAAGGACCTCCAGTCGGGACACGCCTCTGGCGGCAACCACGAAAGTAAACCGCGATTATGGCGTGTTTCGCTCCACAAGGGAGTGTCCTTTAGAAGCATTTATCCAATCGTCACCGTGCAATGCTTGACGGGACGTTCAACGTCTTACGCGGACGCGCAGCGTCTTTCGCGCCTACGGCGGCAACCACGGAAGCAAACCGCGATTGGTTTGTTTTGTGCTCCACGTAGGAAGTCCTACGAAAGCTCCTACGCAATCGTTACTGCACAGTGTTTCACTGGGGCATTGCCCGGCAGGGTGGTGTAAACGCCCGTGCTCTGGCCCGGCGTGCCGATCGCATAGACTCTGTAGTAGTAGTCGTTGCCGATCTTCGCCACGAACTGCGTCTTCAGCACTTCACCGTTGCCGACCGTGAAGTTCGGCGTCATGGCGTTGCCGTTGACCACCGTCATCTTGAAGCAGTATGCGCTGCCTCTCTTCAGATTGAAGTTGACCGTCGTGTCGGAAACCACATACGCCTTCTGGCTGA
>NZ_JADMOD010000006.1:0-137559 GCF_015558525.1 Anaeromassilibacillus sp. D41t1_190614_C2 | reverse complement strand
TGCCTGGCTCTCCCCGAAAGAAAAACTTGCTGCTTTCTTTGAATCTCTCGCTGTACAAGATGTTTGACAAACCTACATTTTCTTAATACTGTCCGTTCAGATTTCACCTATTCAACTAGAACCTTGTTTGAAAAATCATAAACATCGTCTTTTTCCCCATTAGTCAACCAAGTCCTAGTTTCAACAAATCATTCAGACTGAATGAAGCATAACATCAACAATCTGAAAGAAATTGAACCATATCCACTTATAAAATTTTTTCACTGAGATGACAGAACCTAAATCCAGCACGTCTGCCAATTCCGCCATACCCGCATTTACAAAATCTTATCGGAATATAGAGTTCTTCTGTAAATTTACGCTACTCATTATAACGAACCTTTCCTTAAATTGCAAGTCTTTTCCATGGAGATATTGACTTTCTATGTGGTTTTCACTATAATAATAAAGCTATACACTTTATTATGTGCTTACATAATTTGTGTATCATTGCGATAAGAAAACTGAAAATAGATGTTGTTTTTCAATCGGGGTGTAGCGCAGTTGGTAGCGCGCCTGCTTTGGGTGCGTGAGGCCGGAGTTCGAGCCGCACTTCCCCCAAATCCTGGAAAGCTCTGGGACGCTAAGGCGGACGGAGTTTTGCCCCTTGCCGGGAACTGGTCAAAAACCGGCGTTGACCCCATATTTGACCACAGTTGGAAAATTCCATATCCGGGTGTAGCGCAGTTGGTAGCGCGCTTGCTTTGGGAGAATACGCCCGGGCCACCCCACAACTTTATATCCGGGTGTAGCGCAGTTGGTAGCGCGCCTGCTTTGGGAGCAGGATGCCGCAGGTTCGAATCCTGTCACTCGGACCATATTAAGGAACAACCTTTAATACAAAAACAGCCTTCCAAATCGGAGGGCTGTTTTTGTATCTATGCCCGGAAAGCCTGATATTGTGGGCTTTCCGGGCTTTTTCTGTTTTCCGGGGACTCGGTGGAACAAGCCGCCATCAGCCCGCTTCCTATTGCGGCGATCACATAATCCCATGGCGGCTCATTTTTGCACACCCTTGTCCGGCCCGTATATGCCAGAAACGAGGAAACGCTAAAAAGTATCCGCTCCCGGACAGCACCACCTCTTTCAATGAGAACAATTTAGCGGGAACCTCGCGGCCCCCGCTTTTTTCTTATTCCCGCTCGAAAGCCTCTCCGCAATCCCCGCAGATTACATTGACCTCCCGCGTTGCCCGGATAATGGTGCCGCAGCAGGGGCAAACATATTTGATGCTGCGGTTAATGGATTTCTTACTCCCGCCCTTGGTGGTGCCTTCCACCGGCAAGCGGCTGGCGTTGATCTTGTCCTCGCCCAAAGTTTTTCTGATCCATGCCTCCGCCTCCGGGGCCAGCGTCGTTGCCGTCCAGCCATACTTGGCGTGCTTCTCGATATGCAGGCCGTGGGCCTCAGCGGTGGCCTTAAATTTCTGGTTGTGGTAATAGCCGTTGTTGCTTACGTCTTGGATGCCATGAACCAGATTGTAGAGATGCGCCATCTCATGCAGGAGCGTGGCTGCCAGCTCGAAGATGGGCCGGTCAAGGTACTCGGCGCAAAGATTGATTTCCCGATACTTCTCGCCGCTGGCGTTCCATATCTCGTTGATACTGCACCAGCCATAAGCCCCGCGCCCTCCGTCCGGCGATACAGTGATGGCCGGGCGGCTCAACTCGCCTTCGTAAAAATGCTCGTTGAACAGGTCGAACATTTCCTCGGTTTTTCTTACGATTTCAGATATTTGCAGCATGGTTGCGTCCTCCTTAAAGATATGTTTTATTTCTGTGAGTGACAGCTTACACACCACCGGTCAAAAAGCAAGCTCTAAAGGTCTTAAAACATATCTTTTTCACTGAGGATAGGAAAAGCCCCGCCAAAGCGGGGCTAATCAAAACAGCAAATTAGGATTTATCGCATACAGGCATTGACAAATTTCATAGGTACGTCCATGCGTTCTGCTACTTGTTCTGGTGTCATTCCACTGTTTAAGAAACGCTTGCATACTATTTTCATGTTCTCGCCAACTTCGATAATATGTTTATCTGGGTCATAGAAACGAACAACACGCTGTCCCCATGAATGTTCTACAATAGGGTGGACATATTCAACATCACATTTTTTCAGCTTATCCGCAAATTCATCAAAATTATCTTCTTCAAAGTAAATTTCAAAGTTATTGCCACCAAAAGAAATATCGCTTTTTCCAATAAAGTCTTTATATGTTTCAACTGTCTGCAAAGCCAAACCGCCTGTTAAAGTCTTATTTGCTCCAAAATCCATAATCACATGAAGCCCGAAAACCTTTTTATAAAACTCAACTGATTTGTCTATATCTGTTACTACCAGCATAGGATTTTTCAATTTCATTTTCGCCACCTCCACAAATTCCAATTTGAATATCAGTAAATTATGACCTCTCAACAGAGGTTACAGTGTTTTAATAAAATCCTCCAAAAGCCTTGAAAACAAAGGATTTATCGCAATGTGTCTGCCTTATCTCTTTATACGGTTACACACAAGTTTACTCTTTCCCTCATTGCTCATAAGGGCAAATACAAGGGCAAGAAAATCTCATAACAAGATATAACAAAGTGTGGCAATCGGAGAACTGTGATGTATGTGCGAATATATTATAACGGAGGATTTTTCAATGGACAAGTACATTTACGATGATAAAAATGGTCTGTGGTATGAACTGCAAGGAGATTATTATATCCCATGTCTTATCTTACCAGCCGAAAAAGAACAGCCTATTGGTTTGTGGGGACAGCGGCACTTGCGGTATCTGAAAGAATACCGCCGAGCCACCTACATAACCTTGTTCACAAGCGGCAGACTGAACAATTACCTTGCTGACATCGACAGGCAGGCGCAGGAACGCATGGAAAGGCTCACAGAGCAGATGAAACGGGTGCAGGGTATTACGGAGCAGTTAAAGGCGGAAAACGCTTTGGAATGGACACAGAGAATGAATAACATACGGGCGTGTGCAAAGGAGATTGTGGAAAAAGAAATCATCTTTGCATAAGAAGACAGCGGTAGGATTTAGTTTTCCTACCGCTGTTTCACTTAAATCAAAAAAATATATTGACATTTTTCTATGTGTTGCATATAATA
Organism: Anaeromassilibacillus sp. D41t1_190614_C2; assembly: GCF_015558525.1. NCBI lineage: Bacteria > Bacillati > Bacillota > Clostridia > Eubacteriales > Acutalibacteraceae > Anaeromassilibacillus > Anaeromassilibacillus sp. D41t1_190614_C2. The sequence goes on along the minus strand of NZ_JADMOD010000006.1, from coordinate 134,409 downwards.
ACACATAGACATTTATCTATAGGAGGTGATTGAGAGAGATGGATGAAAAAAGAATTGCGGCAATTTTCAAAGCGTTTTGTGATGAAAACCGCATTAGGATTATAAAACTGCTGCGTTCAGGTGAAAAATGTGCTTGCAAGTTGCTAGAAGAAATCAATGTCACGCAGCCTACGCTTTCCCACCATATGAAAATTCTTTGTGACGCTGAAATAGTTGTCGGGCGCAAAGAGGGAAAATGGACACACTATTCTATTTCAGAAAAAGGTGTGGAGCAGGCAAAAGAATGTTTGCGGCAGTTGACAACACTTGATGTTGAAAGCGAAAACAAGTCGTGCTGTGAAAAGTGAGGAAGTTTATTGATTGCTTTTCCGCACGGCTTATATTCGGGACGATAAATCGACATATTTCAATATAACTATATGAAAGGGGCTTTTTATGGAGACACTAAAAACAATTTGGGACTTTTTTCAAAATGAAGTCCTTGGTATGAACTGGCTGAATCGCCTCATTGAAACATTTTTGAACGCTTGCGGTTTAGATACCACGGGCAAAATAGGAGGAAGTGTTCAGTTTTTCATCTATGATACTGTAAAAATTATGGTACTGCTCGGCGTTTTGATTTTGATTATCTCGTATATTCAAAGTTATTTCCCGCCCGAAAGAGCTAAAAAGATACTCGGCAGATTTCACGGAATATGGGCGAATATCATCGCCGCTCTGCTCGGTACGGTAACACCGTTTTGCTCGTGTTCTTCCATTCCGTTGTTTATCGGGTTTACAAGCGCAGGTTTGCCGCTTGGCGTTACATTCTCCTTTTTGATTTCTTCGCCGATGGTTGACCTCGGAAGCCTTGTCTTACTGATGAGTATTTTCGGCTGGAAAGTTGCTGTTTTATATGTAATATTCGGTTTGGTAATCGCTGTGGCTGGCGGAACGCTAATTGAAAAGTTGCACCTCGATAATCAAGTGGAAGAATATATCCGAAACGGTCACTCGATTGATGTTCCGCAGGAGGAACTGCATTTCAAAGACCGTATGAAATTTGCGTGGGAACAGGTTGTTGAAACCGCTAAAAAGGTTGCTCCTTATGTTCTGATCGGCGTGGGCATTGGTGCTTTCATTCACAACTGGATTCCTGAAGAATTTATTGTCAAAGCACTTGGCGAAAATAATCCGTTTGGCGTAATTATTGCCACAATAGTCGGTATTCCGATGTATGCGGATATTTTCGGTACAATCCCGATTGCGGAGGCTCTGCTGGCGAAAGGCGCTTTGCTCGGCGTTGTCCTTTCCTTTATGATGGGCGTTACAACGCTCTCGCTCCCCTCGATGATTATGCTTCGTAAGGCGGTCAAACCGAAACTGCTTGGTATTTTCATTGGAATATGTGCTGCTGGTATTATTATTGTAGGCTATCTTTTCAACGCAATACAATATTTAATTGTTTAATTTTAGGAGGTTATTATTATGGCATTATTTAACTTTGGAAAGAAAAAGGAAGAAGAAAAGAAAACACCTGCTTGCGCTTGTAGCTGCGGTTGTGCTGCCAGCGAAGCAGAAAGCATTACAAACGATTGCTGTCCTGATTTGAAAGAGGGAGAAATCTGCTGTATCAAAGTGTTGGCAGGTTGTAAATCCTGTCACGAACAATTTGAATACACAAAGCAGGCAGTAAAGGATATGGGACTTTCCGTAGAGGTCGAATACATTACCGATATGCAGAAAGTAATGGAATACGGTGTTATGAGTATGCCTGCCCTTGTTGTCAACGAAAAGGTTGTTGCTATGGGTAAGGTTTTGAAAGCTGCTGATGTGGTTGCTCTGCTGCACAAGCTGGGGTTTTAACGATGGATAAGAAAAAGGTAGCCTTTATTTGTGTGCATAACTCCTGCCGCAGTCAGATTGCAGAAGCACTTGGAAAACATTTGGCGGGAGATAAGTTTGATTTCTATTCTGCCGGAACAGAAACAAAATCACAAATCAATCAGGACGCTGTGCGGCTTATGAAACAGCTTTATGGGATAGATATGGAGCAAAGCCAGTATAGCAAGACGATTGATAAAATCCCTACGCCCGATATTGCGATTTCAATGGGGTGTGATGTCGGTTGTCCCTATATCGGTAGAGCGTTTGATGATAATTGGGGACTTCCCGATCCGACGGGCAAAAGTGATGAATGTTTTATACAGGTCATTGAGAGAATATCTCAAAAAATAAAAGACTTGAAATTAGAAAAGTAACATGAAAGCCACAGAATGGATATATTGCCCTATCTGCGGCAATAAAACTCGCACAATGATACGGGAAGATACAGAATTAAGAAACTTCCCTCTCTACTGTCCGAAGTGCAAAAAGGAAACAAGCATCAATGCTCAGGATATGAAAGTCACGCTTGCAGAACACAAATAAGATTTTTATGTATGCCGCCGCATGGGTGATACCATAGCGGCGGTTTTTCGTGCCTATCGGCTGTCTCTGTCAAAGGATTTCTTTCTCTGTCTCGGCTGGTTTCTCTGCTTACCCTCCGCCTGAAGCTGACGCAGGCGTTTCAGCACGCTCTCTCGTTCAGGCGGCTTTGCCTGCTCTTTTTTGGCGGGTTTCTGTTTTTCCCTGACCTGTTGCTCCCATGCGGCAAGGTCACGATTGAACTGCTCCACAACAGCCTCCGCCTTACGGTAGGTTGCCATGTACGCCTGCACATCGGGATAACCGTCCTCTTTCAGAACATCGGGCAGTTTATCCAGCTTTTCAGCGATTTCCTTTTCTGTCCGCTGTATCTGCTCTGTGAGCGCCTTGCGCTCCTTACCCTTGAAAATCCCTTTTGTATCGGCAAGCTGTTGTTTCAGCTTCGGAAGTACCGTATCCTGCAAATGCCGGATTTCTTTCGCCTTATCCTGCGCCTTTATCATCAGCTTTTGCATGGTACGGAACTCTGCCATATCTATTTCAAGGACAGGCTTCGGCGGCATATCGTGTTCACGGATTAAGTTTTGCAGGAAGTCCTTAGCCTTGTTTACGATACTGCGGAACAGACCCGGCAGCCAGCCCTTGCTTTTGATAGACTGGCTCGCCTTTTCGTGTATCTCTGTCTGCTTGACTTCTAAAATCTTTGCTTCGGAGATACCTGATAATAACGCCATATCCGCTGTCCTGTTCCATTCCTGCCTTGCGGCATTATCGGCTTTGATTTCGTCCTCTTTGGGATTATTTTTGCCGATTTTCTTGGCCGGAAGATAGACGCTGTTTTTATCAAATACCTTTAAGTGCTGCTCAGGATCGGAGATATGGCAGTTAATAAGTTCTGTATACACTTCCTTTATCTCTCGGAGAAAAGGCTCTCCCTTAAAGCGTGTATCTTTGGTAGTAAACAGATGGCTTTCGTATACCTCGCCTTTTTTGATGACGGTACAGCCTTTCCGTATCTGCCCGTCCTCCCCCGTGATTTCCTTTTTGGTGCGGACACGCTTTCCAGTCTCGTCAAAGAACACGCTGCGGGAAGCAACCTTTACATCAGGTTCGGGGAGCAACCTCCTCTCGCTGAAAATCAGATGGATATGATAATTTGTCTTGCGCTTGTTGTGGTGGAGGGCGGACACGCACTCCACACCGTACCGCCTGCGGAACTCCTCTGTAAAGTCCGTGAGTACCTGCTGCGGCTCGTATTGCGTATAGATTTCGGGCAAGGCGATAATCAGTTCCCTTGCTTCGATACATTTGCCCTCTGTGCCGCTGCGCTGAAACTCCTGCTGGCTTTCCCTTGCAAGGTTGCTCCAAAAGGTGCTGTCGGCGGTGCGGTAGGTGGCATAGAGATTTTCCTGCCTTGCATGGCTTGTAATATACGATATTCGCCCTTTGACATTGGGCAGTTTTGACATCTGGATAAAACTGTGTCTCGGCATACATCATCTCCGTTTTCTGTTGTCAAGGTGCGTCCTTTTTTTGCAACCGTTTACGGTTGTGGCTGTCGCTGCGGCAGCGGTGACAGCCCCGTATCATACGCCGCAGGCGGTTGATACGGAAGCCCCCTGCAAGGGCGAAATACCCGGAGTACAAATCGAAGATTTGTGCGAGGGGTGTATTTCGCTCTCAAACGCCGAGGGCTTAGGGTTACTTTCCGAAAAGAGAATGGATGGTCATTCCACTCTGCGGACATCATCGGGCTTCAGAAGATTTCTTCCCTGATTGACCGTCAGAAACCGTTCCAGCGTGTCCCTGCGGATAATGGTCTTGCGCCCCACTTTGAGGACGGGCAGCTTTCCCCATTCCACCAGCTTCCGCATGGTGTTCCTGCCGATACCCGTACATTCTGCGGCTTCCTCTATGGTAAGTCCCATTTTGACTGCGCTCATTCTATCAACCTCCTTTTAGAATACTCATTTTGCAACTACTGTTTTATCATTATACTTATTCTGCCATCTCTTGTCAACCTATTTTGCAACCATTCATAGTTTATTTACAACTTTCATTGAGATAAAGGTTGCAAAATAAGTATCGGCGTGTTATACTGATACCAGTCAGGAGGTGAACACCTTGAAAAAAGAAACCACATTCACCGCAAAACAGGTCGGTAGGAGGATTAAGGAACGCCGCACAGAGTTAAACATTACCATGCCGGAACTTGGCAGGCGTGTAGGCGTGAACAAATCCACCATTCAGCGGTATGAAGCGGACGGAGTTGATCCGAAGCGCACAATGGTTATCAACGGTCTTGCGGAAGCGTTGCTCACAACTCCCGAATGGCTGACAGGTCTTTCCGATGATAAGGAATATGACACCTATACTCTTTGCCAGCGGGATATTGAGGAACACATCAGGAAATATCTGGACACAGTTTCCTATACAGTAAAGGGCGAGCCGCACCAGCAGCTTCTCACGACATTTCTCGGCAAGATGGTTGACCTGTATACGGTTATGACCTGCTACTTTGCTGATGCTATGGAGGAAGTTGACCGTGTGGCGGAGGACAAAGGGCTGAAAGAGTCTCTTGGACGGTACGCCATAGAGTCCGGGGCAATCATGGAACAGGTATACCGCAAGAAGATGGAAGTACCGATTGAGGATATGAAACGGTTTTTAGACGGGATTTTACATATCCACGATGAGGGGCGCACAAGAATGTCGATGGGCGCACTTTTCGGGATAGTGGAGGAAGCCGAAGAAAGGCTTTCCGAAAAAGAAAATTCCGTGGCACCTTGACAAGTAAAGACGCCAGTTGACTTTCACTGGCGGAAGTGACACAATTACTTTACGCACACCATATGTCACAGTCCCGATTGCCACGGATAGAAAGGAGTTTTTTATCTATGGCAAAAGGTTCTGTAAGAAAGAAAGGCAAAAAGTGGTACGGACGCTTTTATATTGAAGATGAAAGCGGCAGAAAAGTGCAGAAAGAGTTTGCAGGCACAGAGAGCAAGGCGGAAACAGAAGCCATGCTCCGCAAAGCGATAGCGGACTATGAGGAAAAGCAGTTTGTCGGGAAAGCGGAAAACATCACGGTAGGCGATATGCTGGATATGTGGGTAGAGGAAGAACTGAAACCCGGCAACTTAAGCAACGGGACGGTCATGTCCTATCAGGGAACGGTCAACCGTATCAAGCAATATCCCATTGGCAAACGCAAGCTGAAAACCGTGACCGCCGACCATTTGCAGGCGTTCATTGATTTTCTGAGCTACGGTGGGACAAACCCGGACGGGACAACTTCAAAGCCCATGAGCAAAGGATATATGCTCCTGTTCTCGGCGGTGTTGCAAAATTCCTTCCGCTTTGCGGTTTTCCCGAAAAAACTGATTACCTTTAACCCTATGCAGTATGTGAAGCTGAGGGGCAGGAAGCAGGAAACGGATATTTTCTCGGACAGTGAGGAAGATACTTCCAGTATTCCTACTATCACCCATGAACAGTTCCAAAAGCTGGAGGAATTTCTCAAGGCAAAAGATAATCCCGCCTTGCTGCCTGTGCAGATAGCGTACTACACGGGGCTTCGTATCGGGGAAGTATGCGGCTTGACTTGGCAGGATATTAACCTTGAGGAACAATATCTCACGGTACGCCGAAGCATGCGCTATAACGGAACAAGGCACACAACCGAAGTGGGAACGACAAAACGGAGCAAAGTCCGCACCGTTGATTTCTGCGACACGCTGGCGGCAATCCTGCGGGCGGCGAGAACAGAACAGCGCAAAAACCGTTTCCGCTACGGGGAGTTTTATCACCTGAACTACTACAAAGAAGTAAAGGAAAAAGGGCGCACCTATTATGAGGTTTACAGCCTGCAAAGGACAGAGGAAGTCCCGGAGGATTACAAGGAAATCTCCTTTGTCTGCCTGAGAGCAGACGGGGCGTATGAAGCGCCGAGTACGGTAGGGATTATGTGCAGGGCGGCAAAGAAGAAAGTGAAAGGGCTTGAAGATTTCCATTTCCACACGCTCCGTCACACCTACACAAGCAATCTGCTTTCCGGCGGCGCAAAGCCGAAAGATGTGCAGGAACTTCTCGGACACTCCGATGTCAGTACCACAATGAACATCTACGCTCACTCTACAAGGGAAGCGAAGCGCACTTCCGCAAGGCTGCTGGATAAGGTGGTCGGCGGGGAATAAAAAGTTGCCCTTGTTTCGGCTCGTAAGGGCAAAAACAAGGGCAAACAGATAAGGTTTGAATGAAAAACAGGCGTGAAGCCTTGAAAAATCAATGGTTTTTGAGGATTAGATAGGCAAATTCCAATTTGTTTTTCTGATTATAGCATATCGAGCTACAAAAGGGAAGCATGTTATAACTCAAGAAAGACCCCGCCGAAGCGGGGCCTTCTCGTTTTACTCTGCAGCAATGAAGCCTTGTTCTTTCAGGCTTTCGATCAGCGCCGGATTTTCCGGGCCAGTCAATGTTCCTTCTCTGTCGATATTGTAGCTTCCTACTGCGAAAGCGTATGTCGGCGCTCTCAGATATTCCGGCTTTGCTCCAATGAAGTCGCCTACTGCTGCCACCAGCTCCTTGCGCCGTACACCTGTCACATTGTAGGCGGCCTCAATGCCTCCCGGACTGCTTTCTTCTGCGGTAGGTTCACCGGGATTTTTTACCGGGGTTTCAATCTCCTGCGGGCTTTCTTCCAGCGCGGCCTCTATTTCTGGCTCGGCAGTCTCCACGGCCATAACCTCTGTACTTTCCTGTGCGGCGGCTTTGGCTGCGGCCTTCGCCGCCCGGCTTACTCTGGTGCGGGCCTCCGGGAATACCTCCGGCAGTGCGCCTTCCTCATAGTGGATTTCAAAGGTGATCTTCCCGTCCATGTGTACGTTGAAGTGGAAGTCAGTCATTTCCACTTCTTTCAGCTCGTCCGGTAGCTCGATGTTCTTGTACCGCTTGACCTCCTCGCCGTTTACCATAAGGCAAACCGGAACCGCGTCCCTCAGTTTCGCTGTGATTTTCCCTGTTTTCATTATCATTTCCACCTTTCATGTTTGTGTTTGGGCTTGTGCCTTGTGTGAGTCACAGCTTACACACCACGGGTGGAAAAGCAAGGCTTTTTATAAATTTCAAGTAAACTTTTCATGTAATTGCTCAAAGTAAAAAATATAAATACCGCACGAATGTATCTTGACAAAGTGGACGTTTGATGATATGATGGAAACATACCAAACGAATGATAATTAGGGAGGTGATATAAAGATGGCAAGGAATAAATATCCTGAAATAACTGTTGAAAAAATACTTGAAGTATCACAGCGGTTATTTATGGAAAAAGGGTATGATAATACAACCATCCAAGACATTGTAAATGAACTTGGTGGGTTGACTAAAGGTGCTATTTATCATCATTTCAAGTCGAAAGAAGAAATAATGGATGCTCTGGGCGAGAAAATGTTTTTCGATAATAACCCTTTTACTCTTGTCAAAGAACGTAAAGATCTGAATGGTTTACAAAAAATGCGTGAGGTTATTAAAATCAATTATGAAGATACAGAGAGGGCCGAATTAAGCAAACGTACCCTTCCCGTATTAAAGAATCCACGTATTTTAGCGGGAATGATTGATACGGACAGACGCTTACTTGCTCCACTATGGCAAACGCTAATTGAGGAGGGGCAAGCTGATGGATCTATAAATACAGAATATGCAAAAGAATTGTCTGAACTTATTCCGCTATTGAGTGATTTATGGCTGACTCCAACAACATATCCGGCTTGCGAAAAAGAAATAATGAATAGGTTTAACTGTATGAGCGCTATTTTGGATGCGATGGGAATACCGTTATTCAATAGTGAACTCAAAGAGCTTGTTGAACATCGTGTCGAAGAACTTTTGAAATAGATATAAAAGTGCCTTGCAAAAGGTACTTTTATATAAAGCAATTACATTCGTTCGTCAGGTATTATTTTTAGGTTTTTAATACCTATCAAAGGAGGCGCTTTTATGACAGAGGAAAGATTTGAAAATGCAATGGAACACTTTGGAAATGCAGTTGAAACAGTCGTTGAAGGTGCAGCAACGGTCGTTGACAAATCTATGGATTTCATGTGGGGATTTCGTCCAGTACGGTTAGTGGGAAGAACACTTACCTTTTTAACAGGTGCGGGGCTTATGGCGAGCTCTGTACCATTGGAAGAAAAGGGGTATCATAAGACGGCAAAAGCTTGCTTAATCGGTGGAGGTGTTGTTATTGCGGCACAGATTATAGAAATAGCCGTACTAAGAAGAAAATGAAGTGAATGAGGAGGTTCTATTATGCGTAGACTGTGGTTTTGGATGAAATTTGTAGCAGTCGCTGGTACAACTGCGGTGGCAATTCTTGAAATATTGTCAATCAACCGAAAATACACCAGCTCAAATAGTAGTTTTTACAAAACTACGCCTAATGAAATGGGAGAGAAAAATGACTGAAGAAAAAATTGAAATTGCAATGGAACGTATGGGTGACGCTATCGAGAAAACTGTTGACGGAGCGGCTAACAAAGCATGGCGACATCGTCCGGTTCGCGTGATTGCAAAAACAATATCTTTTTTAACTGGTGCCGGGCTTATTGCAAGTACCATACCACTTACCGAAAACGGAAATACTACAGCCGCCAAAATATGTTTGATAAGTGGTTGTATTGTTATTGTTGCCGGAATTGCTGAATTGATCTTTATTAAACGAAAGTAATTTGGTTGTGAAAACAAGCCTATTACCTACCGCAACAAAATGGGCCAGTCTGCCTTGTGCGGATTGGCCCATAGTGGATTTCAAAGGTGATCTTCCCGTTCATGTGTACGTTGAAATGGAAGTCGGTCATTTCCGTCTTTCATTTTTGTGCTTGTGCCTTGTGTGAGTCACAGCTTACACACCACGGGTGGAAAATCAAGGCTTTTTTGCTTTCTCTTCAAACTATATTTTGATTATTTCCTTTCCGCCGCTCTTGACATTCTAACAGTTGTTAGGTATAATTTACCTAACAACTGTTAGATAAGGGAGGAGATTAGATGAACGACACAAAGCAACGCATATTAGATGTTTCTTTAGACTTGTTTTCTCGAAGTGGTTTTTCGGCGGTATCAATCAGAGACATTTGCGGACAGGTGCAAATCAAAGAAAGCTCTATCTACTATTACTTTAAAAATAAGCAGGCTATTTTTGACGAACTGCTTTGCTTGTTTGAGGAAAAAGCAAGAGATATGATGTCTCAATTAGATGCAGCACTTGCAGAGCAAACTTTTTCTGCAACGGAAAACTTCTATCAAACTGTGTGTGATACCTTTTTTAATAGATATTTAATGGATAACTTCTGTAACAAGGTAATACGTTTGATCTTAATAGAGCAATTCAGAAACAGCGCCGTTCAGAAAGTATATGACCGTTGGATGTTTACTGAACCGCTTTCTTTTCAAAGCAAGGTGTTTTCTGTTCTAATTCAGATGGGTGTTATCCAGGGTAAAGACAGCGACTATTTGGCGGTGAAGTATTATGCGCCAATCCAATTCTTTGCTCAAAGGTGGCTGTTTAGCGGAACACTGACCGAAGAGCGTAAAAGTGCTTTTCGCACAAGTGCTTATCAGTATATTCAAAGATTTTTCAACGAGATAGGGGTGGCATAATGGCAAATATTATCATTACAGGTGCAAATCAAGGAATCGGCTACTACTTTACAGAGCAGGCGCTCAAAGATGGAAACAGGGTTGCCGTATTGGATATAGAAACAGATCATTTGAAAGACTTAGCCCAAGTGTTTCCAAAGCAGCTTTTGTGCTGTAAAGCAGATGTGTGTGATGATATACAGATAGATACCGCTGTAAAAGAAATCGTTGCAGTCTTTTCCTCCATAGATATTGCAATCCATAATGCCTGCCTTTGTACCTTTGCTAATGAGAACGATACAGAACTTAATATGTATGAAAGAGTTTTCAATGTGAATTATTATGGCGGACTGCGTTTGGCTAAACGTGTTCTGCCATATATGCAGGAGCAAAAAAGGGGCAAAATTATTTTTACAAGCTCCGGAGTAGGAGTGACCGGCTTTATCGGAATATCGCCTTACGCTTCTACCAAAGGTGCTTTAGAATCGTTGGCGAAATGTCTAAATATTGAATATGCTTCTGACGGAATATCTTTTCATATTATCCACCCACCATTAACCCGAACAAAATCGGCTTCTCCTCTTCCAGTACCGAATGAATTCATGGCTGATCCTCAAAAAGTCGGATATGGCATTGCGAAACATATTTTTTCTAAGAGATTTATTATATGTCATAGTTTTGGTCAAAAACTTCAGACTCTTCTCTGTTATTTATGCCCGATTAAAATGGGAAAACTGATGTCGAAGATGGCTGCAAGATATATGAACAGTCAAAAGGACTTATAATTGCAGGCATAACTTATTTAGCACAAATTCAAGTTGGCAAACAGAAAACATAAATATATCTAATGTTTAAAGCAAGGCGGGCCTTCTACCTGCCAAAATGAGCTAATCTGCCTTGCTTGGATTGGCCCATTACAAAAGGCTTGCTTTTTCCTTCAAAATCCGCTACACTGTCAACCCTACACTTTAACACCAGACTTATAAAGTGTGGTATAACAGAATGGGAGGTGTATAGGATGAAGCAGTATAAAACCATCGACATTGCCAGACGGATTGGCATCCATGTGAATACCGTCCGGCTCTATGAAAAATGCGCTCTTATCCCTAAGCCGGAACGCTTACCAAATGGATACAGAGTGTTTACCGATCTTCATATAGAGCAATTTAAGCTGGCGCGTGCGGCACTTCGGGTAGAGGTACTTCAAAATGGACTCAGAAAGCAGGCGGTGAATATCATAAAGGTTTCTGCTGCCGGAAATTATGGAGAAGCTGCCGCATTGACCCGCCGCTATATCCAGCAAGTGGATCAGGAACGAAAAAATGCGGAGGAAGCAATTCAGATTACCCGGAAAATACTTGCTGGATTGGATGGAAAAGAACATACAGGTATTTACTTCACGCGAAAAGAAGCTGCGGATTTTCTCGGTGTTACCATAGACACGCTGCGGAACTGGGAATTGAATGGCCTGTTCACAATCAAGCGCAGAGAGAACGGTTATCGTGTCTATTCGGAGAAGGATATACAACGCTTGAAGATCATCCGTTCCCTTCGCTGCGCGAATTACTCGCTGGCAGCCATTTTACGGATGCTGCGGGCGATCAACGATGATCCCGCCGCAAATATCCGTACAGTCATTGATACGCCGAATGAGGATGACGATATTATTAAGGCGTGCGACAAGCTGCTTACCTCTCTGTCCGAGGCCCGGAAAAATGCGGTCTATGTGGCCGGACAAATTGAAAAAATGCAGAAAATGACAAAATAAAAGCCTACATTGACCCACCATACCACCGAACCATGCTAACCTTTATACATCAAAATAGGAGGTATAAAGGCATGGATGAAACCATCAAAGTAACCGGTTTGAGTAAATCTTACGCCGGAAACAAAGTAATCAGTAACATTGAGCTTTCGATTGGAACAGGTCAAGTGTTCGGCCTGCTCGGAGCGAATGGCGCGGGCAAAACTACCACGATAGAGTGTATCTTAGGCACTCGGAAGGCAGATGCGGGATCTGTTTCTATTTTAGGATTGAATCCTCGAAAAGACAGAAAACAACTCTTTGAGCAGGTTGGCGTGCAATTTCAGGAAGCCAGCTACTCGGACAAAATTAAAGTTTGGGAGCTGTGCGAAGAAACCGCCTGCCTTTACCGGAAAGCTGCAAATTACGAGGAGCTTTTGAGGCAATTTGGTCTGTGGGAAAAACGAGACGCTTTCGTAAATGAATTGTCCGGTGGGCAAAAACAGAGGCTATTCATCGTTTTAGCACTCCTGCCTGATCCGAGGGTCGTCTTTCTGGACGAGCTTACAACGGGCCTTGATACGAAAGCACGCAGGAGTGTTTGGAAAAGTCTGGACGCACTGAAACAAAAGGGTCTGACCATCTTTCTTTCCTCACATTTTATGGACGAGGTGGAAGTCCTGTGCGATACAATCGCCATTTTGAAGGACGGAAATTTCATTTTCACAGGAACCGTTCAGGAGGCAATTCACCAAAGCCCATATGATAATTTGGAAGAAGCCTATTTGTGGTTTACCGGAGAGGAGGAAACGGACGATGAATAAATATGTCACAATGCTGAAAACAGAAATCAAGCTGTCTTTTCGAGGTATGGATATGGTGATCTTCGCACTTTGCCTGCCGGTCGTGATGGTGGTACTGCTCGGCATCATTTATGGAAATCAGCCCGCTTTCGAGGGAGCAAGCTATTCCTTTTTGGAGCAATCCTTTGGAGCAATTTCCACGATTGCAATCTGCGCCGGTGGCGTTATGGGCCTCCCGTTGGTGATTTCTGACTATCGGCAGAAGAAAATACTGAAACGATATAAGGTAACGCCAACCAGCCCCATCCTGCTGCTAACAGTACAGGTTTCTATTTACGCCATTTACTCGCTGCTTTCTTTGATATTGGTCTATTTGGTAGGAAGTCTGTTCTTCGGCGTGCGGTTGCCCGGTTCCGTGGGAATCTTTCTGGCCTCTTATCTTCTGGTGATGCTTTCCACATTCAGCATTGGAATGATGGTGGGCGGAGTCGCTCCGAACATGAAGGTCGCGAGTATTGTTGCCAGCGTTTTGTATTTTCCCATGTTGATCTTCTCCGGGGCCACTCTCCCATACGAGGTGATGCCGACAGCATTGCAGAGGATTTCAGATATTCTACCGCTAACACAGGGGATCAAATTGCTGAAAGCGGCTTCTCTGGGATTACCGATAGAAGTTGCTTGGCTCCCTCTGGTTGTCATGGTGGCTCTGATTATTATCTGCGGAGGAATTGCGGTGAAATTCTTCAAGTGGGAATAAAGAAGTAATAATACAAAAGAACTTTTTATTACAGCAAGGCGGGCCAATTACCTGCCAAAATGGGCCAGTCTGCCTTGTGCGGATTGGCCTCATTATGAAAGGCTTGCTTTTTCATAAAAGTCCAGTACACTGTCAATCTGACACAAAGCATTTCATACTCTTTCCATATTGCTTTGGTATGATGGAGCGAGGAGGTGTAAAAATGGCTGTTTTATTGATTGTGGAAGACGATACCGCCACCAACGAGGCAATCTGCGAATACATGAGCTCCGCAGGACATACCACCTTGTCTGCCTTCGATGGAGAGCAGGGCTTGCAGATCGCAAGGGAAAAATCCATTGATTTAGTGGTTCTGGACATTATGCTCCCGAAACGAACCGGTTTGGAGGTATTAAAAGAACTGCGTCAAACGAGCGGCATCCCCGTCTTAATGCTTACCGCCCTTGACGATGAGCCTACTCAGGCGGCCAGCTTTGATGAACAGGCGGACGACTATATCACAAAACCCTTTTCCATGCTTTTGCTGGGGAAACGGGTGACGGCTCTGCTGCGGCGGTGTGGGAAAAGCCCGGAACTGAGCCAAATCCAGATAGGCGATATTACGGTGGATTTTGGCGGCTACACCGCTTCCGGGCCGGGCGGCCCTATTGACCTGACACCAAAGGAGATCGACCTGCTGAAATTGCTGATAGAGCATAAAGGTCTAGTTCTTACACGGTCGCAGATCTTGGACGAGTTGTGGGGATATGATTACCCCATCATCGACCGAACTATTGATACCTACATCAAAAATTTACGGAAAAAGCTGAGTCTTGACCGGATTGTAACGGTAAAAGGCGTTGGCTACAAGTATGAGGAACACCCATGAGAAACTTAAAGCTCTTTACTAAAATCTTCTTATACACCTTTGGGGTGATGCTATTTGTCACTGTGATGGCCCATGTCTTTCTCTACGTGCTTGCGCCGCAAATGACCGTAAGCACCAACCGTTTTGTGGAAGGGGCCATTATTGAGAGTGATGTGAATACTGGTATTTTGATAAAATCCGCTATCGGAAAAGCACTGCCGGTATCCCTGCTTTGCTGCGCCATCATTTCCGCCGGGTGTTCCCTGTTGTTTTCCAGAGCCATGACGAGGCCAATCAAGCAGATTGCGGAAACAACGGAAAAGATGGAAAAACTGGATAAGGCTGCAACCTGCGTGGTGCATACGAAGGACGAGATTGGCGAATTGGCCGCCCGCGTAAATAAGCTGTATGCCAGCCTGCTTTCCACCATTGAAAAGCTGGAAGAAGAAAAGCAAAACGTCCGTGAGGCGGAACGGTCAAAAATTGATTTCCTGCGGGCCGCCTCCCATGAACTGAAAACACCGGTGACTGCTCTTAACGCGATTTTGGAAAACATGATCTTAGGCATTGGAAAATACAAAGACCGGGATCGCTGTCTGTTGGAATGTAAGGAGATTACCGGGCAGCTCTCCTCTATGATTAAAGAAATTTTGGATACCTCCCGGCTGGATTTTACACAGGAGAAACAGGACGCCCAAACCTTTGACCTGTCGGAGCGCCTTCCGGCGATCTGCGAGCCTTATCAGTTGATTGCGAAGGCAAAAGAAATCGACTTTACTTTCAGCATACAGGGAAAGTGCCCTGTCCATACGTCGAAGAAAAGCCTTGAAAAAATCCTGTCCAATCTGCTCTCCAACGCGGTTGCTTACACAAAGCCGGGATGCAAGATCACCGTTATATTGAACGCCCAGCAGATAAAAATAGAAAACGAGTGTATGCCCATCCCGCCGGATAAGCTGGCCCATATATTTGAGCCGTTCTACCGCCCGGATTTTGCCAGAGGCAGAAAAGATGGAGGGAATGGGCTGGGGTTATATATTGTAGATACGCTTTCAAAGGCCCTTGGGCTGCCCTATCAATTTGAGGCGACCAAAAACCCGCCGGGAATGTGCTTTACCCTTTATCTCTCATAAAGCGATTGCTTTTTATCCGTTTCATACTGGTTCCATATTGGGGTGCTATGCTGTCAGCGTTGCAACACTTATCCCATATGAAACGGAGGTCATTCTATGAACTTTATGAATCGAGCGTGGCTGTACATCGTCCGCAAGAGGGGCAAGAGTATCATGGCGCTTGACCGGGCCATTCGAGGCGGCGGGGATACCGGCGCTTCTATCTACGATGAAAGGGGGCTTTTGTTGCTATGAGTGTTTTCAGCCGTTTTTTCCATTCACGGGATAAGCCGGAGGAACTGCGCCGGGCGCAGGATACCTTGGGCGGCAGCCGCTTTTCCTTTTTCTTTGGCGGCTCCACCAGTGGCAAGCCGGTGAATGAGCGCACCGCGCTGCAAATGACAGCCGTGTATTCCTGCGTCCGTATTCTCTCCGAGGCGGTGGCGGGCCTTCCGCTCCATGTGTACCGCTACGGTGAAAACGGGAGCAAGGTAAAGGCCCTCGATCATCCTCTCTACCGGCTGCTGCACGACGAGCCGAACCCGGAAATGACCTCGTTCAATTTCCGGGAAACCCTGATGGGCCACCTGCTCCTATACGGGAACGCTTACGCGCAGATCATCCGCAATGGCAAGGGCGAGGTGATCGGCCTCTATCCGCTGATGCCCACCAAGATGACCGTTGACCGGGACAGCAAGGGACAGGTTTATTACCTCTATACCCGTGGCTCGGACGATTCCCCGGTGGATGATGAAAACGGGCAGGTTTATCTGCCGCCGGAGCAGGTGCTTCATATTCCCGGCCTCGGCTATGACGGGATCGTGGGCTATTCGCCCATCGCCATGGCAAAGAACGCGGTGGGAATGGCGATTGCCTGCGAGGAATACGGTGCGAAGTTTTTCGCCAACGATGCTGCCCCCGGCGGTGTGCTGGAACATCCCGGCGTACTGAAAAACCCGGATAAGGTGCGGGAAAGCTGGAACAAGCTCTTTCGCGGCAGTGCAAATTCCCATCAAATCGCGGTTTTGGAGGAGGGCCTGAAATATCAGCCCATCGGCATTTCCCCGGAGCAGGCGCAATTTCTGGAAACGAGGAAATTCCAGATCAATGAGATCGCCCGCATTTTCCGGGTGCCTCCCCACATGGTCGGGGATTTGGAAAAATCCAGCTTTTCCAACATCGAGCAGCAGAGCTTGGAATTTGTGAAATATACCCTCGAACCGTGGCTTATGCGCTGGGAACAGAGCATGGCCCGCCGCCTGTTTTCCGACAGCGAGAAGCGGGAGTATTTTATCCGCTTCAATGTGGAGGGCCTGCTGCGAGGCGATTACGCCAGCCGCATGAACGGCTATGCAGTGGCCCGCCAGAATGGCTGGATGAGCGCCAACGACATAAGAGAGCTGGAAAACCTCGACCGTATCCCCGCCGAGGAAGGCGGCGACCTGTATCTGGTAAATGGCTCCATGACGAAGCTCAGTGATGCCGGGGCCTTTGCCGGAGCCGCCGCAACAAATCCAACAGAAACGGAGGAACAGACAAGTGAATAAATTCTGGAATTGGGTGCGGAACTCAGACGAGAGCCGCACCCTTTACCTTAACGGCACCATTGCCGAGGAGAGCTGGTTTGACGATGATATTACCCCTGCCGCCTTCAAGGCGGAGCTTCTGGCCGGTGAGGGCGATATTACCGTCTGGATTAACTCGCCGGGTGGTGACTGCGTGGCCGCTTCTCAGATTTACAGTATGCTCATGGACTACAAGGGCGCTGTAACCGTGAAGATTGACGGGATCGCCGCCAGTGCCGCCAGTGTCATTGCCATGGCAGGAACCACGGTTCTCATGGCTCCCACCGCCCTGATGATGGTGCATAACCCCCTGACGGTGGCGATTGGCGACACCGAGGAAATGCAGAAGGCCATCGCCATGCTGGACGAAGTAAAGGAGTCGATCATCAATGCCTACGAAATCAAAACGGGGCTGTCGAGGGCGCGGCTCTCACACCTCATGGATGCGGAAACATGGCTGTCCGCCCACAAAGCCGTGGAACTTGGCTTTGCGGACGACCTCCTGTTCACCGCGAAGGAAGATCCCGCTCCCGAACCGGAGAGCTATGCGTTCTCGCGGCGAGCGGTGACAAACCGGCTGCTGAACAAGCTGCCCCATACGAAAAACGAACAGAAACAACCTGCCGAGCCGCTGTACCAGCGGCTTAATTTATTGAAATTTTAAGGAGGACTTTACTATGAGCAAGATTTTGGAACTGCGCGAGAAGCGGGCAAAGGCGTGGGAAACGGCGAAGGCTTTTCTGGATGCCAAGCGTGGTGCGGATGGCCTGTTGGCCGCCGAGGATGTGGCGACCTATGAAAAGATGGAGGCCGATGTAGTAAATCTCGGCAAGGAGATTGACCGTCTGGAACGGCAGGCCGCTCTGGATGCGGAGCTTTCTAAGCCGGTCAACACCCCGCTGACTGGCAAGCCTGCGGCTCCTGCCGGTGAGGAAAAGACTGGCCGCGCCTCTGCGGAATACCGACGCTCTTTCTGGAACGCTATGCGCAGCAAGATGCCTTCCCACGAGATTATGAACGCCCTGCAGATCGGTACGGACTCTGAGGGCGGCTATCTGGTGCCGGATGAATTTGAGCGCACTCTGGTGGAGGCATTGGAGGAGCAGAACATTTTCCGCACACTGGCCCATGTGATCCAGACCAGCTCCGGCGATCGCAAAATCCCGGTGGTGGCTTCTAAGGGTACGGCTTCGTGGGTGGACGAGGAAGGGACGATCCCGGAGAGTGACGACGCTTTCTCGCAGGTTTCCATCGGGGCCTACAAGCTGGCAACGCTGGTGAAGGTGTCCGAGGAGCTGCTGAACGACAGCGTTTTCGATTTGGAGGCCTATATTTCTCGTGAGTTTGCTCGCCGTATTGGTAACAAGGAGGAGGAAGCCTTCTTTACCGGCGATGGCACCGGCAAGCCGCTGGGCGTTCTGGCTGCAACGGGCGGCGCGGAAATCGGCGTAACTGCCGCCTCCGCCACCGCATTTACGGCGGACGAGGTGTTCGACCTGTTTTACTCTCTGAAAGCGCCTTACCGCAAGAACGCAGTTTTTCTGATGAACGATTCTTCCGTGAAGGCCCTTAGGAAGCTCAAAGACGGGAACGGCCAGTACCTCTGGCAGCCCTCCCTGACTGCCGGAACCCCGGATATGCTGCTGGGCCGCCCGGTTTATACCTCGGCCTTTATGCCCGCCATGGCAGCCAGTGCAAAATCTATCTTGTTCGGCGACCTGTCCTATTATTGGGTGGCTGATCGGCAGGGACGTTCCTTCCGCCGCCTCGGCGAGCTGTACGCTACCACCGGGCAGGTGGGCTTCCTTGCCTCCCAGCGCGTGGATGGCAAGCTGATCCTTCCCGAAGCCGTGAAGGTATTGCAGCAGAAGGCTGCGTAAGGAGGGCTGACGGATGAGCTACAACGGAAAGAACTATGCAGAACAGGGCGGCGATAAATGGGTGATCGGCGGCACCCTCGAAATCAAAGAGGGTGCCTCTGTCACCGGCCTGCCTGCCGCTGAGGTTCCCCAAGCGGCCAATCAGGCTGACAGTGTGGCGACGGATGTCCCCACTCTGGTTTCTGATTTTAACGGCCTGCTCGCCAAGTTGAAGGCGGCGGGCCTTATGACTGCCGATTGATAAGGAGGTGGCGGCATGGACGAACTGCTCCAAAAAGTCAAAGACAACCTGATCCTTTCCCATGATGAGGACGACGAGCTGCTCCGGGGATATATCCGGGCAGCCGTTTCCTATGCGGAAAGTTACCAGCATATCCCCTCCGGGCATTATGCGGACAATCCCATGCCGCCCACCACAGAACAGGCTGTTATCATGCTGTCCTCCCATTTCTACGAAAGTCGGGATGGTTCCACAGGCGGCTTCTTCGCAGATAATGTACAGGCCGGGCAGCAGGTTTGGAATACGGTGAACCTACTGCTGCGGCTTGACCGGGATTGGCAGGTGTAGCCTATGTCTTACGGGAAAATGCGCACCCCGGTGCAGCTCCTTTCCACCGAGGCGGTAAAGGACGCAGAAGGTTTTGCCACACAGCAGGATAAAGTGCTGGCGGAGGTTCGCGCCTACCATGAAGCCCGCCATGGCAGCGAGCGGTGGGCCAACCGGGCGGCCTTTTCGGAGGCCACCGACCTGTTCCGCTTCCGGGCCATCCCCGGAGTGGAGGTTTCTACCAAGCTATTCCTGCTCTGCGAAGGCTGCCGGTATGACATTACCAGTGTGGAGGATGTAAAGGGGCGCGGGATGTATGTGGAGATTTTAGCGAAAAAGGTGGTGGCGGCAAATGGCTAAGGTACAGATTAAAATGCCGGAGGATTTCCTCTTAAAGCTCTCCCGGCTGGGGAATAAAACCGACGAGATCCTTCCAAAAGTGCTGGAAGCAGGCGGCGAGGTCGTTCTGGAAAAGGTGCGCTCTAACTTGCAGGCGGTCATTGGCCGCGATACCAAAGAGGAGTCCCGCTCTACCGGCGAGCTGGTGTCCGCCCTCGGCGTTTCCCCGGCCAAGATTGACCGGGAAGGCAATTACAACGTGAAGGTGGGTTTTGCCGAACCGCGCTCGGATGGCCGCAGCAACGCCATGATCGCCAACGTGCTGGAATACGGCAAGAGCGGCCAGCCTGCAAAGCCGTTCTTAAAGCCCGCCCGCACTGCTTCCCGCGCCCCTTGTATTGAGGCGATGAAGCGGACGTTTGAGCAGGAGGTGGAGAAAATTTGAGCCTGTTGGAGGATTTGAACACCTGCCTGCTGCCTTTGGGGATACCCATAGAAACCGGCGTTTTCAGCGATACCCCGCCGGACGAATATCTGGTGATTACACCTCTCGGGGACAGTTTTGGCCTCCATGGGGATAACGCCCCACTCTATGACATACAGGAGGCCCGGCTGTCCTATTTCAACAAGGGGAACTACACCAAACAGAAAAATGCGATGATCCGCGCCCTGCTGGGTGCGGATTTTGTTATCACGGATCGCCGGTATATCGGCCATGAGGACGACACCGGCTTTCACCATTACGCCATAGATGTGGCGAAACATTACGGAATGGAGGATTGAATACATGGCGACGATTGGCCTTGACAAGCTGTTTTACGCCCCGATCACCGAGGATGAAAACGGCGACGAAGAATACGGCACCCCTGTTATGCTGGCCAAGGCAATGACAGCGGAGCTTTCCATCGAGTTGAATGAAGCCACGCTGTATGCCGACGATGGCGCGGCGGAGATTGTAAAGGAATTTAAGAGCGGCACCCTTTCCCTCGGGGTGGATGATATTGGCGTGGCCGCTGCCGAGGCCCTTACCGGGGCCAAGATTGACGCAAACGGCGTTTTGATTTCTGCCAGCGAAAATGATGGCGCACCTGTGGCGGTGGGCTTTCGCGCCCGCAAGGCAAACGGCACTTACCGCTATTTCTGGCTTTACCGGGTGAAGTTTGCGGTGCCTTCCACCAACCTGACGACCAAAGGCGACAGCATCGAATTTTCCACCCCGACCATTGAGGGAACGGTGACGCGCCGCAATAAGCTGGATGGCAAGAACGAGCATCCTTGGAAGGCCGAGGTCAACGAGGATGATACTGCGGTGGAGGCTTCTGTTATCAGCGGCTGGTACACCGAGGTTTACGAGCCTGATTATACGGAGGATGTTGCATGATGGATCAGAATGAACGCTCCGCCGCTATTCAGATCGGTGGGGAAACCTACGAGCTGCTGCTGACTACCAAAGCCACCAAGGAGATCGCCAAGCGATACGGCGGGCTGGAAAACCTCGGCACCAAGCTGATAAAATCGGAAAATTTTGAGATGGCGCTGGATGAAATCATCTGGCTGATTGCCCTCATGGCAAATCAAAGCATTTTGATTTATAACCTGCGCCATAAGGACGAGCCGAAGCCCCTGCTCACTGAGGAGGAGGTCGAGCTTCTGACTTCGCCCTTAGAGCTGGCGACCTACAAGGACGCAATCATGGAGGCCATGTTCCGGGGTACGAAGCGGAACGTCGAGAGTGAGGCTGATCCAAAAAACGTGCCGGTCGGGTAAGCGACGAGGAGTTGTTTACCCGACTGATTTATTATGCAACGGTTCCCCTGCGGCGCACCGAGGAGGAAGCATGGCTGATGCCTTTCGGGTATTTGCTGGATTTGTGGGAGTGCCACAAGCAGTTTACCGGGATCAGCAAGCCCAAGCGAGAACTGTTCATTGACGATATTATCCCGGCTGGAATTTAAGACTGCCCTTGCCGGAGGAAGGAGGTGGTATCCGTGGCGGACAATTTTGGCTTGAAAATCGGTGTCGAAGGCGAAAAGGAATTTAAGAAGGCCCTGGCGGAAATCAACCAGACCTTTAAGGTGCTTGGCTCGGAAATGAACCTCGTGGCCTCTCAGTTTGATAAGCAGGATAAATCCGTGGAGGCCCTTTCCGCCCGGAACCGCGTCCTCAATCAAGAAATTGATACCCAGCGCCAGAAAATCAGCACATTGCAGCAGGCGCTGGAAAACGCCACAAACTCCTTCGGAGAGAATGACCGGCGCACAAAGCAATGGCAAACCCAGCTCAATAATGCGCAGGCTGCTCTCAATGACATGGAGCGGGAGCTTGCACAGAACGAGCGCGCTATCGACGAGTTGGGGGATGAATTGGAGCAATCCGGCAATCAGGCAGACGATTTCGGCAATGAGCTGGAAGGTGCGGCAGATGATGCGGACAATGCTTCTTCAAAATTTGATAAGGTCGGCTCCGTTGTCAAAGGCATGGGTGTGGCTATCGGTGCGGCGGTTGTGGCTGCGGGTGCTGCCCTTGCCGGTCTGACGAAAAGTTTTCTTGACCTTGCAGAGTCTACACGGGAATACCGGGAGGATCAGGCGAAGCTGGACGCGGCTTTTATCACAGCAGGCTTTACCACCGATCAGGCCGGTGAAGCCTACAAGTCCTTTTATTCCATTCTCGGCGAGGAAGATCGCAGCGTCGAAGCGGTCAACCATCTTGCACAGCTTTGCAGTACAGAGGAGGAGCTGACAAGATGGACGGATATTGCCGCTGGTGTATGGGCCACCTTTGGGGACAGCCTTCCCATTGAAGGTTTAACCGAGGCCGCAAATGAAACGGCAAAAACCGGACAGATCACCGGCCAGCTTGCGGATGCTCTGAACTGGGCGGGTCTTTCCGAAGATGCCTTTCAGGCTTCTTTGGATTCCTGTAACAGTGAGCAGGAACGGGCCGCTCTCATTACCGATACCTTAAACGGGCTTTATGCGGAAGCTGCGGAAAATTACAAAGCGCTTAACGGTGATGTAATGGCAGCCCAGCGTGCGCAGGCGGAATTGACAGATGCCTATGCAGAGCTGGGGGCCATTGCGGAACCGATTATGACAACGCTGAAATTCATGGCAACAGACGTACTGCAGGCCATGATCCCTTTTGTGGCCCTCATGGGGGAAGGGTTACAAGGCGTTTTAGAAGGGACAGCTGGATCGGCTGAAACCTTTGCCGAGGGCCTGAGCGGTCTGGTGGAAATGCTTCTGGAAAAAGTATCTGCTATTGTCCCCATGATCGGGCAGGCGGTGCTTGCCAGCCTTCCGGCCCTGCTATCTGCGGGCGTGGATATTGTGGTGGCGCTGGCAGATGGAATTGTTGCGGCTATGCCGCAGATTGCAAGCGCAGCTGTTACCATCATTCTGGAACTGACAAACGGCCTTTTGGCTTTGCTACCGCAGCTCATTGCGGCGGCTGCGCAGATGGTCGCTACACTGGCTCTTGGGATTGGCGAAGCCCTGCCTCAGCTTGTTCCAACCATCGTCCAGATCATTATGACGGTGGTGCAGACCTTGATTGCCAACCTTCCTTTGCTTTTGGAGGGCGCTTTGCAGCTTGTCATGGGTTTGGCCCAGGGCATTTTGAACGCCATCCCGGTTTTGATTGAGGCGCTTCCTGCGCTCATTGTTGCCATCGTGGAGTTTATCGTGGCCTCTATTCCGCAGATTATTGATGCCGGAATCCAGCTTCTGACCTCGCTGGTGGCGGCCCTGCCGGATATTATCACGGCGATTGTTGCGGCCATTCCACAGATTATCGAGGGGCTGGTGACAGCTATTGTCGGAAGTATCCCGCAGATTATCGACGCAGGTGTACGGCTGCTGGTGTCTCTCATTCAGAACCTTCCGACAATTATCACCACCATAGTCGGGGCAATCCCACAGATTATTTCCTCTCTGGTGAACGCCCTGATTAACAGTATTCCACAGATCATACAGGCGGGCGTTCAGCTATTCGTGTCGCTGATCCAGAACCTGCCTACCATTATTGTGGAAATCGTGAAGGCGGTGCCGCAGATTATCGCGGGGATCGTAAACGCCTTTACCTCATCCATAGGCCAAATCGTCAATGTCGGTAAGAACATCGTGCAGGGCCTTTGGTCTGGTATCCAGAGCCTTGCAGGCTGGATTTGGGACAAAGTTTCTGGCTGGATTTCCTCGATTTGGGATGGAATTTGCAGCTTCTTTGGCATCAATTCTCCCTCGAAAGAGATGGCATGGGTTGGTGAAATGCTGGTACAAGGTCTGGCTGGCTCCATCCAAGATAACGGAAAGCAGGCGGTTTCCGCCGCCGAGAAAATGTCCTCGGATATTGACGGGGTAATGAATAAGCTGGCGCAGGATATGCAGACTGCTATCCCCACGGACTACCAGCTTAACGCAAATGCAAATGCAAATGTAACGGGCGGTATGACCGGCGCAGCCTTTACGGCGGCTGGCGGCGGCCCGCTCGTTATGGTACAGCAGATGATTGTCCGCAGCGAGGACGACATCCGCAGGATTTCTCAGGAACTTTATAATCTCATGCAGGTCGGCTCCCGCGCACAGGGCCGGATCATCACAGCGTAAGGAGGTGGGCGCTTGGGCTTTCAATACAACGGAATTACTTCTCAATCCATGAGCGTCAAGGCCCATCTTACCGGCTGGCAGATGGTTCCTACCCTTCGGAGCAATACGGAAACTGTCCCCGGCAAGGCAGGCCTTGCAGACTTTGGGGCAGACAGCGGCGAGCGGTATATTGATGTGGCCTGCAATGTTTACCCGCAGAAAACCTTTGCCGATATGGTGGCGATTTTTGATCAGGTGGCGGCATGGCTCGACCCTACGGCTGGCACCAAACAGCTTGTACTGGATGATGTGCCAGACCGGTATTTTATGGCCCGCCTTTCCGACACGGTGGACTGTGAACGGCTCCTCCGGGCAGCCGGTTCCTTTACCCTCCGTTTTCTTTGCCCTGACCCTTATGGTTACGCACTGGATGATGAAACCTTTACCCTCTCCCAAACGGGGGAGCATGAGGTGGAGCGTGAAATTGGAAACACAGACTCCGAGCCGGTGTATTCTTTGCAAGGAACAATTTCCTCTGGCGCGATTGTACTCACGACCAATGGAGAAACCCTGCGGGTGATTGGCCCACTGGCTGCGGATGAAGTGCTGGTAATCGACACCGGAATGGTAACAGCAAAAGTGACGGACAGCGCGGGCAATACCCTGCGAAACGGCCTGCCCTGTTTGGAGGAGCTGAATTTCCCGATTCTGCGCCGGGGTATGAACGAGGTGGAAATTGCAGTTGAGGGCAGTGCCATTTTTACCGAGCTTCATATACAGGCAAAGAGCCGATGGAGGTAAGCAATGGCAGTAAAGACAACTTTAACTGTGCAGGAGGATTTCACCGGAGAATTTCCAGCCGCATGGGCGGCCTCCGGCCTCTGGCGCTTTAACGAATCCGAGCCGGACAGCAATGACCGGCTGATGGATTCTTCCGGCAATGGCCGGGACTTCAATATTATTAACTGGAACGGCACCACAGCTAATCTGCTGGAAGGCTGGCGTGGGCATTATTTTCGCTTAAATCTCAATAACCCCACTTCGGAGAGAACCTATCTTCATGTTGTGAACAACGGCTCCATCTTCTCCGAGCTGGGACAACGGATCGTTGTGGGTGGCTGGATGAACCCCACCATTTATTCTGTGGGTAATACCTTCTGCCCAATCTTTAACACCCGGCAGGGGCCGGGCCAGCCGATCCTGTACCTTTCGCTTTATTCCGGGCGGCCCCGCCTGATGCTTTATAATTCCTCCGGCTCCCTGATTTTGGACGAGTCGGTAACGCCTCCATTTTCTCTGGTCAACAACGGCTGGTATTTCCTCGCTGCTGTGATCGAACCGGAAGAATACAAAGCCTGCTATGTGGTAGGCGACCGCAGCACCGGTACAGTATGGATTTCAAACGAGCTGACGATTGAGGGTGAACTGAACCGTTCCTGCACCGCTGACCTCGTTATGGGGATGCACGCTGACACCTATTATTACGCAGGCGGCTTTGACGATTGGTTTCTGGATACGGATTCCTCTTTGACTGCCGAGGATCTGGCGGAATATTTTAAGGCCACCCTGTTTGCCAACGGTGGAGATATGTCCGGTGACGTGGATGCGCTCACCGAGCCGGGGAGCGTTACCCTTAGAAGCTCGGACGGAGCCTATCCGTCCAGCGGGCAGCTTATTACAAAAGCGGCGGCCTGCGCC
This sequence comes from Anaeromassilibacillus sp. D41t1_190614_C2, assembly GCF_015558525.1. Taxonomy (NCBI): domain Bacteria; kingdom Bacillati; phylum Bacillota; class Clostridia; order Eubacteriales; family Acutalibacteraceae; genus Anaeromassilibacillus; species Anaeromassilibacillus sp. D41t1_190614_C2. The sequence goes on along the minus strand of NZ_JADMOD010000006.1, from coordinate 108,484 downwards.
CTTTCCGGTTCGGGCCGGGTATCGGTAAATAGTGAATACACAGCAGGCGTGACCTTCATTGAGCAGGTGGAAACCTCCACGTCGGATGATTTGGAGGAATGGTCGGCATGGCAGGCTATCGGCACCAGCGGTGAGCTGCAATCCCCGAACCGGCAGTATATTCGTTTCCGGGTAACGCTTGCCACAGATGATCCATCGCTTACCCCGAAGGTACTGGAAATCCAGCTCCACGATATACCGAAGGCTCCCTATGAAAAACTGGGCTTTGCCCGTCCTGTGGTGCTGGACGAAAATGGTGCATGGGAGGCGGTTCTGGAAAACGCCTTTGATATTGTTGTCACCAGCGAAGTCAACGGGGCTGATACGATGGAATTTTACCTGCCTTTCCATGATCCAAAGCGGGCCATGCTGGATAATGAAAAACAGGTGCAGATTGTCAATGATATTTACCGCATCCGCACCCTTACCGATACCAAGGACACGGATGGGCGGATCGTGACACAGGTTTATGCCGAAGCTGCTTTTTATGATCTTTCCTTTTCCGAGGAAAAAGAAACGGTGGACTTCAATGCGGATACGGCGGATGCACCAATGCGGCACGCACTGGAAGGCACCGGCTGGTCGGTAGGTACGGTCAACGTCACCACGCTGCGCACATGGCAGTGTACGGAGAAAAATGCCCTTTCCATCCTGCGGGCCACACAGAATATTCACGGAGGCGACCTGATTTTTGACTGCCCGAACCGGCTCGTCCACCTGCTGACCTTTGGAGGGAATGACAGCGGCGCTCTGTTTGCCTACCGGAAAAACCTCAAGAGCATTGAGCGAGTGGTCGATACCCGCAGCTTGGTAACAAGGCTCTATGCCTATGGCAAGGATGGAATGACCTTTGCCTCAATCAATGGAGGAAAGGACTATGTGGAGGATTTCACCTATACCAGCGAAGTGCGTATTTCCACGCTGGACTGCTCGAACTTCACCAATCCCTATCAGATGCTGGAATATACACAGATGCGGCTGGCACAGTACGCGCAGCCCCGCGTTTCCTATGTTCTCTCCGCAATGGACTTGTCGGCCCTGACCGGGTACGAGCATGAGGCATGGGCGCTGGGCGATATTGTAACGGTGGACGATAAAGACCTCAATCTATCGGTAAAAACCCGCGTGGTGCGCCGCCAGTACAATTTGCAGGAGCCGTGGAAAACTGTGCTGGAACTTTCCACTACCCTTCGGGAGCTGGGCGATTCTTCCGCACAATGGGATAAGGCCGCTGATGTGCTGGCCTCCACCGATGTGATTGACCGGCAGGAAGTTAAGGACTTGGTTCCCTTCAACCACCTGCGCAATTCCCGCGCCGACAGCGGCATGAATTACTGGACGAACTCCGGCTTTGAGGTAGATGCGGAAAACGGCGTTTCCGGTACGGCTTCCTTCAAGGCGGAGGGCGTTTTGGGAATGACAAAAAGCCTGACACAGACGGTCTACCCGGCCAGCCGCCGGAGCTATACCTTTTCAGCGCAGATTGCCTCGGAGGATTTGCAGAAAGGCCCCAGCGGGCAGGTCGGCATTGAAGTAACCTTTGAATATGAGGACGGTTCCACGGAAACGCGGTTCATCGACCTCTTTTAATATAGAAGGGAGCGGCCTATGGCTTCTTTTTCGCAAACTGCCACCGACCTGTCCCCTAAGGGGTACGGGCGGCTGCGTTCCATCACCATCCGGCTTTGTATTACGGATTGCACCGGCAAGGTGTACTTCACCGACATTATGGTGCAGGGCGGCTCCATTGCTACCGGCTGGGTGGGCCATCCCAGCGAAATTCAGTGGACGCTGGACGGGTAAGGAGGCTGGCATGGCGGAATTTACTCGATTTTCAGAAACAATTTTGACAAAGCAGGATCAGCGGGTGGTAAGCATTACCGTGAAGCCGATGATTTCTGATTGTACAGGCCGGATTTATTTCACCGACCTGATGGTTCAGGAAGGTGACCGGCTCACAGGCTATGTGATAAATACAGAAACGATTCTGCAAAAATACCGGGAGGATGGCTCCATTGTTCCTCCCCGTTTCTACAACGGCGTGGTACGCTCGGCGGAAACGGTGGTGCTATTCAACCTCGGCTCTGATACGGCGGGACTGGACTGCTATCTCTACCCGGTGCAGGACATGGCGGCGGGCAGCGTTTCTGTGGCCTTGGGCGCGGGCGCACACAAGGCGGCTTTCCCTGCTGCGGTAAGCGCCGGGGATGAACTGGCCCTTCTGGCTTCTTCCCGGAAATGCCTGCTCAATGGAAGCCCCACGGAAAAGCGCGGCTTCTTTCAGTACACGGCTGCCGGGGACAGCAAGCATCCGGTGACATTAGAGGAGCATAAATCCGCTCGGTTGCTGTTTGAATTTCAGGAAATGCAGGAAGGCGGTGATCGGTTTTGAGCCGGGACTATCTAAAAGGAAGGCGGTGCATGGTCTGGTCGTTCATGCAGAACGCCCGGATGTACGAGGCCCTGCGGGACTATGGCGACCGGCTGGATACGGTGGGAATTTTCACCTTCGAGGTAGACGCTACCGGCACCCTTTCGGAAACCGGCACCAGCATTTCTTCCATGATGACTTACATCAACAAGTGGCCGCATATTCACTGGATGCTGACCGTGATGAACCACGGCACTGCCAGTATTTTCACGGCCCTGCGCAATAACACAAATGGGGCTAAAGATAAGTTTTTAACCGAGCTGGTGCGCATTATGGAGAAATACCCGTGGTGCGCCGGGGTGGATATTGATCTGGAGCGCGGCGGCGGGTATGAAAACCGGGAGGCAGCAAATGCCTTATTTCAGGCTATTTACCAGACGGTCAAAGCCTATGATTCCTCCAAACTCGTCAACATCTGCCTGCCCGGTATGACCGGCGTTCAGGGCAGTGTGGGCGGTGAAAACTGGTGCGTTTATGCTGACCTCAACCCGTACTGTGACACGGCCTCCATTATGTCTTATGGCATGGCGTGGGCAGGCAGTGCCCCTGGCCCAGTTTCCCCCCGGAGTTGGTTAGAGGGCATCTATAACTACGCGGTTACGGCCATGGCCCCGGAGAAGATTTTTATGGGCCTGCCGGGCTACGGTTGGAACTGGCAGATATACGACACCCCGGAGAACCTTGGCGAAACCTACCGGGGGATTTCCAACACCTACTATGCCGCCAAGCTCTGGATGACCGGAGGCTATAACTTCACCGGCGATGCGCCGCCCCAGCCCATGATCCCCATTGTGGCATATTGGGACGATGTGGATATGGTGCCGTGGGCGCTTCCGCAGGTATATGATTACATGGAAGGATGGGATGCGGCCTCGGTGGTTTCGCCCCTGCAGCAGGAAGTCTATAACCGCAGGCGCTATCTGACCTGTTACGGGAAAGAACAAAAGACTTCCTTCGGGACGATCTACATTGACCGTGGCGGAGGCACTCCGGATTCCTATACCGGGATCGCCAGCATTTCCGACTACATGACAGTGCTGGGGGAAGGCGCGACAGCAACCTTCAACTTTACGATTGAGCAAGCAGGAACCTATGACATTGCGGTGCGGCTTGCTTTTCCTTTTTGGGATAAAAACGCGCTGAATGTGTCGGTGGATGGAAGCTCCAAGACCTTTTCAGAAAGCCGCTTGTGGTGGCCGTATTGGCGGCGCACCTGCTGGCTTTCTTTTGCTTCCGGCAGGAGCCTTTCCGCAGGCAATCATACGCTGGTAATCAGCGGCGGCGTTCCCGGCGTTCAGTTTTATGGTTTCCGGGTATGCAGCAGCTTTTCCGAGGAACCGTCTGCCGGAGAGGCGGCGTTCACCCTCTCACCCCGGCAGTTTCTGGATGTGAACGGCCAGCCCGCCACACCCGACAAAGGCTTTAAGCTCACCTGTGAAATGCTCCGGCGAAAACCGGATTCGGCGCTGGTTTGGTATGAGGACTTCCGGGATGATACTCCTCTGCCGGACAGCTATTGGACGACGCTCTCCGGGGAATGGTCTGTGTGGCGGGAAAGCTACACCACCGAGAACCGGCCTTATTCCTTGCTGGAAGGCTCCGGCAAACTGGCGTGGAAATATGAGGGCTTCTCCGACCTGCATATCCGGGCGCGAGTGGGTTTTCCACAGAATGGCGGCGGACGGGCCGGGGTATTCCTTGGAAACCTGTTCTGCTGCTTAAACTACGATACCCAGCGGGTGGAGCTATACCAGGGCTCCACGCTTTTGGGGAGTTATGCCACCAGCTTTTCCAAGACCCCGGATGCGCAGCTCCACAGCAATCCATCTGTCTATACCATTGAGATGCGAAAGCGCGGGAACAGAGTCCGGGTGTATTCCGGCTCCAGCTATACCCTGCGATTTACCGCAACGGTGAACGCCACCGCTGGCTATGCGGGCATACAGGCGGACAATGAGATCGTCTGCGACCTGCTGCGGGCCGGGGATGCCTGGGCTTATGAACCTTATGAGTGTTTTGACGTGGTGTATCCGGACGGGGTGCGCACCAGCTTCGGGCGGATTGCCCGCTCCGATGTAACGTGGGACGAGGAATTTCAGATTTTCTCAGTGAACAGCGATGTGGATGAAGGCTCCACCCGCAGCGAGGATATTTCCCTCGACTATGATTTCTTTCATTCCCACCTGCTGGAAATCTCCTGCGGGAATGACTACACAGCCAAGGTGATCCCACGGGATATAAACGTCTGGACTGCCCGGCTGTTCTTGGGCGATGCAGATGGTTTTTCTATTCTGTACTATCAGGACGTGGATTCGCTGGTATATTGGGCCAACGAGGCTGCTTACCGGTGGGGCCTGCGCGGCATTGCAATCTGGTCTTTAGGACAGGAGGATATGCGGCTGTGGGAGGTCATGCCGAAGCAAATATAAAACCGGAACGGGCGCTTTGTCGTATGGCGGGCGCTCGTTTCCTATGTAAAAGGAGGATTTTTATGAAGACTGTATGGAATTGGATTCAGGTGGCGCTTGCCGCTATCGGCGGCGGGCTGGGCTGGTTCTTCGGAGAGATGGACGGTTTCTTTTATGCGCTTATTGCCTTTGTGGTGATCGACTACCTTACCGGGGTGATGTGCGCCATCATCGACAAGACCCTTTCCAGCAATGTGGGCTTTAAGGGGATTTTCCGCAAGGTGCTGATTTTCGTCATGGTCGGCATCGGCCATGTGATCGACACGCAGCTTATCGGGAGCGGTGATGCGCTGCGTACTGCGGTGATTTTCTTCTACATTTCCAACGAAGGCGTGAGCCTGCTGGAAAATGCGGGCCACATCGGCCTGCCCATCCCGGAGAAGCTCAAAGAGGTACTGGCGCAGCTCCATAATCGCACCGAGGACGACAAGGATACGGAGGGCAAGGAATGAAGATCTTCGTAAAACTGACCCGCGCCGAGAATACCGCCCTCCTTGGCGCGGGGCCTGTGGAGCTGGATTTGGAGGAATACCTCTGCGGGGTGGTGCCTTCCGAGATTTATGAAAGCTCCCACATGGAGGCGCTCAAAGCGCAGGCAGTAGCCGCCCGCACCTTTGCGGTCAAGCGGGCCATGGCGGGGACGGTGGTAGACGACACCACCAGCTTTCAGGCATACCGCGCCCCTCTGGCAGAGTCCAGCCCCCGCAGCAGGCAGGCCGTGGTGGAAACCGCCGGGCAGGTGCTTACCTATGGTGGCGAAGTCATTGACTGCTTTTATTCGGCCTCAAACGGCGGCACCTGCAAACGCAGCGGAGAGGTTTGGAGCCGGGACTATCCCTACTATGTGAACAAGCCTGATCCGTGGGACACGGCGGCCCGCACAGAGAAATCCACCAATCCCAGCCATGGCGTGGGGCTTTCCCAAGTGGGCTGTATGTGGGCCGCAAAACAGGGTGTCCCTTACAACGAGATACTGGCCTTTTATTACAGCGGCGCTGCTTTGGTGCATGAATACGGCACCGGCAGCGTCGTTGGCTTTGAAGAAGAAACAGGAGGTTTCGCTATGAATCTGCATACACTGATTTTCACGAATAACGCCTGCTACAAGGCAGGCCGCAAGATTACCCCCAAGGGCATTATGGTGCATAGCACCGGGGCCAACAACCCGTGGCTGAAACGCTATGTCGGCCCGGATGATGGGCTGCTGGGAAAGAACCAGTACAACAATCACTGGAACCAGCCCATGGATCGGGAGGTCTGCGTTCACGCTTTTATCGGCAAGCTGGCGGATGGGACGATTGCCACTTACCAGACGCTTCCTTGGAATCACCGGGGCTGGCATTGCGGCTCCGGTTCCAAGGGCTCCGGCAATAATACCCACATCTCTTTTGAAATTTGCGAGGATGGCCTGACGGATTCCGCCTATTTCAACAAGGTTTACAATGAGGCGGTGGAGCTTTGCGCTTACCTCTGCAAGCAGTACGGCCTGACCGAGAAAAATATCATCTGCCACAGCGAGGGCCATGCGCAGGGCATTGCCTCCAATCACGGGGATGTCATGCACTGGTTCCCGAAGCATGGGAAGAACATGGACACATTCCGCGCAGCGGTGAAGGCCAAGCTGACCGGTTCTTCTTCCGGCAATACCGGAGGTTCTGCGGGCAGCGGCACCCTCTACCGGGTGAGAAAGTCTTGGAGCGATGCTTCCTCCCAGCTCGGAGCCTTTGCGGTTTTGGATAATGCCAAAGAGCTGGCGGACAAGAATCCCGGCTATGCGGTCTTTGACGAAGCTGGGAAGAAGGTTTATCCCTCTGCCTCTGGAAGCACCGGCAGCAGCACCCTTTACCGGGTGCGCAAGAGCTGGGCGGATGCCGCTTCTCAAAAGGGCGCTTTCAATGTGCTGGACAATGCGAAACGCTGTGCGGACGAAAATCCCGGATACTCTGTTTTTGACGAGGCTGGAAAGGTTGTATATGCGGGCAGCGCAGCCGCTTCTACTTACACGGTGCAGAAGGGCGACAGCTTGTGGGCCATTGCAGAAAAGCACCTCGGAAACGGCACCCGGTACAATGAGATCAAGAAACTGAACGGCCTGACCTCCGACGTAATTTATGCGGGGCAGGTCTTGAAACTTCCCAACAGGTAAGCATGGTGGGCGGCCCTCCGGGGCCGCTCTTTTCTTTCAGAAGGAGGCGATCCCATGACAGACGCACAAAAAGAGCAGGTGCGCTATCTGCGCTGCGAAGGGCTCGGTTATGGAGCGATTGCCACCCGGTTAGGTATTTCTGAGAATACGGTCAAGAGCTTTTGCCGCCGCAACAACCTCACCGGAGTGGCTTCCAAAGAGCCGGTGGTGGTATGCCGGAACTGTGGCAGGCCGCTTCCTCAATACCCCAAGAGAAAACAGAGAAAATTTTGCTCCGAGGCTTGCCGCCGCGCATGGTGGAAGCTGCACCCGGAGCTTATCCATAAAGCCGCCTTCTATCCGGCTACCTGCGCCCATTGCGGGCAGGAATTTCAGAGCTATGGGAACCGGAAACGGAAGTATTGTTCCCACGCCTGCTACATAGCGGCGCGGTTCCAGAAAGGAGGCACCCATGACGAAGGAACAGTTTGACCGGGAGAAAAAGTATCAGGCGGCCCTCGCGGTGGCCCGTGAAATGTTGCAAAAAGGCATCATAAACGAGGCGGATTTTCTGCGCATTGAGGCCAGACTGGCGGCAAAATTCCGGCCTGTTTTGGGCGGTATTTTCTGCTGAAAAGCCTTTCTTTTCAGGGTGGCTTCCTATAACATCAGTGTCCTGAAAGGAGGGCGTATTTATGGAACGCATTATTCAAAAAGTTACCCCGCCCGCGCGAAAAAAAGCGCCAAAGCTAAAGCGCGTGGCGGCCTATGCGCGGGTATCCAGCGGCAGAGAGGCTCCGCTTCATTCCCTCTCCGCGCAGATCAGCCAGTACAGCGGCATGATCCAGAAAACGCCCGGCTGGCAGTACGCAGGTGTGTATGCCGACGAGGCGCTGACCGGCACGAAAGACAGCCGTGGAGAATTTCAGCGGCTTCTGGCCGATTGCAGGGCCGGAAAAATCGACATGATAATTACAAAGTCGGTTTCCCGTTTTGCCCGCAATACTGTGACAACGCTTCGCACCATCCGGGAGCTTCGGCTCATGGGGGTGGACGTTTTCTTTGAAGAACAGAATATCCACACCATGGGCGAGGATGGCGAGCTTCTGCTTACCCTCCTCGCTGCTTATGCAGAGGAGGAGGCCCGCTCAGTATCTGAAAACCAGAAGTGGCGTATCAAATCCAACTATGAGCAGGGCCTGCCTTGGAGTATCACCATGTATGGTTACAGGCAGGTCAACGGGCGGTTGGAAATCGTACCGGAAGAAGCCGAGATCATACGGCTGGCCGCCGACCTCTATCTGGAAGGTTACGGGCGGTATAAGCTGGAAGATGCCTTTGCCGCCGTGAATATCAAAGGCAGGCATGGTGCCAACATGGGAGGGAACTCCATTGTTGACCTGATTTGCAACGAGAAAATCGTTGGGGATATGCTGCTGCAAAAGACTTTTGTGGTAGACCCCATCACAAAAGAGGTTCGCAAGAACAACGGCGAAAAACCGCAGTATTTTGTAGAGGGCAGCCATGAAGGGATTCTTGACCGGGAAACTTATGAGAAGGTTTTAGCGGAACGCGCTCGCCGGGCCTCCGCCTATAAACCGCGCTCCGGGAGTTATGAGCGGAACCGCTTTCCGTTTTCCAGCAAAGTGCGCTGTGGAAAATGCGGAAAATGCTTTACCCGGAAAACGGTGGCTCCAAAGACTCCGTATGAAAAGCAGGTCTGGATTTGTCGCACCTTCAACCAGAAAGGCAAGGCGCACTGCGATGCCAAGCAGATCCCAGAGGAAATTTTGAAACGGGTGAGCGCCGAGGCCATGGGCCTGCCGGAATTTGACGCAGCGGCCTTTGCGGCCAAGGTGGAAGAAATTCAGGTGCCAGAGAATGGCGTGCTGGTCTTTGTTTTCTATGACGGGCATACCGTAACAAAGACTTGGGATAACCCTTCCCGCCGCCATAGCTGGAACCCGGAGAACCGCCAGCGGGCGCGTGAACTGGCGCTCCGGCAGGCCGCAGAAAGGAGGCTTGCCAAATGCCAGCAGTAACAGCGGCGCGGGTAACGGTCATCCCTGCAAAGAAAGACCGGCTTCCCATCAATGTACTGAGCAACGAGGCCCGCAAGCTGCGGGTGGCAGCCTATGCCCGTGTATCCACCAACAACGAGGAGCAGCTTACCAGCTATGAGGCGCAGGTGGACTATTATACCCGGTACATTCAATCTAAGGACGAGTGGCAGTTTGTAGAGGTTTATACCGACGAGGGCATTTCTGCCACCAACACCAAAAAGCGCGACGGCTTCAACCGCATGGTGGCCGATGCGCTGGCGGGTAAAATTGACCTGATTATCACGAAATCTATCAGCCGGTTTGCCCGCAATACGGTGGATACCTTAACCACAGTGCGCAAGCTCAAAGAAAAGGGCATTGAAGTTTTCTTTGAAAAAGAGAACATCCGCACCTTGGACGGAAAAGGCGAGCTGCTTATTACCATCATGTCCTCGCTGGCGCAGGAAGAAAGCCGCTCCATTTCTGAGAACGTCACATGGGGCCAGCGCAAGCGTTTTGCAGACGGAAAGGTAAGTCTTCCTTACCGGCGCTTCCTCGGCTATGAAAAAGGCCCGGACGGGCTGCCGGTCATTGTAGAGTCCGAAGCGGTGATTATCCGGCTGATTTACCGCCTTTTCCTCTATGGTAAATCCCCCTCGGCCATCGCTACCTACCTCACCGACGAGGGTATTCCCACGCCGGGCGGTAAAAAGGTGTGGCGGGCCAAGGTGGTGGAGAGCATCCTTACCAACGAAAAGTACAAAGGCGACGCGCTCTTGCAGAAGAAATTCACGGTGGATTTCCTCACCAAAAAGCAAAAGGTCAACGAAGGCGAGGTGCCGCAGTATTATGTGACGAACAGCCATCCGGCCATTATCGAACCGGAGCTTTTCGACCTCGTACAATACGAGCTGAAAACCCGCAAGACGGATGGGCGTTTTACGAGCTGCCTGCATCCATTTTCCGGGCGCATTATCTGCGGCGAGTGTGGCGGCATTTATGGCAGCAAGGTCTGGCACTCCAACACGGAAAACCGGAGCCTTGTATGGCAGTGTAATGAAAAATACCGGGGCCAGCATTGCTCCACGCCCCATCTTGCAGAAGGTGAAATCAAAGCCGCATTTCTGGCCGCCTTCAATATCGTGCTGGGGAACCGGGACGAGATTATGGAGGCATACGAGGAAGTAATCGCGGCGCTGACCGATACGGCAGACTTGGATGCAGAACAGGAAACCTTGGAAAATGAAAGCGAGGTTGTACTGGGGCTTATTCAGAAAATCATTTCTGAAAATGCGCAGACCGCCATGGATCAGGAAGAATACAACCGCCGGTATGATGCTTACTCCGAGCGGTTTGAAGCCGCCCGGAAACGGCTGGCGGAAATCGCAGAGCTTCGGCAGGAACGCAATGCCAAAAAGACAAGAATCCGGCTGTTCATGGAAAACATGAACAACCATCAGGAACTGGTGCAATCCTTTGACGAGGAGCTTTGGTATTCCACGGTGGACTATGTGACGGTTTACGAAGATAAAAGGCTGGTGTTCACCTTCCGCGACGGGCGGCAGGTTGAAATCACGGCAGAATTATGGAGGGCAGCATAATGGAGAAGGAAGCAAGGAAAACAATGCGGGTGGCGATCTATTGCCGCCTCGCCCGCGCGGATCAAAACGATACCTTGTTAGAGGTGCAGAAGGAACGGCTGCGCATATATGCCAAAGAGCGCGGCTATGATATTGTGGCGGAAATCGCCGAGATCGGCAGCGGCCTTTCCCTGAACCGCCCCGGCATCCGGGAAATGGCCGGGCTGGCCCACCGCCACATGATAGACGCGGTTTTAGTCAGCGATATTTCCCGCCTTTGCCGGGATTGCGGACAGACGCTGCGGTTAGAAGGAAAGCTCAAAAAGCAAGGGGTTTCCATTGAGAGCATAAAGGGCAACCCGCTCCCGGAATACCGGCGGGCCAGAATTGCGCTGGGCTGTATAATGAAATAAGGCAAAGAGAAAACCGCAGGTTCCGGCCTGCGGTCTTTTTCTTTGCCCTCTACTGTAAAGTACCTATAAATTCAAGCAGCAGGGCTTTTTGCTTCTCGGTGAGTGTACTCCATTTTGCAAAAAGCTCGCGCTGTTCATCCGTTATTTCCACAGCTTCTCCGCCTTCCGCGAAAAACTGTGCTAAGGTTATTCCAAACGCACGACAAATCACTTCCAGCGTGGGAAGCGTCGGCGCATTATTCCTTTTGAAAACATTGGTTATTGTGGAGTGAGATAGGTTTGCCTCTTTTGCCAGCCTGTAATCCGTCCAGCCGCGCTCCTCCATGAGCTGCTTGATCCGCTTCTGTGCGTCCATTCCATCACCTGCCCATCTGTATCTATTCTAATTCCCAAATGGGTGGTATAATAGTCACAATCAGTGGCTACCATATTTCCCAAGTGGGGCATAGAGTAGTTTATATCATGGGCCGAACATGGAGATACTACTCATACAGACAGGAGGCTTTACATTGCAAGAGAATAAAAAAGATTTCTTCGCCATGCTGGCGGAGCGGGATCATACGACCGTGGAAAAGGTCAAAGAGAAAATCTCAAAGCGGATATGGAAGGGTCTGCATGACCCTGATCCGGAGCGCCGGGCGCAATGGGAACGGATACCATGCGCCGGGGATGTGCCTACCCCGGAGGAATGGCTGCGCTATTCTGTGGAACGGCTGAGAGAAGATGGCCGAGAGGATTTACTGCGGCACTACCTCATAGATTAGGGTGTGCATTTCAAAGGCGAAGAAATACAAGATATAGATATGCAGGCAGAAAAATAGCGGGAATAAACACCTCATGTTGTGTTTTCCCGCTTTTTATTTCCGCCGTACTGTATGAAATGTTGTCCCTTTAGACACCTTCCTTAGAAAAGCCGCCTATTTAGGCGGTTTTTCTGCGTTTTTTGTTCTACTTTTGCAGTTTTGATGACTGCTGTTCAGCGGTGATTCAAGGGACAGAAAAGCGGCGGGAGCATGAGCGAAGATAGCCGACGAAACCGCCAAATCCCTAACCTATCCCTAACGAGGATATACTGAGAACCTCTACGCAGATGGAAGATGTTTGGATTGAAAATATAATCGAAAGAAAGTATAATGTGTTAGCAGGCTGAGTGCCTGTAACGAGCGTGTGGCAAGATTTTGTACTTGTGTTTCGCAAGTGTTGACCAAACTGGGTGGTGCTTTAGCGTATTGCCCTTTCCCGTTATGATGTTAACATGTTCATCATGTTGACTAATCCGTCCGCATAATGAGTTGCCACACGCTCTCCCTTTTGGGAGGTACCCTATGAAAAAGTTTTGCGATATCCAATCAAGAAATGAGTTAGCAGATTATTTAGGTATTTCCCATAAAAAGCTAACACATATTCTTTATATTAAAAAGCCAGATAATTATTATACTACTTTTGAGATTCCAAAACGCAACGGTGAATCCCGTACTATTTGTGCCCCGTCCGGTCATCTGAAGGCTCTACAAGTAAAACTCGCAAATATGTTGTGGTGCTATCAGAAAAGCATTTGGGAAGAAAAGGGTGTAAAACCCAATATCTCTCATGCATTTGAAAAAGAGAAAAGCATTATTACAAATGCGAAAATTCATCGAAACAAACGTTTTGTTCTTAATTTGGACTTGGAAAACTTTTTTGATAGCTTCCATTTTGGCCGTGTTCAAGGCTATTTTGAGAAGAATAACAATTTTAAACTCCCATACGATGTTTCTGTTATTCTCGCGCAATTGACGTGCTATCAAGGGCGCTTGCCCCAGGGTGCGCCCAGTTCCCCAATCATTACAAATTTGATCTGCCAGACCATGGATATCTATCTGTTAAGAGTTGCCAAGAAATATAAACTGGACTATACCAGATATGCTGATGACTTAACTTTCTCTACCAACGACAGACACTTTGTTGAAAATCAGGAGAAATTCTTAGCAGAAGCTATCGCTGCAATAAAACGAGCTGGTTTCTCTATTAATGAAAAGAAAACCCGTCTTCAATTTAGAGATTCACGCCAGGAAGTCACGGGCCTGATTGTAAACAAGAAGCTAAATGTTAATCACGCCTATGTGCGTAAAACAAGAGCAATGGCACATCAGCTCTACTCTACAGGTGAATACCTTATCGATGGCGTGCCAGGAACAATTAAGCAACTGGAAGGGCGCTTTTCCTTTATTGACCATCTGGATCATCATAATAACATTCTTGATCCACAAGAGATTAAGCATGACGCTTTTCATCTTAATGGTCGTGAGAGACAGTATCAGGCTTTTATTTTTTATAAGTACCTTTATGCTCACACTGTACCTGTCATTGTGACAGAAGGCAAAACCGATATTCGATATATAAAGGCTGCGTTAAAGAGCCTTTACACTAAATATCCTCGGCTCATACAAAAAGATGCGGAAGGCAATTTCATCTATAATTTTTCGTTCTTCAAAAGGACAAAAAGATGGAAGTATTTTTTCGGAATCAGTTTGGATGGTGCCGATGCTATGAAAATCCTGTATCATTATCATGCTGGCAACGGGAAAAAAATTCCTGCTTATCACAGCTATTTCCGTCAGTTGAGTGGTCTTGAACAGCATAATCCTGTCATACTTCTATATGACAATGAATCCAAGAGTGAACGGCCATTAAAAAAATTCTTGGGTGAGGGCGTACATGCCACCGCAGAGCAGAAGGCTACGCTTAAATCCGACCTGCATATACGTCTGATCCCGGACAGCAAGTTATTTCTGGTCACGCCTCCTCTCGTAGGTAGTAAAGAAGAGTGCGAAATTGAAGATTTGTTTTCTGACGAGTTGCTAAGCCTCAATTTAGATGGAAAAACCTTCTGTCGCAAAGATAAATTTGATGATAGCAAATACTTTGGCAAAGAAATCTTTTCCCAATATGTTTATGAAAACTACCAGACGATTGACTTCTCAAGATTCATTCCGCTACTTGATGTAATTGATACGATAATTGCAGAAGCAGAATCCCCGAAAAAATAAAAGTGCGCCGGCAGAGTTATTACGCTCTGCCGGCGTATTCTTATCCCACCCTCTCGAACGGTATCACCTTGCACCGGCTCTCCTCCGGAGGTTCGGGAGGCTCCGGTTCCGGCTCGGCCGTGGCCGTTTCCATGAAGCCGCCGATTTTCTCCGCTGCACCTCTTTGCATATCATTGGTGATATGCGTATAGGTGTCGAGGGTAAATCCGGCGCTGTAGTGGCCCAGCATGCTGGACAGCGTCTTCACATCCACGCCGCTGGAGAGGGCCATGGTGGCGAAGGTGTGGCGCAGATCATGGAAGCGCACATGTTCCTCGATGCCAGCCTTCGCCAGTAGCTTGCGGTTGATTCTGGACACCGCATCTGGACTCCAGTAGCCGCCGGTGCGGGGAGACGGGAACAGGATGGGATTGTCGGGGTGCCGTTCATGTTCCCGCACCAGCAAGGACACGGCCTGCTGGGACAACGCTACCTTGCGTACGGAGTTCTTGGTTTTCGGCTCTGTCACCACCAGCTCCCCGTCGATGCGGGTGACCTGCTTACTTACCGATAGTATCCTGTCTTTCACATTCAGGTCATCCCACCGGAGTGCCAGCAGTTCTCCACGCCGCAGACCGCTGGATAATTCCAGGAAGAACATGGGCAGGACGCCGTACTTCTCCGCCTCGCTGAGATATACCCCCAGCTTCTCCGGCGGGATGATGGCCATCTCCTTTTTCTCCTTGGGCGGGATGCGGCAGTTGTCGCAGGGGTTGTAGGGAATGATCCGCTCCTTGACCGCCTGCTTCAGCGCTGAGGAGAGTACCATGTGGATGCGCCGCACTGTGCTTCCAGCCAGGGACGTGTCGGTCTTTTTCTCGAATCGCTGCACCCGCCCCTTGGTCTTGGAGTCGTTGTACATCTTCTGGATCTGGATGGCGGTGAGCCGTTTGAGTTTTACTCCTCCGATGGCCGGTACGATGTGGTTTTCGATCATGTTCTCATAGGTCTTTGCGGTGTTGGGGCGGATCACTGGCTTGCTGTAGGTTTCAAACCACAGCCTGCACCACTCCGCTACTGTGTAGTCCTCGTTGTGGTTCACCGGGATGCCCCGATTGTCCCGGATGGCCTTTGCCAGCTTTTCCTTGCACTCGGCCTGCGTCCTGGCAGACACGCTTTTCTGAATGGCGCGGCCGGTGTTGGGGTCGATGCCCTGAGTGTATCGGCCCTCCCAGCGGCCGTTGGGCTTCTTTCGAATGCTGCCCTCGCCGTTTGCTCGTTTCTTTGCCATTGTTCATCCCTCCTTTACGACTCGCTAAGCGCCTCGCTTCGCTCGGTTGCTCGCATGCATTGCGCCTGCGGGCGCTTATTGCAACACAAACAAATACCACAGAATCTTTGAAATAGCCACTAAAATATTTCCGTCTTTTGGGCCGCCTGTTCGTCGATCCACGCCATGAACTTATCACGGGGGACGATGATCCGGCTGCCCAGGGTGATGGTAGGGAAATCCTGCCGGTGGGCAACCTCGTAGGCGTGGGCCAGCCCGATGCCCAGCACATCAGCCACATCCTGCACGGTCAGCATCAGGGGCAGTTCGTTGAACGAGCTGTACTTAGATCGTTTCATCGGATTCCTTTCTACCCTTCTCGCGGAAGGGGTTTTATTCTTTGTTTTGCGGCTCATATTCTGCGCCGCTTACATGGTCATTTCAGGCCACTGCTCCTCATGGTCATCCGGTTTGTGGCCCATAGCAATCTTCTTCTCCTGGATCTTCCGCCTGAGTTTTCGATCCACCTGCTGACCTACTGGGGCGGCGGACGGCACGGAGTTGTCCTCAAAGATCCGGCTCATGTGATAGAGCAGCCGAGAGATCGCCAGCATCACAGAGGGCGGGCGGAGATTGTTTCGCTGCTCCAGGAAGAACTGAGCATACTGATTTCCTTGGGCAGCGGAACGGCTGAACCACATCATTGCCTGGGCCTGATCCCATGGTAGACCCTGTCCCGTCAGGTGCAGCTTGCCCATCATGTACTGGGCGTACTGGTTTCCCGCCTCTGCTGATTTGGTGAACCAATCCGCCGCTCTTGTGGTGTCCTTGTTGACAGCGTTTCCCTCCAGATACTCTTTGCCCAGACGGTAAGCGGCAAAGTGGCTTCCATTTTCCGCAGCCTGTCTCAGCCAGCGGATGCCCTCGTCCGGGTCCCGCACTTCCCAATCGTCAGAGAGGAACAGTTTGCCAAGGGCATACTGTGCTTCAGGCAGGCCCTGTTTCGCTGCCTGAGTGAGCCAGTGTTTGGCCTTGCGGTTGTCAGGGATCAGCAAAGGGCCGTCCCGGTAGAGTTGTCCCATTCGGTATTGCGCATAGGCGTCGCCTCGCTCCGCCACCTGCTCCAGCTTCTCCACTGCCCGGTCACGGTAGTCCAGAGAAATGTCCTCGTTCCGAATGATTCGCCACAGTTCCCGGCAGGCATTGGACTCACGACGCGCCGGTTCCGGCTCGCCGTGCTCAGCCAAGTCATCATCCTCGAAGGAGATCTCACCCAGACGGATGTGCTCTGCCTCCTGGATGACAGCGTTTTTGATCTGCCGGAACTCTTTCTCCTGGGACAGCTTTTTTCGTTCTCTGGGTTTGTCGTGGTAGTAACTCTCTACCTCACACTGGAGCCTGCACCACCGGTCGTAGCACTCACGCACTACCGGCAGCTCCTCCAGTTTGTCCACTACCTCATCCACGGTTTTCTTCACGGACTTGGGAAGGTAGCCGTAGGATTTTTTGCCTTTGACCGTTTCCAGTTGTCCGGCCAGCTGCTCCATCTTCTGCTCAATCTCAGGAGCCGTACAGATGCTTTGCACCATCTCCTGGGTGAGCTGCCGGATTACACGGCGGGCCTTCCGCACCAGCTCATCCCTCGACTGTGACTTCTGTTCGTAGGTGTGGAGCATCTCCTGTTTGAAGATCTGATTGGTGAGCGCAGATTTGATGTTGCGGATACCATCCCGCGTAAGATATGCCTCACCTGGTACGGTCGACCACGCCATCATGTGAACATGGGGATGCTTCCCTTCGTCGTGGAAGGCGGCGTACCAGCGGAAGTGGTTCGGTTGAATATTCATAGCGGCAGCGACTTCATTGCGATTTGCTCGGAGCAGGTTTCGCCATGCTTTGGCATTGTCATATCCAAGACGCACAGCGTCCTCACGCTTCAGTGAGAGGATATGCGTCCACACATTGCCGTTGTACTGATCCAGTTCCTGCATGGCCTGCTCCAAGTCCACAGCATCTTCATCACCAAATAGCCCGTGGTCACCAAGCCGTTCCGCACGAGGCCGAGTAGCGACGTACTTCATGTAGCCGTCTGACTGCTGCACTTGAAACCAGTTCTCCTCCAGTGCTCGGGTAATAAAGACAGAGGCATTGGCCTTGGTGGGCTTGTCTTTGTAATCGGAATATTCACCCAGCTCCTTGGCCTCCGGGAAATCCTTTGTCAGTTTGGTGATGAGCTGATCCTGCTTTCGAGTGGGCGGACGGTCATCCGGGAGGATCTCTACCCGTTCCCGCGTGCCGATGTACCGCAGATAGCCGCTGACCGAACTACCGTCTCCGCACTTGAGATAAGGGCTTTTCACGATCAATCCTGCCACTCATCGTCCTCCTCCCAAGCATCACGCACCCGTTGCTCCAGCGAGATGCGGCCATTGGTTTTCCGCACATTTTGAACGCTCTCCGCCCGCCGTCGGCGCAGATCTTCGTTGCTGAACTGATACGCGTCGGCGAGGATACCGGCCACCATGTCCTGCTCCACCGCTTGCCGGAAGGCGATGGAGGATAGCCGCTCCTCCAGCTGTCCCATCCTTCCGTCCAGGTAGGACTTGATGGATGTGGGGAGAAACAGTCCGGCGTTGTTGGCGCTGAGGTAGTCCAGATAAAAGTCCACCGCCCGCTCAATGAAGGCGGTGATGCTCCGGCTCCCGTCCTCCTGATATCGGCGCTCCAGGATAGTCTTTTTCTCCGGTGAGAGGTAGAGGGGGAATTTCTCTTTTTTGCTCATAATGTTCTCCTTTCCGAGGGTTGACCCCTGTTTTTTCCTTGTGGCAGTAGGCTTTGGGGGATTGTGACCGCAGAGATGATGTCACAGCCCGGATTTTGACCCCATTTCCAATCCCCGCAAAAGCCCCCGCAACTGCCCGCACTGCGGGCAGAGGTGCTTCTGACGGGGGCGCTTGCGACCCCGTCGTTTATCCTGCTTTTTCTTTCGTCCTTGAGATTTCCTCCGAAAGCGGGCCAAATTGGGCCTCTAACCCCGGATCGGCACTGGGACTCGCTTCCGCTCCGAAAGGCGCACACAGGGCGTTCTGGGGGCTTTCACGGGCCAATTCTGCCAGGCGTGCCATTGCCCTTTGACGGGCGGCATCCTCCTCCAGCTGCCGGAACTGCCGCTCGTAGAATAATTCGACTGCCGCCTGGATCGGACGGATGGTGTAGAGCAGATTCCCGTTGAGGGGCCTGCCGTCTTTGCTCCGCACCATCGTCGGCTCGGTGCGGATGAGACCTTTCTCCTCCAGACTGCGCACATACTTGCTTACGGTATTCTCGCTCATACCCAGCGCTTTGCCGATGGTCTTGTAGCTGGGGTAGCACTGGTAGGTTTCTCTGTCCTCGATGCTCAGCAGATAACAGTAGATGGAGATCTCCGGGTAACTGAGACCGATGTGAAAAACTTCGTTGGGAACCTTGAAATAGTTTTTGTCGGGATCTCGTTTGGGCCACTGTTGGAACTTCATATAGCACCTCCCGTATGCTCCTCCATACACTGAATGCACTTTTCTTTCGGCACCACCATACAGTTGCTCACGCGCAGCACCGTGAGGTCCGGTTGGTACATCAGTTCATACCCACTGGACGACGATGTACCCAGTACCTTCGCTTTGTTGTAGTTCTTGTAGGCAGATTCTCTCATGTTGACCATCTCCTTTTCAAAACTCCCTCTACTTCTTTAGCCGCAAACATTTGCATGTGACATAGGTTTGACATAACCTTTGGATGGTGTTCGAGTTGTCTCTCTACTTGTATTGGGGAAAATATATCCCACTGACATACATTTGACAGAAAAACGGAGCGCCTGCTTTGTCGCAGACGCTCCGTTTGAGGTTGGATTATTTACTTTTGTGCTGGTTTCAGCAGCCGGCATGTTCCCTCCGCCTCGTCCCGCTCTTTCAGCAGAGAGGCCAGAGCAGAGAAGAATTTCTTTTGCTGATAGTCCACGCTGCCACGGTTCAGCTGATGGGCTTCCGCGTACTTGCGAATGGACAGGCCATCCACGAACCGCTCCCGGAAATAATCCTGGTATGCAGCCAGCACCGTTTTCATGGCATTGTCCAGAAACTGCAGGTCCTCTTTCAGCTTGGCGAAGTCACTTTTGGTGATAGCAACGAATCTCTTTTCCCTCACGCAGAGGCGATGTTTGTTCCGGTCGAAGTTGTAGTGCTCACAGAGATCTTTTGCGTATGCGTAGTAGGTAAGAGATTGCTGATAATCTCGGGAGTCATAAGATTCATCCAGTTGCCAATTTTTTCGTTTACGTACCGGTCCCCGAAATCCCTCTTCCTCCAGCCGCTCTATGGCTTCCCCTGAGATCTTCATATTGAGCAGTAGCTTATACTTGGCCCTCCGGTCACCATTCACTTCCACGAAGGCGCAGAAGGACTTTTTGCTGGAGGTGTAGTATCTGGGAACAGCCGCAAAGGGGTAGGTGGTCCAGATGACACTCTCCTCGCCGGTGTCAGCGTCGGTGGCCAGAGAGACAACATAAACCACCTTGCCGTCATACCGCCGGTAGTACCCGGCGCGGATTTTTCTTTCTGCCATTTGGTCACCCTCACATTTGTTTTTCTGTCCTCAGTATATACGGGGCTGGGATCTCACATAAAATAGCGATAATCGTAAAGTGTTCCCTCAAATTGAGATAGTAACCATCCAATTCGCGCAATTTCGTTCGAGGATTCTATCGTACATGGAAGTTTCGAATACAACCCAAAGCTGTTCCAATTCATTTTGGACAATCCAAGAATTTCTGTTGCGATTTGTGCCATATCTCCAGAACCATAATGCTTAACTACTTTTAACGGCAATGGAACACTTTTGCCTCCTTGAAAATATTTTCTGTTCGGTGATATTACAGATGGTGCGATGCCATGGGTGAATAGATACATCGTATTATTATCAATCGGGAAACACATACCCCTTCGTACTGGATATCCATCCACACGAGTACAAGATTCATTTAATGCAAAGCACTTCAAATTGTCTTCATATATTATCTCAAGAAGTTCAATATTCTTAACCCCCGCAGATGATAGGCTTTCTACTAATCCTTTAACTTCATCTCTCCGAAATGGAGTGCGTTTATGAACGACAACCCGTTTCGGTAACTCGGAGAAAGATTTGTAGAACAGCTCTTTGATGTTGAGACCAATCCTATACGCTTCTTCTTCGGATAAGTACGGATTTTTCTTCCTATCAAACGAATAATCGTGAATTTTGGAAAGCTTATACTTCATTCCTCGTCCATCAGAAGAGTATATATGACTGCAACCAACCACCACATTACTTCCCGTGGGTGCATTCATAACACTGTATCCAATTCCAGCAAATGCTGTATCCGCTTGAATTCCATTTATCACCCATGGTATCCGACCGGACTTGACATACAACGCCAAAGAAAGAGCCCACATAATTTGACAATGCAAGTCACTCTCAATCGTTTTCTCCCGAACAAATTGCGTTGCCACCTGCTTTTGTGCAGCATACGCCTTGATATAATCATGTAGATCATATTTTACGGTTCCATCGGTATATGAGGTAAATATCTCATAGTCCCTCGGAATATAAATCAGTATGACGTCAACAGAATCTGCACTGAGCTGGTCAATTTTCCTGATTATTGCATTGCCAAACTCAACAGCGGCTTTATGAATATCCTGCTCATTTGAAGCGTTAATTTGCTTCCATTTACCACTGTTTGGCTCCGGCAAATCGAGTCCCGTTTTGAAGGCCTGATAGAAGCCTGGGAAGGTAATTAGATAATCAGTATTATGTTTTGCTTGTGATCGATAATTTAATTCAGAAATGAACTGTGCAAACCTCCGCTCATGTTTATCGGGGCAAATTACTCCTACTGAAATCGCAGAATGTAGGATACCACCATCCATAGCATAATCTACAGGCGCATTAGAAATCAACCCACGCATTGGGTGGAAATCCTCCGCTATCCCATGTGTAGAGGCACTACAAAAAAGAAGAGTAGGATCTTTGTACTCTGTTCCAGAAAAAACAATCCGTTTTGGAACAGCGGCAGGCAGTTGTATCGAGTTACGCTTGCCACTGCTCACACCAATCAGCGCACTGTAATTTACAACCGCAAAAGAAAATCTTACTGTATTTCTTCCAGGATAATTGGCAGAAAACTTTGTGTTACCTATTATTTTTTTACTCCATTTTACAACGTACTCATTTGCATTTAGGTTTGGACGGCCATTATTTACTCGTGCATTAAACCAGTCGGCAAATTGCTTCCGTTCTTCGCTGCTCAGTGTTACATCGTCAGCATACATATAACTCGGAACAAGTGTAAGATAGCTGTATTTATAATCAAAAAGTAATGCAAGCTTAACCCCTGAATAAGCCGTGACCGTTCTGGCTCCGATGCGATATTTCAATACCTCTTTTGTATCCCAAATTTTATCCTTTGAGTGACCCAGTCCATGACTTACTGCAAGAATACGGACAAGTGTTTTCAACAACAACTCACGAAATGTACTATTTCCAGCGATTGACGCTCTGCTTAACGGGCATAATTCAATATTGGTTTTTAGCTTGCCTTTGCATACCTCCTCAATAACAGATTTCGATCCCCATGCATACACCAAGTTCTTGTAGGGTACCGCCATAACATTTTCTTTACCCAAAGCTTTGCAAAAATCCCATGGTTTTTCGTCGGAAGCGAGCAAAACCTCAAACTGATAACACTGATTTGGGAATGCGATTGGGAAGGCGTTGGTGCTCACCACTTTATTTACTGCTCCGTTAAGCTGTATAAATCCACTGTGTTGTGGCTCAAGCGTAATGGACAGCTTCTTTTTGATGTTGTCCACCTTTTCCAAAAACTCTTTGTTTTCGCTCATACAGTGGCGCGCTATGGCGTAGAATGTGCTATCAAAGCCTTCTGTTGGAATGTAGAAGGCTGCTCTGCCATATTGATTTGCCGTTCTGATTAATGTTTTTACTTCTGAGGGAATATTAGATCCATAACCACACCAAAAGAGTTTACCTGCTCCCCTCGTGGAATAGACTTGCGTCAACGCGTCCATAAGAGATTGATCTCGTCCGCTATATCCTACAACAATTAAGTCGCGGTTAGTTAACTCGTGCAGTAATGCCTTTACTAATTCACCATCTTGAGTGTCAAGTTCTTGCTTTGTGTTTTTCAATGCCCCATATTTATAGTCGCCATGCAAAGCGATGCACAGAAGTTCTTTGTCAACATCACCACGGTATATTCTTTCAGAGGTAGCCGCTGTGATTTCAACCGGAACAAGCGGGCTATATTGGTGGGCACACTTTAGAGTCAAGCCATCAAAGTTTGTTGTCCATACGCTTTTTATTATATTTTCTAACGCAAGTAAGGAGATTAGATGATAGCCCAAGCTGGGGTCATGGTTTGCCACCAAATGCTGAAAGTATTTCCGCCGATCATCTGCGATAGGATATGCTTTTTCGGCAAAATACGAGTACTCCTCCGCGCTATTCTCAGCCGGATAAATATTTTGTGCATCAATCCACCGCTGAATCACCCTGCGTACAGCTTCGGATTTCGAGTTATCAAAGTTTCCTATTGATCCAGGGTTCTTCGATAAATAGATTTCTCGTTTCCAATCCCAAATGCAATCTGTTGCTGATGGAATTCCTGACTCAATAGATGCACCCGCACCAAGTAGTAAAGAATGAGGAGTATCTATATTTTGTTTTATTGACCTCAAAAATTCATCCAATTGAAGTATTTCCATATATGCCCCTCATTTCTTTTCTGTGAAAACCATTCTATATTCCATTAACAGCAACAGAAAACGCTTCAGAGGAAAATTGACACATTGTACTATTCCTTTCTCAACGCCTTGTACAATTCTGCAGCCATAGCATCCTGGACCTTCTGATAAAAGTCAGGGTCATTAAACAACTTTGCAAAAGAATCATTGTTGTCCAAAAAGCACTGTGTCACGATGTCGCGAAATTTATCTGGGAAAAGAGAACGCACGAACATTTCGGTGCTATTGTCCTTGGCATATTTTCTAAACTTTTTGACCTCTGAGTCCTTCATGAACATCTGATAGATGCCTTCGATAATAACTCGGTCGGCATCAGTAAAGTTGCCGCTGAAGCGTTCATTTACCTTGTCAATGATACTTTGGAGAGTATCTTTCTTTTTATTTAGCACCTTTGGAGCGGTACTACCTCCGGGCACAAATGCGGGTGGCTTTTCATTCAGGACAATTGCTCCGCGGAAAGTTTCCGTGAGAGAAGCATACTCCAGCTTACTTTTATCCTCGATGTCAACAAATTCATCACCGCTTGTTTTGGGAAGAAGTTTTATCAAATGCAGCGTATATTGATATTCATTGAACAGATCCCTGTCATGGAGCCGCACCAGCTGGGTAACAAAAGCATACGCTTTGTTGAACTTACGCACATAGTCTCGGAGGGTATAGCGATCATCCTCACTTAAATCCATATATCGAGCGATCACAGGCCGGAACATACCTGCCAGTCTACCAAGCGCGGCAGCATCCTGATTTTTATCCGTCTGAGCTGCCATAATTTTGTTGAAAGTCTCCACATCCTCGAAATTGTAGAGCATAAAGTCCCGAATCTTATTGCGGAGGTCATATACTCGGTTCAAATCAGTGATACCTTCAAGCATTGTGGTCTCATAGTACGGCAGGAAAGCACCTTTGATATCCTCCTCAGTGTTCTCAAAATCCAGGACAAATGTACTGTTCTTTCCAAAAGTAGTACGATTGAGGCGAGAGAGTGTCTGAACCGCGGTCACATCACGCAGTTTCTTATCCACATACATAGTGTGTAGCAGCGGCTCATCAAAGCCGGTCTGATACTTATTTGCGACTACCAAGATATTGTACTGGCTACTATGGAACACCTTACGGAATTTCTTGTCGGTCGTTATGTACTTGCCGTTTTCGTCCAGATTCATAGTAGCCTCAGTGAAAGGTTTCTCGCTTGGATAGTCGTCCAAGGTTACTTCACCGGAGAATGCAATCATCACATCACTGCCTACGCATTGCTCTGCATGGTCAGTGAGATATTTCTTTATGGCAAGATAATATCGGACTGCGTTTGCTCGGCTATCTGCAACGACCATAGCTTTGCCCTTACCGTTAATCTGATAACGGCAGTTTTCCAGGAAATTGGTCATAATCATTTCCGTCTTCTGGGCAATAGTATAGCCATGTTGCTTGTAATACTTGAACAGTGCACGGGATGCCTGTCCCTCAATGAGTTCTGGATTATCCTCAGAGACACGAATCAACTTAAATGCCTCTTTAACTGTAGTATAGTTCGCCAGCACATCCAAAATGTATCCTTCTTCAATGGCTTGGCGCATGGAATACACATGGAACGGAGCCTTTATGAGTTCCCCCTCTGGGGTTGTTCCTACCACAGTACCGAAGGATTCCAATGTTTGTGCCTTAGGAGTGGCTGTGAAGGCAAAGAAGGACTGATTATCGTGTCTGCCCTGACCGATGACTGCATTGATATACTCGTCAGTCAGATCCACTTCTTCCTCTTCAATTCCGGCTTCTTCTGCATATTCTTTGACCGCAACACCGATGTCGATCAGACTGCGGCGCAGGGATTTTGCGCTTTCACCATTCTGCCCCTGGTGGGCCTCATCAATGATGATTGCAAACTTGCGCCCACGGAACTTCTCGATATCCTTCTTTGCAAAAAGAAATTTTTGGATAGTACAGATGATGATTCTCTTTTTATCATTAATCGCTTCCGCAAGACTGCGGGAATTCTTTTTATCGTCAATCGCCTCTACCAAGCCTACCTGATGTTCAAAGCTATTGATGGTATCCTGCAACTGGCTGTCCAGTACCACGCGGTTGGTGACCACAATAACAGAATCGAACAAACCGTTGTTTTCCGCATCATGGATAGAAGCAAGACGATAAGCAATCCACGCAATGGAATTGGATTTGCCGGAGCCTGCGGAGTGCTGGATCAGATAGTTTGTGCCAACGCCGTTTTGCCGCACATCAGCCATAATCTTACGCACCACATCGTATTGATGATAACGAGGAAAAATCATCTTTTCCTTGGTGACTGTTTTGCTGATACCGTTCTTGACCACTTCTTCTTTTTCTTTTACAAAGGAAATGAAACGGTGGATCAGATCCATTAGACTGTCTCGTTGCAGCACTTCTTCCCACAGATAACTGGTGGCATAGCCCTTAGGGTTTGTGGGATTACCCGCACCACCATTTACACCTGCACCGTTGGAGCCCCGGTTGAATGGCAGAAAGTGAGTACTGCTGTCCGTAAGCTGAGTAGTCATCCATACTTCATACAGGTCAACGGCAAAGTAGGCCAGAAAGCGGTGGTTTAAGCGAAACGCAAACTCTTTGGAATTGCGGTCATTCTTATATTGATTAATGGCACAAATGTAATCCTGACCAGTGAGCTGGTTCTTTAATTCCAGCGCCACAATAGGGATGCCGTTAACGGAAAGTACCATATCAATAGTGTTAGTGTTAGCCGTGGAATAGCGGAATTGGCGGGTGCATCCGAGGATATTGGCTTCATATCGCTCGGTAGCAATAGGGTTCAGTTCAGACTCCGGTTTGAAAAAGCAGACTTTCAGTTTGCAGCCCATATCCTCGATGCCGTTTCGCAGTACATACAGCAGACCTTGATTTGAGATGGTAGTCTCCAAACGGTGATACAATTTGTCCTCAGCATTAGTGCCATAATATTTGGTGTACTTGGCCCATTCCTTGGGCTGGGTCTTTGCTATAAATTCACAGAGCACATCCATGTAGATGCACCTGGAAATATCATGCTGTCGAGTATGTACCCAGTTGCCTTCAGTATCTTGCCCACAAAACTGGATATAGCCACCTTCGGGTGAAATAAGGAAGGATTCGATATCTCGCTCAAACCGTTTTTCACTTTTGTCCATAATATACGCCCCTTATATCTTTATGACCCGGCCTGTAAATTTGAGGGCACTCTTTCCGATGGCTTTTAGATTATCCTTATTTTTAACAAAAAGCGCGATAGACGCGGCCAATCCAACCCCACACTTCAGATACTTTGCGCCCTGTTCCATACCCTTGTAATCTTTACTATCCAGTTTCTGCTTTTTAAACTGTTTATCCATTTCCCAACGCCTCCAACAATTTCTCTCCGCTGACCTCAATGGCCATATAATCATAACGCCTTGCCTTCTCAAGGCATGCAACCCGTTCTGTGTCAATATACCTGGCAGGGTGTGAATAGAACATATCTGTCAATGCCTTATGCTGATAGCGTATGGTTTCCACTTTGCTGAAATCGATAGACTGAATAGCATCTTCACTCAATAGAAAAGTTTGTTCTGCTGTCTCCAAATTTCCGCACATGGCATAAGAGGCTGCAAGTAACTTGGTTGCCTGCAAATACAAATCATAATAGTCCTGCATTTCCTGAACCGCTCGGCTTTTTTCTGCCAAATAGCCACTATGGGCAACCTCGCGCATGAATCGGATTAGCCCTGATTTGGGCAGTGGTTCAAATTCGCCAGCGCGGCGTTCAAGAGTCTTTTTAATCTGCGCCTGAGCGATAAGGAGATTCTGTCTGCTGGAGTTGATCTGCCGGTTACGTTCTTCACCTTCTGGCATAGACATTGCCAGGATTAAGCCGTTTTTACCAGCTTCCAGCAGACCGATGCGATCATCCATCTGGCCGTGCTTTATTTGCTCGACCACACGATATGTGCGCTCTACCATTTCGGTTAGCCTTGCCATCTGCTGTTGCATCAGGATATTATGATGACTATTGGCTAATTCTTGTATCGGATTACCTTGAACGATTGCCTGCTCCGCAATAGGAAGAGGTGTCACAACCTGCTTCTTTCCGTTTTCGGCGATCTTCATCAGGCTGGGCCACTTTTTGCCGGTCTTCATGTTTTCCATGATAAACATCTCGCCAGATTCATAGGCTGCTTGGAACTCGGCAGGAATCTGAACCACATACTGTGTTCCAGCTTTGATCTCGGCCAGAATTTCACCCATATTTACGCATTGAATAACTTGGCCCAAAATGGCTTGGAAGTCAAAGCCTTTGCTTTCTTGGGTAATGTATAGGCACTTTCCCTCTTCCGGGACGGGCATCGCATCCTGCGGTATTTCAACTGGCATGCTACCTGCTTTGTCGGGAATCAATTCATCCATTAGGATACCTCCATGAGATATTATTGTGGTCATAATATACCTTGTTTTTTTCGCGCCAGAGTTAACCTTAGGAGCTCTTTGAAGGCATCCTGGAGTTTCTTCGTATTTATCCCCAGGGAGCTTATACAGTTACCTCTTTCTTTCCAGTAACATACTCATAAATCAGAGAACGCTTATACTGTTCCAACTTTTCAATTTTGTCTTGCTTGATGGAAATCAGACGATCCACAGCTGCAAATTTCTTGGCAAAGAAACAGAGTATTTTTTCTTGTTCCTTTAACGGCGGTACAGGGAACCTTATATTCAAGAAATCCTTGGGATAACACCGAAGGCGAGAAACTCTAATGCCAGTCGACAATGAAGCGTATTCTTGAACCAGCATGGGTGCCCTCAAAAGAATGTCTAAATACTCAGGTACATATTCGCTGGATTTTTGTCTATACACATTGTAAGAAGGGCTGATCACCCCACGATATTTAGAAACACCAATCGCTCCAGCCCATAACCACATTGTATTTGCGGCAATATCTCCAATTTCGCATATCTTATATCCTTCTAAAGTGAGGGCCTCAAACATATTTACATTCTTCTGCGATCTCGGAGTAATACCTGTATATTGTGATACGGTCAGTAATTCTTCGCTTCCATCAATGGATCTTGCTTCGGTTTCTTGGAACAGTGCCTTTCCTCTTTTTACTTCCCAATGCGCTGGAATATCCCCAATCCATGCAACACCGCTGTCTTTCATTGGCACCGTTGGGTCAAGTCCCTTCGTGACGACCTCGGCAATCACACTTTGCTTGTATTGCTTCAATTTTTCAATTTGGGCTTCTCCGTTGGCAATGAGATCATTAATTTGACAGCATTTCAAATCAAGGATGGATACAATTTTTTGCTGTTCACTTGTAGGTGGCAGCAAGATTGAAACGCTTTTAAGCATTGTCTGCGTCACACTATAAACCTTGATTCCAAATGCCCTTGCACGGAGTTGGCTTCTCCAACAATCTGAGCGGCAAAGATAGGCCAAATACTTCCTCTCCATGTCAATTGTTGGCCGCACAATAATAGTGTGATATCCTGCAAAAACGCATTCCGAAGTATCAAGGTAGACGGCATTTCCGATTCCCTCATAATCTTCAGAGGTATCTGCAAATAATAAATCGCCATATTTCCCTATTGATGATGGGTTGCTGCTTAAATAGGACGGCGAAACAAAACGAATTAAGTTATCACTAAGATGTGTTCCACTATTCAGCTTGGAGTGGATTTGCCCATAGCTAACAACTGGTATCCCTGTTTCGGACAAATCAGCTTTTGTAATAGACAACCCTTTCCTGTACTCTGCTACCATTTTAAGGGGAATGATAGCCCAGTCCTTTGGGATATTATCAATCCATGCAACACCACTGTCCTTCATTTCACGCATTTCCAAACAACTCCTTCATCAGAATTGTTTCTTCTGCCTCCAGAGCCTTAATCTCCTCGAAAATGGAATCAGAGGATGCTGGTGCCTCAAACTTATAGAACAGGCGGGTAAAGGGTACCTCATAGCCAATTTTATCCTTTGCCGGGTCGATGTAGGCCAGAGGGTTATACGGCAGAACATTCTTTTTCATGTATTCTTCGCTATCTTCGGACAAGGGGATGATTTCCGTATCGGATGCTCCCTTGACTGGTTGTTTCTTGCCTTTCTTCAGGATGGGCTTGCCGTCCTTGTCTGCCTGGGCGGTCTCCACCGTTACCTTTGTGAAACCGAAGAAACTATTTTCAAATACTTTGGACTCTACTACAAGATCGTCTTCTTTATAAATTTCATTTTCAAAACCCTCATAAGCTCTAAGGATAAGATCAATGCAAACATCATCCAGATCAACTCGTTTAGACCCAATGTTCTTGCGGCGCTTCACGAAACATTTGCTGGCGTCGATGAGTTGTACCTTTCCTCTGCGGTACACATCTTTGCCTTTGGTAAGTACCCAAATATAGGTTGTAATTCCAGTATTGTAAAACAGATCGGTTGGCAACTGAATGATAGTATCCACCAGGTCACCTTCAATTACAAACCGGCGGATTTCAGATGCGCCGGAACCCGCATCACCGGTAAATAGAGAAGACCCATTCTGAATGATTGCCATTCTGCCGGAGCCCTCCTTCAGCTTCTTTACTCCATTGAGCAAGAAGAGCATCTGTCCATCGGAGATGGCAGGCAGTCCCGGACCAAACCGGCCGTCATAGCCGCGCTTGGCCTCCGCCTCCACCTGAACTTTTTCACGTTTCCAGTCAATGCCGAACGGAGGATTGGAGATGATATAGTCAAACTCATAACCGCTAAAGGCATCATCGCTCAATGTGTCACCGTACTTCATTCCGGATGCATTGCCGCCCTTGATGAGCATATCCGCCTTTGCAATAGCGTAGGTTTCGGGGTTGAACTCCTGTCCGAAGCAGGTTAGCACGGCCTCCTCGCTAATAGAATGAAGTCGCTCAGTCAGGCACCCCAACATCTGAGATGTGCCCATGGCCATATCATATGCCGTCTTAGTACAGCCCTCCTCCATAATTTGCGTCTTTTCTGGGGCAACCAGGAGCTCCGTCATCAGATAAATAATATCCCGACTGGTAAAGTGGGCTCCGGCTTGCTCATCATAAGATTCAGAAAATTTTCGAATTAGTTCTTCAAAAATGTAGCCCATGTCGGCGGAGGTAATCTTCTCCGGGGACATGTCAGCCTTTGCTGAGTTGAACTCCTGAAGCGTCACGAATAGAACGCCACCTTTGACCATTAGCTTTACAGTATTCGCAAAGTCAAAGTTGTCGATGATATCTTTGATATTGGAGGAAAAGCCCTGCAAATATGCTTCAAAATTGATCTCCACATTATCCGGGTCAGCAATCAACTTTGCAAAATCATAATTGCTGGTATTGTAGAAGTCAAAGCCAGAGATGCGACACAGGATGCCATCACGGGCAGCACCTTCAACATGCTGTGCATCCAGTTTCTCTGCCATTTCTACAACGGAAGCTTTGATTGGCCTCAGGGCATCATCAAAACGCTTCAGCACCGTCATAGGCAGAATGACCTTACCGTATTCATGGGGTTTAAATAGTCCTACTAAGTGGGTAGCAATTTCCCAAATCAGATTCGCTTTTGCCTGTATATTTGCATTTGTCTGCTGTTGCAGTTTATTCATTGACATATTTTTACCTCCGGGATTGTTTGGAAAAGATACTAATTCCTCATAATAGCAGTCTACAGATTTGTCTGTCCTTAAAAACGGACTTATAGTCAATCGTCATTTTTCTCCTTCACCAGCTCGATAATATCGCAAAAATCACAGTCCAGTGCTTTGCAGATCTTAGTGAGGATCTCCGTGCTGACATGCTCATTCTTGCCCAGTTTGGCAAGAGCAGTGGTAGAAATACCTGTAGCCAGGCGCAGATCCTTCTTTTTCATATTCTTATCAATCAAGAGTTTCCACAGTTTATTGTAGCAAACGGTCATAATAACACCTCATGTGCTGGGTTTATACTTATATGGAATAATTTTAGCAAAGGCGGAGCGCTTTGTCTATTAAAAATCCATTTTTCAGATTTTTGCTTTTATTTTCAGACACTTGTTTCAAATCAAACACAGCTTCTAAATAACTTTTGGAGATACCATGTGCTCTGGGTCAATTCATAAAAATTCTGTAACAACCCGCATTGATGTGCGTCATATAGGCAGAAAGCGAGGTGGTGTGGATGGATTTTGACCAACTGTACAAGGAGCAGTTCCCCGTGGTGTACCGCTATCTGACAGGACTCTGTGGGAACCAAGCGTTGGCAGAAGAATTGACCCAGGAGACCTTCTGTCGTGCCATTGAACACAGTGCCTCCTTTCAAGGAAAATGCAGGCTGTCCGTATGGCTGTGCCAAATCGGAAAGAACTGTTGGCTTTCCTACTTGAGAAAGGCAAAACGGCAGGCCGGAGATGAGGCCCTGGAGCAGATGCCTTCCCCTCAGAATGTAGAAGAGGATCTGCTCATCCAGGAAAACGCTCGCCAGATCCATCAGCGACTCCATGCTCTGCCAGAGCCATATCGGGAAGTATTTACCCTGCGGGTCTTTGCAGAACTACCCTATACTCAGATCGGCGAATTGTTCGGCAAATCTGAAAACTGGGCCAGAGTGACTTATTATCGTGCGAAACAGAAAATCAAGGAGGGATTATAATGAAATGTGATATCATCCGCGACCTGCTGCCCCTGTACTGCGACGGGCTGTGCAGCGAGGCCAGCAAGCAGGAGATCGAAGCCCATGTGGCACAATGCCAGGAATGCCGCGCCTGTTTGGCGGAAATGAAGGAGGATGCTCCCGTCCCCTCGCTCTCTCAGGAGTCGGAAACGGAAGCCCGTGTTCTTCAGGGAGTGAAGAAGAAGTTTTCCCGTGGGCGTCGGCGGGCGGTCCTGATCGCCGTGGCGGTCATGCTGATCTTCTCCATTGTTTTGGCGGGTGCGGCCGATGTTCCGCAGCCGATATCCTATACGGACGGTCTGGTGACGGCAGAGCTTGCGGTGGATGAGGTGATCGACCTCTACTATCACGGCGGAAGCTACGATTCTTTCCACGGCTTCAGCCGGGAGGTGAACGGACGGAATGCTGTTTTCCTCTATTTTGACCGCACCCTTCGCTCAGATGTGATGCCGGATCGTGAGGGACATTTGTGCATCGGCAACGGTCTGCTGACCGACTTTGAGACAGCTACCTATCAAGTAGATCGGCAGGTGGATGCGGTCTACTATTTGGTGGGAGATTATCTGGAACTCCCCGGTCTGGCGCAGGCCGAATTTGAGCAGGCTGTGGCGGATGCGGTCCTTCTGTGGGAACGCTGAACCAAGCCTACAAGCAGAATGCCTGGGCAGCTTTTCGAGGGCTGCCCAGGCTCATTTTATATTTCGTCTTCCCATACACAACGAGCGCCCGTTCTCCTGGTCCGATAGGAGAATGAGCGCTCGTTTTCGTCATTTTGCAGTTCTATTGAGAGCCTCCACGCCAGTTCAAAGCCAGCAATAAAACTGTCGAGGGAGGTCTGTTCTATGATCAAGTTCTGGGCATCAATGATTCGTAGCACCAGCTTGCGTTCCGGCTTTGCCAGCGCCTCGATCAATGCTTTGTGGCACTCCTCCACTTCGTTCTCCTGTTCGTCAAGCTCCGGGCGGACATAAAAGTAATCATACAGCTCTTTGAGCAGTTTGTTTTCCATCGTCATCATCTCCTTGTGACCCAAACATATACCACACCTTCCGCAGAATATCCATCAGAATTTCAAAAGATTATCCAGAATATTTGCCGCTTTCCTAAGATCTTCCGTGGATGCTTCATTGGGCTTGCTTTCGCTTTTGGCGGCAGTATGGGCCAGGTATGGTGCATAGTTCTGCCGCGTCATTGCGATCCTGAAGTGGCCCAGCATCTGAGAAACCTCTTTCGTGTCCATTCCGTTTTTCAGCGACAGGACGGCGCAGGTGTGCCGGAGATCCGCAAACCGGATGTGATCCAGCCCGGCCTCTTGGATGATCTCATTGTGCAGCCGGCGCACCATCTGGGGTGAGTAGGGCTTCTGGGTGGCCGGGTGCATGAACATGAGCGGACTTCTCGAGTGTTTGGCATGTTCCAAGCGCAGGAGCTTAACGACTTCCTCCGTTAGACTGACGGTTCTGGTATCATTTCCGTATTCCACCAGCTCCCGCCGTTCCACTGAGCGTTTCTCGGTGATAGTCAGCGTCCGCGCTTTTACATCCAGGTCGCTCCATTTTAGGGCAATCAGTTCGCCTTGCCGAAGTCCCACCGTCAGCGCCAGCAAGAACATGGGGAGGTGGCCCAACCGCTCCGCTGCGTCCAGATAGTCCTCCACTTCTGCGGGCGTCAGCACATTGGCGCTGACCTTCTTGGGCTTTGGGTGGTGAAATGCTCGGGCGGGGTTGTCCGCTATCAGCCCATCTCGGATCGCCTGATCCAGACATTGCTGGAGCAGCCGGTGGATGTGCCGCATGGTATGCTCCCCCAGCCCTGGGTATTCAGGGCTTTCCGGACGGTGACCGCCAAAGCGTTTTCGCTCCTCCAGGAAATCTCCGACTTGCTCTACAGTCAATTCAGAGAGCTGGATCTCCCCAAGTCCGGGGAGAATGTGGTTCTTGAAGAGGTAGCCATGAGCTGCGTATGTGGTCGGACGGCTCTGGTTCTTGTCGTAGACCTCCTGCCAGCGGAGAATATAGTCTTTCAGCGTCATATCCCCACCTCCATGCACTGACGCTGCAGGTTCCGGAAGGCCACCCACGGAAGCCCTGCTTGTTTTAGAATCCGCTTGTGCAGATAGTAAAACTCGTGGAGCTGGTACGGCGCTCCGGTCTTGGGGTTGAGAAACACATGGCGGCCGGTTTCCGGTATCCGTTCCAGAAGATGCTCCGCCCTGCTGTTGAGGGTCAGCAGGCGCTGTCCCTTGAGTATGTACCGGCAGCGGACATGAAAATCGGCCCACGACAAGGTGATGAGTTCACATTGTCGCAGGCCGCTGGATAGTCCTGTGTAGATGAGAGGGAGTGCGCCCAGTTGTTCCGCTGCGTTCAGGTACCGCTGGAGCTGCCCCAGGCGCAAGGGAGCAGTTTTATACGCTTCTGCTTGTGGCTCCTGACAAAGCCGCACCGGGTTGTAGGGGATACGCTGGTCGCGGGCCGCTTCGTCCATGCAGCGCCGCAGGAGCAGATGGACGCACCAGACGCTTCTTGTGCTCAGTCCCTGGTTCCGCAGGCTATCATAGAAACTGGTGACGGTGCCTTCTGATAGCTCCGCCAGCCGGATATCCCCGATTCCGGGGAGGATGTGGCGGTAGATCAGGTTGCGGTATCCGCCCACAGTGCTGCCGCTCCATCTGACCTGATTCTCGTAAAACCAGCGGTCGCACCACCGGCCTACCGTGAGGTTAGTTTCTTTCTGCATATCGTCGCCTCCTTTTGGCAAACGAACAATACCAC
Organism: Anaeromassilibacillus sp. D41t1_190614_C2; assembly: GCF_015558525.1. Taxonomy (NCBI): domain Bacteria; kingdom Bacillati; phylum Bacillota; class Clostridia; order Eubacteriales; family Acutalibacteraceae; genus Anaeromassilibacillus; species Anaeromassilibacillus sp. D41t1_190614_C2. The sequence continues at coordinate 73,859 of NZ_JADMOD010000006.1, read as the reverse complement.
AGAAAGAGAGAAATAGCCACTACTTTATTGCCCCGTGTATGCCTTTGTTGTCTTTTGCGCGGCGGCATGGTAAAATGAGTTAACTTTACTGGCTGCTTGCAAAGAGTGCTTTATTCTTTGTTTATGCGGCGCAGTTTCTGCGCCTCTGCTCTGAGGTGATTGGCCTGTCATCGCCCCTCAAATCTGGCGGAACATCTTTTAATACACAGAATCTAATCCCACACAAATCCCAAAAGACGAAAGGGTTTCTTGAAACAAGCAGGGCAAAAGAGTGTTAAAGAGGAACTGCCCAAGCAGAGGAAAGGGCCAAAGAGGGCGGTAGAGTACCAGCTGAAGGTTCAGACACACATTTGGGACCGCATTCCCAGACATTCGAACCCCACACGCCGGACCAAACACTGCCAAACAGGGTTAAAGAGCATTGAAAAGCAGCAGAAAGCAGCGGTTTTTCTCTACCCCTTTTCTCCATTTCGTGTAATCCCAAATGCGGAAATATCCCGAAGACGACCCCTACATAGAAACATCTTCCATGACAAGCTGTTCGCTTTCTGCATGACCAGAAAGTGCCAGGAACTCACCGGCAATGTCTGGATTTTTGAACCGAAGCACATCCGTATCTTTTCTGCCAAACGCAAGAAAATCCACGCCGCCATACCACACAACGCTTTCATCAACGACGGCATACCGCTGATTCAGTTCTTTGTGCGTATGGACCACAATACCTGTCTGCCTCATCATCTTGATCGCTTCACACACACTTTCTTGATTTGATAGTTCTCTGCTATCTGCCGTTCTGGTATGGATCGCAATTTCGACACCGGAAGCAACCGCCTTCTGTAAAGAGGGAAGAAGTTTCACGATTCTGCCTTTTTGCAGATAAGGACTGACGATAACCACGCTGCGGGCGGCATCATCCAGGTCCTGCTCAAAGGGAAGCATAGATGAGTATCCGTCGTAAATCACGCTGACAGACTGATCCGCTGCACCGAATTTGACCTGATATCCCAGTTCCGCATAGCCCTTCAGGCGTTTATGATACATCCGCTCCAGGGTGGGAACATGGATATCCACATAATCATAGATGCGAGCTTCCTGCTTTCCTTCATAATTTCTATGGAGACGTCCGGCATACTGTGCCAATGTACCTTTCCACGATATGGGCATCGCCAGAAGCAAGGTGTCCAGCCGCGGAGAGTCAAATCCCTCTCCAATATACTTTCCGGTGGCAACGACCACCACGTCCTCATCGTCAGACACATTCTGCAATGCTGCCAGCTTTTCGCGCTTATCCTTTTGCTTCTCACTACCAATAAGCAGAAAGACATTTTTCACTTGATCCGACAGACAACCAGCAAGCAATACAGCGTGTTCCTTCCGCTCCGTCAGCAGAATCGGTGTACGCCCCTCCTGTATCAACTTCAAAGTGTCTGACACCAACAGTTCGTTCCTGTTTTGATTTTCAATTACTCCGACGTACATATCCTGAATCCCATTGGCATTTGGTAGCCTCATGCGTGTAAATCTGGGAATTACAATGTGAGAAAAGCTTCGCTTTTCTGCCTGACTTTTGGCGTCCACCAAATACCGGACAGGGCCGCACTGCATAAAGATGATGGGATGATGACCGTCCTTGCGGACAGGAGTAGCAGACAAACCGTAAACATATTTGGCTTCAACTGCTTTCAGCACGGTTTCGAAGGTGAATGCGGCCACATGATGGCACTCATCTACAATGACCATTCCGTACTCTGTCACAAAAGACTTTACCGTCTTTTCTTCTCCCTCAAGCAGGGACTGCATGGTGGCAATATCGACAATCCCACTGCGGGAATTCTTTCCGCTGCCGATTTGGCCAATGAGGTACTGTTTTTTCTTCCTGCCGCGCTTTTTTGGAAGTTCCGGCAGAACCTCATGAACATTCAGAAATTGTTCCAGCGAGGATTTCCACTGTTCCAGCAATGCGCTGGACTGCACCAATACCAGAGTATTGACTTTGCGCTGTCCAATCAGATAGGCGCCAATCACAGTTTTTCCAAACGCAGTAGTTGCTGAGAGAACGCCCATGTCTGCGGCAAGCAGGGCCTGGGCAGCAGGTTCCTGTTCTGGGCGCAGCACCCCATTGAATTCCACATCAATGGAACGTCCCAGTGATCTGTGATCTTCCAGAATGACAGGGATTTCATATTGATCAAATAACCCCAGAATCTCATCCATGCAACCACGGGGAAGGCCGATGTATTCCTCATCTTCATAGCCGCAGTCCAGAACACGAGGAACGCCATAAACGGAAATGCGCATGGCTTGCTTGGAGCGAAATTCCGGATTTGGAAACGCCGCAAGTCTCTTGAGCGTATTCAATGCCCTTTGAGAGAAGTCTTTTTTCTCAATATAGATCAGATTGGAACTATACAGGCTTACCTGCAGCGGAAAATCTCTGTGTGTCAGTTTTGTCTGGGTTCGCTTGCGCTTCCATGGCACTTGCTTATCCCCAGCATCTTCCAGTTCTCCCATGTCGCCATGATGACATAGTTTCCCCAGACATTCTTCCAACTGTTCCGGTGTAATTTTGGGCAGGGAGGACAGAAACGCCCACTGATCGGGATAAGGCTCAAAGTGATCATCCACAAACAGAGAATTTCCGTCTTTCTGCGCCTGGCCTTGAAATGGCAGGGCAATCAAATTCCCAAAACCGCCCTTCGGCACAATATCCTGAGACGGGAACAACCGGTCATAGGATGAAAAGGATAGCTCATGTCTGCACGACATGGTTCGGGTCAGCAAACCGGTCCCCAAGCGCCTGGCATCGGCGGCAGAAACAGGCTCCGAAAAGAAAAACCAGATATGTGCGCCGTTTCCGGAACGGGAGCGTTCCACTGCTGGTACAAGTCCTGCTTCTTTGCAGGATTTGCAAAATGCAGTCACATCAAGCTTCCAGTTTTCTTCATCAAAATCCGCAGCCAACAGCCAGGTCCTGTTGTCCTCCAGCATCGGATAGATTGCCGCCACATCTCTGCACAAAGCATCACGGCCCATCAAATGCGCCTTGACCACATCGGCCGTGAGTGGCCGAAACTCACGGTTGGGGCACTCTACGCACCTGTATTTCTTTTTATCACACAGGCCATGCACCCATTCATTTTTACAGACTGGGGTGTAACCGGTTTTCCCGGTGGTCGTGCTGTGATATCGGCGTGCATATACATCTTCCCGCCCTTTGAAAACAGAGAGGAAATACTCGATTTTCTCCTGTGAGGAGCTGTGTGCGTGAACCGGAGCAGACTGCACATCCGTTAGCGCACAGCTGCGCCACAGCGGCTCGGAGCATACTGCTCTTTTGCCGTTTTCATCTTCACAGAGAAGCAGCGCCCGCCCTCCATCCAGAGACGGGACGATTTCAAGAAGCGCATACTCCCGGCCACTGATAATCGCTTTTCGATTCATACACAGCCCCCCTCCACACCAGCAGTTACTTCCGTCTATACTTTGTTTTCCTGCCGTTTCCATCCTGATAAATCAGGCCCTCGGCGACCATTTGTTTCAGAATTCGGTTGGCTGTGGCCTGGCTTACATCCAGAAGCTGATCCACATCACTGCGCACGATATGACCATTGGAACCAATGAAATCCAAGATCCGTTTCTCTTCACTTTTGAGCGTACCAACCGGTGTCTGTGTATGATTTGTGCCGGCGTTCCTGTTTGGCAGCGTGATTTTGAATGCGTTGCTCGATACCTCGATTTTTGGCTTCAATTCCGTCTCCGTGTAGGCGTTCATAATTTTAGGCATACCGGTGCCGTATGCCTCAATCAACTGCAGACGATAAAATATAGCTGCCAGCTTGGGGTTTCGGCAAACCGAGAGTCCCAGCATGATGTCGTCCAGTTCAATGCCGGAGGGCAGTCCACCTACAGAGACAAATTCGATCCTGTCGGCATATACACTGACCAGGGTGCTTGCACGGAAAGAATAGTCTCTATGGATCAGCGAGTTCAGCAGCGCTTCCCGCAGGGCATCTTCCGGATAATCCCGTGTGTCGATTCGGTATAGCCCATCAAAAGTTGCCTTTGTCTGGTTACGCAGATCCAGATAGCTGTACAACTCCTCCATTTGCTGAAACAGCGAACCGCCAAATTCTCTTCTGTCCTGAAAGCTTCCTTTATCTTCCCCAGAGAAGGTTGCCGCCTTGATGGTGCTGGGACACTGATCGGACAGGAGGAGCGCCACATTGGAGTAGATACCATCCGCAGAAATCATTCCAAGAGTCTGCATTTTTGCAGTATCAAATGGGATGTTCTGCTTTTCAAATTGCTTCTCTGCCGCTTCAAAGCTGAGGTTCTGTTCCAGCGAACGCATGGATTCGAAGCTGTCACCATCGGTTTCTTTGATCATTCTTCGGATCGCAGTATCTGTAGCCGGGTCAGAAGATGTGCCGTTTCTGACATAGACCCCACTGGGTTTCAACCCCTTACTGCCCAGATAATAGGGCCGGTCGGTCCCTTTTTGAATGGTCACAGCAATGATATCCTTGTCGCCGACATGTTGGGTTTCGTAGCCCACAAACATTGTCACATCAGGCTTGATGGAATCTCGAATCATATTGTTCAGCTGCAAAATGACTTGGTCGGCGTTTTTGACTCCCACAACACTTCCATCGTCGCTGACACCAATATACAGCGTACCGCCTTTTGTATTGGCAAAGGCAATGACTTCTTTGCAGATATCTCCCACGACCTCTGCTTTCAGTTCAACAACTTCACTCTCAACAAATGCCATACACAGCGCCTCCTTTTCTTAGTTGTCATTATAATCATTCTTGTCATTCTTGTCAATTTGTATTCATCTGACAAGAAAATTATTCCGTGTTGTCAAAGCCCACGGCCCAGAGTATTTCTTTGTTTATGCGGCGCATTTCCTGCGCCTCTGCTCTGAGATGAACCGTCCTGTCATCGCCCCCTAAAACCGGACGGAACATCTTAATATACAGAATCCAATCCCACACAAATCCCAAAAGACGAAAGATTTTCTTGAAACAAGCAGGGCAAAAGAGTTCTAAAGAGGAACTGGCGGAGCAACGGAAAGCGTCAAAGAGGGCGGCAGAGTGCTGTTTGAAAGTTCTGACACACGTTTGGGAGCAAGATGCCGGGAGTTCGAGTCTCCCCACTCGGACCAAAAACCGCCTCAAAACTGATGTTTTGAGGCGGTTTTTGTAACTTTTTCGACAATAATTTGTTTGGCGTTCTGCATAAATAAGGCCTCAAATGTGGTCAACTCACTTTCGCGGATTTGTTTTGGATTTTCGTTGTAAATATAGTTTCTTGTCCGTCTCCGCCACAATTCGTTCCGAAAGGAGGCAAAAGCAAACTGCACAATTTTTGAAACATGTGGTCATGACCACCCATTCACGATCAGTTCACGCGGCCGTAGCCTTATCTTTTTATCTTTGTATCTTGCGTCGCAAAATCTGATAGGCCCATCGCGCTTCCTGGCCTTGTTCCTCTCGGCGGGGCCGTGTATAATGGCAGTTGGAAGCAGTGAAATAAACGAGTAAGGAGCAGTGCCATGCGCATTCTCATGCTGGGCAACAGTTTTATCTTTACCAATAATATGCCCCAGATGCTGGCCAACCTGACCGGGGCGGAGGTGGTCCACCACACCCGGGGCGGGGCGCGGCTGTCGGAACAGCTGAACCCCAGCACCAGGCTGGGCAGTCAGACCCAGGCGGCGCTCCAAAAGGAGAAGTGGGACTATGTGGTGCTCCAGGAGATGAGCCACGGCCCCATCACCGCCCCCAAGAGCTTCTTTTCCAGCGTGGAGCAGCTTTGCCGGCAGATTCGGGCAAACGGGGCAGTCCCCATTTTGTTCGCCACCTGGACCTACCAGAAGGGCGGGGCCAAGCTGACGGACAAGGGCTGGGACTACGACGAGATGGCCCAAAAGCTGTCCGAGGCCTACCACAAAGCGGCACTGGAAAATAACGCCCTGATCGCCGATGTGGGCCGACGGTTTTACGAGTGGTCCGATCCCCAGGACCTCTATGCTGCCGATGGCGTTCATCCCAGTGAGCTGGGCTCTCATATTGCGGCGGAGACCATTGCGGCAGTGATCCAGCAGCACGAAAAGGAGGCGCAGTAATATGCCAAACACCACAAAGCAGGCTCTGGAGGAATCCCTGAAGCATATGCTGCTGAAAAAGCCCCTGGACAAGATTACCATCCGGGACATCACCGAGGACTGCGGCATCAGCCGCATGGCCTTCTACTACCACTTCCAGGACATCTACGACCTGGTGGAGTGGGCCTGCATCGAGGACGCGTCCAAGGCCCTCCAGGGGAAGAAGACCTACGAGACCTGGCAGGAGGGGCTTTTGCAGATCTTTGAGGCGGTGCTGGAAAACAAGCCCTTCATCCTCAACGCCTACCGCTGTATCAGCCGGGAGCAGATGGAGCGGTTCCTCTACCAGCTGACCTATGGCCTGATCCGGGGCGTGGTGGAAGAGCAGAGCCGGGGGACGGCCATCTCTGAGGAGGATAAGTCCTTTATTGCGGAATTTTACAAGTACAGTTTTGTAGGGGTTATGCTGGACTGGATTCGCCAAGGAATGACCGACGATCCCCAGGTGTTGACGGGAAAGATCAGCGCCGCCATGCGGGGCAGTATCGCCAACGCCATCCGAAATTTTTCGGAAACAGAATAAGAGCCGCTTTACAATCCGGGCCCGATGATTAGTTTTTGATCATCGGGCCCGGATTGTAAATAGAAGAAATGCTTTGCAGGGAGTAAAATCAAGCCATCAAAATGAATCCGGCCCGCAGAAGCGGCAGGATCGGAAAGGCGGTATCTGACATGAATAAGAAATTGGGAGCACTGACTGCAGCGGCGGCTGTAGCTGGAGCGGGCGCGGCGGTAGTCCTGGCAAAGAAGGGGGCGGGCGGCCAAAAGGCGGTGGAGAAGTCCGGGCCTGAAACCTGCGCTTCGGCCTCCTATCGGAATACGGAGCTGGGGAAACATGAGAAAAACCGCAAGGGCATCTATTATACCAACGGCAACTATGAGGCCTTTGCCCGGCCGGAGAAGCCGGAGGGCGTGGAGAACAAGAGCGCCTACATTGTGGGCAGCGGCCTGGCGGCCCTGGCGGCGGCCTGCTTCCTGGTGCGGGACGGGCAGATGCCCGGGGACCACATCCACATCCTGGAGGCCATGGACGTGGCCGGCGGTGCCTGCGACGGCATCTTCGACCCCAGCCGGGGCTATGTGATGCGGGGCGGCCGGGAGATGGAGGACCACTTCGAGTGTCTGTGGGACCTGTTCCGCTCCATCCCCTCCCTGGAGAAGCCGGGGGCCTCGGTGCTGGACGAGTTTTACTGGCTCAACAAGCACGACCCCAACTACTCCCTGTGCCGGGCCACGGTGGACCGGGGCCGGGATGCCCGCACCGAAGGGAAATTCAACCTGAGCCAGAAGGGCTGCATGGAGATCATGAAGCTCTTTATGACCCCGGACGAGGACCTGTACGACAAGACCATCGAGGACGTCTTTGACGACGAGGTGTTCTCCTCCACCTTCTGGCTGTACTGGCGGACCATGTTTGCCTTTGAGAACTGGCACAGCGCCCTGGAGATGAAGCTCTACTTCCAGCGCTTCATCCACCACATCGCGGGACTCCCCGACTTCAGCGCCTTGAAATTTACCCGGTACAACCAGTACGAGTCCCTGATCCTGCCCATGCAGAAGTACCTGGAGGAGGCCGGGGTGGACTTCCGCTTCGGCACCGAGGTCACCAACGTGATCTTCGACATCCGGGACGGCAGAAAGACGGCCACCGCCATCGAGTGCCGGGTCAACGGCGCGGAGCAGGGCATCGTCCTCACGGAGAACGACCTGGTGTTTGTCACCAACGGCTCCTGCACCGAGGGGACCATCTACGGTGACCAGGACCACGCCCCCAACGGGGACGCGGAGGTGCGCACCAGCGGCTGCTGGAATCTGTGGAAGAACATTGCCAGGCAGGACCCCGCCTTTGGACGGCCGGAGAAGTTCTGCTCCGACATCTCCAAGACCAACTGGGAGTCGGCCACCATCACCACTTTGGACGACAAGATCCTCCCCTATATCACCAACATCTGCAAGCGGGACCCCCGCACCGGGAAGGTGGTCACCGGTGGTATCGTCAGCTGTCAGGACTCCAAGTGGCTGCTGAGCTGGACCATCAACCGCCAGGGGCAGTTTAAGGAGCAGGAGCCGGAGAAGGTGTGCGTCTGGGTGTACGGCCTCTTTACCGACGTGCCCGGCGACTATGTGAAAAAGCCCATGAAGGACTGTACCGGGAAGGAGATCACCCAGGAGTGGCTCTACCACATCGGCGTGCCGGTGGAGCAGATCCCGGACCTGGCCGCCCACAGCGCCGTGTGCGTGCCCACTATGATGCCCTACATCACCGCCTTTTTCATGCCCCGGACCAGGGGGGACCGGCCCGATGTGATCCCCGACGGCTGCGTGAACTTCGCCTTCCTGGGCCAGTTTGCCGACACCCCCCGGGACACCGTTTTCACCACCGAGTACTCCGTGCGCACCGCCATGGAGGCCGTCTACGGCCTGCTGGGGGTGGACCGGGGGGTGCCCGAGGTGTGGGGCAGCGTGTACGACATCCGGGAGCTGCTGCACAGCACCGTCTGCCTGATGGACGGCAGGTCCCCGCTGGAGGTTTCGCTGCCCGGTCCTCTGGAGCTGCTGAAAAAGCCTCTGCTGAAAGCAATCCGGGGTACTGTCATCGAGAAAGTCTTGCGGGATCAGGACGTGCTCCGGGACGGCATGTGACCGTTGCTTTTTGCCCTTCTGCGTCCTGAAAACCGAGGAGACGACCGTTACCCAGAATACTTTCATCCCTAACCGGGGACTCCTTCTCAAAGATTATCGCCCGTCATGAGATTGAAAACATTGATATAATGACAAATGAAAGAGGATCGTATCGAGTTATGATACGATCCTCCTCTATTCAGATTTCCCGCCCCAGCATCCCCCTGATCATCTCATACCACTTGGCCGCCGTATGCCGGGTCACCCCGGCGCCTCTGGCGATGGCCCGGTAGCTGACCACATCGGGGTGGAACTTCATGTACATCCAGATCTTCTTCTGGGTTTTTGTGAGCTTGTCTGGCGGGGTGATACCCCGCATCTGGTCCCGTAGGGCCTGCCGCTCCGTATTCATCTGCTGGATCAGCACCTTTAGCTTCGCCTCGCACTCCTCCCGAGCGTGGGCGTAGACGCATTTGGAGTGCTTGGTGCCGTCCGGCCAGGTGGGGGAGTAGCGCCCCTCAAACAGGTGGTCATTGATCTGAGAGATGCACCCGGTGCCGGGCTTCCGGGTCTTTCTCAGCACCGGCTGGAAGTCTGTGGCCGAGTTTTGCTCTGTCTGCGCGGATTCCTCCTGTACCTCGTCGTTGCCCAGCCCCCGGTCGATCTTCGCCGCGGCCTCGCTCTGCATGTCCCCGGTGACGTGGGTATAGATGTCCAGGGTAGTGGCGGCCGACACATGACCCAGCATGGCGGAGAGGGTCTTCACATCCATGCCGTTTTCCAGGGACAGGGTGGCAAACGTATGGCGCAAATCATGAAATCTGATTTTCTTACACCCGGCCCGCTCCAGAATGATCTGGAGCCGCCGGCGCACCGCGCCCGGCGTCATGGGCACGTCCTCTTTGACCGGCGAGGGGAACATCCACCGGGAGTCCACCGTCTCCTGATACTGCCGCAGCACCTCCACCACGCCTGGCGGCAGAACCAGCCTGCGGATGGAGGCGCGGGTCTTTGGGACGCTCACCTGGAGCTGTCCCTTCACCTCATAGACCTGCTTGTTCACGGTCAGGGCCCCAGTCTTGAAATCCAGATCGTCCCACTGGAGAGCCAGTAGCTCTCCTCGGCGCAGGCCGGTGCATAAGTCCAGAAGGAACAACTCAAAGTATCCCTCCGCCTGGGCCTGGATGAGGAACCGCTGGAGCTCCTCCCGGCCCAGCACCTGCATCTCCCGGCCCCGCTTGGGCGGTAGCTTGCAGCCCACCGCCGGGTTGGTGCGGATCAGATCCTCCTGCACGGCCTTCTCCAGAGCGGACCGGCAGGCGGCGTGGAGACCGCGCACCATGGAGTCGGACAGCCCTTTGCCGAACTGCTCCGTGCGGATGAGCCGTCCACCCGTTTTCATCCGGGCATAGAACTGCTGGAGGTCCTTCTGGGCCAGCTGGTTCAGGGGAATCTTCCCCAGTTCCGGGATGATGTGCTGATAGATTTTCGCCTCGTAGTTGGCCTGGGTGGTGGGGCGGATCTGTGGTTTCACATAGTTCTGATACCAGAAGTCCAGCCACTCCCCGAAGGGCATCTCCGGCCGGACCTTCTCCGTCCTGGAGCCGGTCACCGTCTCCCGAAGCTGCTTCAGTTTCTCCTGGCACTCCCGCTTTGTTTTGGCCAGGACATTCTTTGTCCTGGGCAGGCCCTTCTCGTCGTAGCCGATGACCACCCGGCCCTCCCAGCGGACGTCCTTCCGCTGGCGGACGGAGCCCTCGCCCTTTTTACGCCGCTTACCCATGGCGGGCACCTCCCTCCGGCCTGTCTCTTTGCCACGGTTTCAGGTCTTCCCCCAGGAGATCTTCCAGGAAACCGCCCACGATGTGGCTGGCCTCCTGCTGCATGTCCGGCGTCACGTGGGTGTAGGTGTCCAGGGTGAAGCTGGCGTTGGTGTGGCCCAGGATACCGGACAGGGTCTTGGCGTCCACGCCGCTGGTGAGGGCGTGGGTGGCAAAAGTGTGCCTTAAATCGTGGAATCGGATCGCAGGCAGCCCCGCCTCTCTTAAGATTCGCTTCATCCAGTAGTAGGCGGCACTGGGGCGTACCGGCTTCTCCGGAGCCAGAGGTTCCGGGAAAATCCACTGACTGACGGCGTGCTTTTTCCGCTCCTTCAGCCGCTGGACGGTGCTGGGCGGCAGACGAATGGTCCGCCGGCCCTGGCTGGTCTTCGTCTCGCCGATCTCCAGCTCTCCGGCCTTGGGGACATTTACCGACCGAAGGACCCTCAGCGTTCCGGCCTTCTCATCGAAGTCCTGCCACATGAGACCGCAGATCTCGCCCCGCCGCAGGCCGGTGGTCAGCTCCGTGTAGAAGAAGTCACGCCAGATCTCGCTGCGGTCTACCGCTGCCAGGAAGATGTCCATCTGCTCCTTTGTGAGGATCTGTTTGGGACGATGGTTGGCCTTGGGCACCACGGCCCCGTCGGTAGGGTTCCGGGCGACCACATGGGCCGCCTCCGCGTCCTTCAGGCACCGGTGGAGCATGGCGTGGATGCGGAGCACCATGGTGTCCGACAACTCGTGCCCGTATTCCGGGTGCTCGCGGACACGGCCCTCGTGTTTCAGTTTTCGGTACAGCTTTTGGATGTCCATGCGGGTCACCCGGGAGACAATCTTGTTTCCCAGATAGGGCTTGATGTAGCACCGGATGAACTGCTCATAACTCCGCAGGGTGTTGGGCCGCAGGGTGGCGGTGCCGTAGTCCTCCATCCACCGGTCCAGCCACTCGCCCAGGGTCATGCGGCTGTCTTCGGTGAGCTCCACGTCCTGAAAGGCATCCAGGTCCCGGTGGAGCTTGTCCAGCAGTTCTTTCTGGGTCTTTGCCAGGACATACCGAAAGATGGGCTCGCCGTTTTGTTTGTGGCCCACCACGATGCGGCCCTCCCACCGGCCATCCTCCCGTTTTCGGACCATGCCGTCGCCGGACGGCCTGCGTTTTGCCATAGGCTATTCCTCCTTATTTGGGTCGAGCAGACTGCCGTCGTCCTCGTCCAGGGCCTCCAGGATCATGCGGACTCCCAGGCGGAAACCCAGGATGAAGTTCTCCAGGGCCATGGTGCTGCCGATCTCATTCTCCGCGTTGATGAGCCGGAGCAGCAATGTTTTTTCCTTGTCCTCCAGCAGAGCGGTGAGTTTCTCCTCGCACTCCGCCGACTGTTCCATAGCTTTTTTCAGGGCAGTCCCCGATTTGACGATTTGATCGTTGGGGGTGATGTTTCCAAAGTATAGATTTTCCAGTGTGTCTCTCATGTGTGCCGCCTCCTTTGTCAGCAACACACAATACCCGAACTTCCTCCAAATAGCCACCCCCAACCGCAACTATTTTCAGAAAATTAACCAAAGAAGCCCCCTCTACCCCCTGACAATTCAGGACTTTCCGGCGCATTCCTGTCCGATTTACACCACACTTACACCAAAATCAACCACACGGAGCCCTGACAAAAGCCCCAGGTCGACCGGTACCGCCGGTCAGACCTGGGGCATGTTTTGCTTATTTGGCTGTTGGAGTGTTTATCAAGTAGGATTATGATCGGACATTCGTAAATTTTCCTTGACTGTGTCTCACCTTTTCATTATAATTTATACATCAGTTAATTTGATTGGTGTATATATGACTTTTTCTGTTTACCTGATCGCGGAACAGGTGGAGACCCGTTTTCCCGACTGTTACCGCCATTTCAAAGAATTCCAGGAATCCCCGGACTACCGCCCCTATTGGGATAAATGTATGGAGGCAGTGCGGGATCGGGAACTGCTCTCACACATCATCTTCTGCAACGATTTGCTGCGTATCCCGCCGGTCAAGACCTTTCTGTTATACTACGAGCAAGATTTTATCCGCATCACTGGTCGGGAGGATGCCGCTCTGGAGCCCTTTGTAAAAAAGGCCATCGGTGCCTTCTGGGGCATGGTGTTCAAGTTTGTCCTTGGCTACCGAGAGCAGGAAAGCGTGTCCATTTCTCTGAATCAACGATTTTTCGTGCGGACAGCCACCTGTTTTCAAAATCCGGCTCAGCCGGTAAGATTGGAGGGATAGTATGGCAATCCTTACCCCAGCCCAAAGCCGCCAGTGCGCCACCTGCGCCTTTTGGGGCGGCTCTCGAAGGACTCAGGGGAAAAGTGTGGCCTATTTGGGAAGTGGCGTTTGTCGGAGTCCGAAAGCCTTGAAAAAAGGACAAGCCATGCCGGGAAGTTTTTCCGGGCACTGTCCGCAGTATACTCACTGGACGGGAAAACTGGATTTCAGCAGGAAATAGGGGGTATTCTAATGTGGAGCACAAAAAATGAGGTTTTACAGACACTTCACGATATAAAACAGAATGGGATGCAGCGGCTGTATCGAGAGGATGTGGTCACGCAAAAGGACATAATTATCCCGGATTCCGGCGAACTGCGTACGGAAATCGTGGCGGAGTTTCTTCTGTCTTATCCGGAATCGTTTGAGACGATTCACCGCATCACCAGAAGAAAGTCTTATGTAACATCCACCCATAACGGAGTATTTCGAAATACGGCATCCAACCGAGTAGAAGAACACATCGCCTATGAGCTGCGGAATATTCAACACTTCCCGGACAGTCTGGGTGAGGTGCTGGATTATCAGATTCCACTCAACTCTGTGAGAGGAGACGGTGCCGGTGCCATTGACTTAATCTCAGATGATGGATCTACTCTCTACCTTCTAGAACTAAAACGGTGGGATGCAAAAGATACTCTGTTGCGTTGTGTACTGGAAATCCTGACCTACTGGCTACTTGTCGACCGAGACAAGTTGGTGAGGGATTTTCTGGGCAGCCGAGCAATCCGCATTGTGGTACCGGCGCTCCTGATCTTCAGTGAAAGCCAGCAGCACCAAGAGCTGGATGCTCACAGGCCACACCTTGCCGCCCTGATGGACGCTTGTGATGTACGGGTCTTTCTCCTGGAACGAACACGGGACGGATACAACTGCCGTGAATACAAAAGGGTTTAACATCACGGTCCTCCGCGGCTCGAACCAGATCGGCGGCAATCTGATCCAGGTAGTCTGCGGCGGCACGAAGATCCTGCTGGATGCCGGGGAGACGCTGGAGGGGGATGCGGACATCCCACCCCAGGCCGCCTGGCTGACGAGAAGCGGCGGCTGTGACGCTGTCTTCCTCACTCACACCCACCGGGATCACATGGGGCTGGCGGAACAGGCCCACCCGAGTATCCCCCTCTATCTGGGCCGCCGGGCCTGGAAGGTACTGCGGGCTGCCAATGACTATCTGGGCCGAAAAACGCTGAACCCGGCCGGATTTCTGGAACATGGGAAGCCAATCCGGGTGGGGGCACTGACCGTTACGCCTTACCTGTGCGACCACTCCGCCTTTGACAGCTATATGCTCCTGGTGGAGGGGGATGGGCAGTTCCTGCTGTACACCGGGGACTTCCGGGGCCACGGACGCAAGTCCTTTTCCTCTCTTTTGCGGCGGCTGCCGGAGCAGGTGGATTTTCTGGTGTGTGAGGGAACCAACCTCTCCCGCCAAGGTCAGGAGGTCTGGAGTGAGAAAGAATTAGAAAATCGCGCGGTAGCTTGGATGAACCGCTGCCAGGGACCAGTCTTTGTCTTGCAGGCTGCCACAAATCTGGATCGGCTGGTGACCTTTTATCGGGCGGCAAAGCGGAGCAGCCGCATCTTTCTGGAGGATCTGTATCAGGCGGAAGTAGCTGCCGCCGCCGGGCCCAGCATCCCCCAGCCGGGCCAATTTTCCAACGTGCGGGTATTTCTGCCATCCAGTGCGTCGGCGGAGAGCGCACGTTATCAGCGGCTTTGCGGCTATGGAAGCGCCAGGATCGGACGAGCCCACATCCCGGCGGGCAGCGTGATCTGTATCCGGCCCTCCATGCGGAAGTGGATGGAAAACCTTGGGCAGCGTCTCCCCCTCGCAGACAGCGTACTGTTTTATTCTCTGTGGAGCGGCTATCGGGAGAAGCCGGAGATGTCCGAGTTCCTGTCCTGGTGCCGGGAAATGGGGATCAAAGAGGTGACGCTCCACAGCAGCGGACACGCCACGCCGGAAGAGATCCGGCAGCTGCTGGATCGGGTTCATCCAAAGGAAATCATTGCCGTTCACACCCTTTGTCCGGATTGGTTTGAGAAGGAGGGTACCACATGAAATACTTGGATCGATACCGCGGCTGTCTGCTGGGCGGCGCGGCGGGGGACGCCCTGGGCTATCCGGTAGAGTTTCTCTCTTTGACAGATATTCGGGAGCAGTATGGGTCCGCCGGTATTACAAGCTATACCCTGCAAAACGATATGGCGCAGATCTCTGATGACACCCAGATGACCCTCTTCACCGCCAACGGCCTGTTATTCTCAGAAACCCGTCAGAGGATCGGCGCACCGGGCGGCGGCTCTGTCACAGGCGCGGTGGCCGCCTGTTATCGGGACTGGCTGAAAACCCAGCGGGAGCCCGTTTGTCCGGGATCGCACGATCACACCGCATGGCTCATGAACGTCCCGGAGCTGTATCAGCGCCGGGCTCCGGGCAATACCTGCCTGGATGCGATTGCCCAGGGAGCCAAGGGGACGATGGAACGGCCCATCAACCGGAGCAAGGGATGCGGCGGCATCATGCGGGTGGCGCCGGCTGGGCTCTGGCTGACGAAGCCGGACGGCGCCGGACGGTTGGCCGCCCAGCTGGCCGCGCTCACCCACGGCCATGAACTGGGGTACATCCCCGCCGGGGTTCTGGGCTACTGCGTCAGTTCCCTGGCCCACGGGGAGACGGATTCTATCCTGGATGCAGTACAGGGCGGTCTGGAGTGGGCGGGTCGGGAGTTTGCTGGAGCGCAGCATCTCTTGGAACTGCTCGATCTGGTACAGAAGGCCATTTGCCTGTCCGGAAAGGACATGGAGGATGCCGACGCGATCCAGGAATTGGGTGAGGGCTGGGTGGCGGAGGAGACCCTGGCCATTGCCGTTTACTGTGCTTTGAAACATGAAAATGACTTCGACCGGGCCCTGATTGCGGCGGTGAATCACGACGGAGACAGCGACTCCACCGGAGCGGTGACAGGGAACCTGCTGGGGCCACGGCTTGGTCTTACAGGTATTCCGTCTAAATACCTGGAGCATCTGGAATTGAGATCTGTGCTTCTGGAACTGGCGGATGATCTGTGCCAGGGTATTCCTCCCTCTTATGGAAAACGGCTCCCGCCGCTGGTTCGTACATCGGGAGCACCGGTATCAGAACCGGAACCGGGAATCCCAGAGCTGGCCCTCTGGGACGCTAAGTATAATACCGCAACTTACATACCGAAAAATATAGACTGAAGTATTTTCTATTGGGAAATGCCACAGAGCGTTTGGCTTGCTGAAAGTGAGCCAAACGCTTTTTTATGGACGAAAGGCGCTATCCATCGAACAGCATGGGAAATGGAGAAGGAGGCAGAGATAATGTGCGAATGTCGCTTCAATTAAAGAAATTTTTATGATAGGCTGATATTTTTTTGAGAATTCACATATAGTAAGTCAGTCAATCGAGGAAAGACGAAAAAAGGCATATCGAAAACAGGTACGATTCTGTATCGTAATCTACAACAGGCTACATCAACACCAAGGCGGCAGGGTGCCGTACAATCTTGGAAGTCAAAAAGGAGGGTATTACAAGCAACAGGTTCCAGCAAAAGCAAAGGTGCAGAGACGGCAGGGCGATCCACCCCACACGGCAGCCAGCCGTGGAGGGACAGAGAACCCCAGGACAACGAGGGTCATGCGGTTTCCCGGCGGAAACCGCTGACGGTGGGGGCGATACACCCCCAAAGCCGTTGCCGTGTCCCGTTCCTCCCGGCTCCGGCCGGGAAAACGGGCACGGGAACGGCCCCATGATGGAAGCGCAACCATCTGAAAAAACGCGCTTGTCTCAACACACCTTTTGCTTTTGAATTTCGCGTGAAAATTCACTTTTTAGAGTGGGAGGGCGGCAAGTAAACGGGCGGGCATGAAATGCACGCACGGTTACTTGTCATGCCTGGAAGGGGGAACCTGTATGAAGAAACTGAAAGGGGCGGCAAAACGGATCTTCGGCGGCCTGCAACACCGGCTGTCAGACTTGGCACGGTTCGGCAAAAGCAAGCACGAGGCCAAGCAAGTTGCACGGGAAGCGTACATAAAAGAACACGGAACTCTGGAGGGCTATAACCCGGCCAAGGTGGACGGGATTTTTAGTATCGGCACCATGGAGACCTACCGGGCCGCTATGAAACCTTTCGCGGAGTGGTGTGCCGCCCACAAGGTGAAAAATGCCGCTCAAATCACCAGGGCCCATGCCGCCGCTTACTTGTTGGAGCGGGAGACCAAGGGGCTGTCCCCCTGGACGGTGAGCCGGGACATGGCCGCCATCAACAAGGCGCTGGGTTTTGATCTTTCCAAGAAGGAGTTGGGTCTGCGCTCCCGTAAGAAGTCAGAGATCACCCGCAGCCGGGAGGAGACGGAGAACGACAGGCGGCGGTTTTCAAAATATCAGGATCAGATCACCGTTGCCAGGGCCTGCGGGTGCCGCCGTGCCTCGGTTACCAGGATCATCCCTAATGACTGTGTCCGCAACAGCCAGGGCCAGGTGGTGGGGATCAGGCTGGTGGAAAAGGGCGGCAAGGAACGTGTAGCGCCCGTTCTCAACGACTTTAAGGAGCGGGTGACCTCCATCGTGGACAAGGCCCAGGAAGCCGCCAGGCCCCTGTTTACGGCCTATGACAGCCACATCGACAACCACCGCTTCCGGGCTGAGTACTGCGCCGCCCTGCTCCGCCAGCTGGAACAGGAGCAGGCCCGGGGAAAACCCTGGTTTGGCGGTGACCTGAGTCCTCAGAACTATATCCATCTCTCTGGACGGGACAAGCACTGCGGCGACACCTACCGGGGGCACCCTACTCAGGTGGTCGCAGCCGTCAGTGGGGCCATGGGTCACAACCGCCTGGAGATCGTCTTTTCTCACTACAACTATACGGAGTAGCCGTCCCCTGATAGTCTGGAAAACGCTTGCCTATGATAAGCTACCTGAGTTTTTCGGGAGTTTTGAGAAAGGTGGTGATTTCCGTGCTGACGGTTCCTATTTGGGAAAAAGCAAATCTCTCTTTGGAGGAAGCGGCGGCCTACTACGGGATCGGGATCAACAGGATTCGGGCCCTGACGGATACAGATGACTGTCCCTATGTGCTGTGGGTGGGCAATAAGCGGCTCATCAAGCGCAAGGCCTTCGAGAAGTATCTGGAAACTCTGTATTCTGTCTAGCTGTAGTGGCAATTGGGGCCCTGATATGGTAAAATAGCCGCCCTGCGGCTATTTTACATTCAATTTGAGCCATTTTTCTCGCCCCTTACGGGGCAACCGAAAAATATGGCACATTATATCACCCCGGCTGCCGCCGTTGTGGTATAATATCCCCTGTCAGGGCTCCTTTTGAAAAGGAGCGATTTATATGGCCGAAAGGAGAAAAGACAGCAAAAACCGTGTCCTGCGGGCTGGAGAAAGCCAGCGCAAGGACGGCACCTATATGTACCGTTACACCGACGTCAGGGGCAAGCGTGTCTGCGTCTACGCCCGCACCCTGGAGGACCTGCGGGGCAAGGAGCAGACGATCCAGAAGGAGCTCAACGACGGGATCGACTACGCCGCCGGAAAAGCCACGGTCATTGACCTGGTGGAGCGGTATGTCAGCTTGAAGCAGGGGGCCCGTTACAGCACCAAAGTCGTCTATGACTACATTCTCGGCATTCTGAGAAATGAGGATTTCGGGTACCGGCAGATCCGGGACATCAAGCAGTCTGACGTACAGGCGTGGGTAATCAAGCTGTACCAGGATGGGCGATCCTACGGCACGATCCGGAGCATTCGCAGCGTCCTCCGGCCCGCTTTCAAGATGGCCTATAACGAGGACGTGATCCGCCGGAACCCCTTTGATTTCAACCTGTCTGACGTGATCCCCAACGACACGAAGAAGCGTGCGGCGCTCCCGGAGGACACACGGGAGGCGTGGATGGAGTTCATCAGAACGGACGAAGTCTATCAGAAGTACTATGACGAGTTTGTGGTGCTGCTGGGGACGGGGCTCCGGGTCAGCGAGTTCTGCGGCTTGACGAGGAACGATCTGGATTTTGAAAACCGCCGGATCAGGGTGGAGCACCAGCTCTGCCGCCAGCGGGACGGCACCTATTACATCGGCAAGCCCAAGACGGCCAGCGGAGAGCGGTATATCCCCATGACGGACGAGGTGTACCAGAGTTTGAAGAACATGATCGCCAATCGCCCGAAGGTCAAGGTGGAGCGGATCGTGGACGGGTACAGCGGCTTTCTGATGTTGGACAAGAACGGAAATCCAAAGGTAGCCCAGCATATCGAAAACGAGATCCGGGGGGCGGTGAAGCGGTATCAAAGGTTGCACCCGGACAGCAAGCTCCCGCCCATCTCGCCCCATGTGTACCGCCACACCTTCTGCACGGAGCTTGCCGCCGCCGGGATCGAGGCAAAGTCGTTGCAGTATCTGATGGGACACGCGACGATCTCCACCACGCTGGACACCTACACCCACATCAATTATGAACGTGCCGCCGAGCAGATGGCGCAGGCTGTCAGCAAGGAAAAGGCCCCTGAAAAGGGCCTTGCGTAGCCGGAAGCATACACCGGATTTACACCAGATTGGTGTAAATCTGCGTAGAATGGTGTAGAGTTACGGAGGGGAGAAAAACCGACAAAATCGGAAAAGTTCTGAAAAATGCCAAAAAGCGATAAAACCGGCACAATTTTAGACGAACTTTGTGTCTGGGAGGATAAGAGGGAACAACTTAATATATCAGAAAGTTATCATCTGCGGGCAGGATTTTATCTTTGTATTGCGGTCCAGATTTTGATATGCCTGCCATAGAAAAAACCGCCTGCATCTCTGCAGACGGTTCCGGTGACAAATCGTTTCTCACTATGGAGAAGATTGTCTCTATTCGTTTGTTTCGTCGTCCTGCACATCTCCAAAGAGGATGCGAAGATAATCCCGGCGGCCGTAGAGCACACGATCCACATAGACATCGTTGTCAAGAACTCGGTAAAAAGTGAGGTAACTGCCGGTCACAAGGAAACGATAATCACTCTCGACATCGGCAATCGAGGACAGGGACGCACCAATCAGACTGTGCTCTCGCAACCTGCGGATGTCCTTTGTGATGTTCCGTACCGTGGAGATCGCCGCGCTGGGATTTTCCAAATTCTTTGCGATATAGAACTTGATCCCGGCCAAATCAGCCTGCGCCTCGTCGGATAAATGCAGGTTATTCATCTGCGATTCCGAGATGTTCCTCTACGGCCTCCAGCGTCAACCAGCCCTTCTCTTCCCCGGACTTGCGGCCCTTGGCCAGCTCGTTCATCAGCCGGAGGGTGGCCTGTGTCCGCTCATAGTCCTGCATGTCCACGATGGCGTAGCGGCCCCGGCCATTCTTCGTTAGAAAAACCGGTGCGCCCACTGCCACGTCACGCAGGACCTCCGTGTAATTACGCAGATCGGAGATGGGTTTGATGTTCGGCATGGTATTCAGCCCCTTTCTTGCCCTTAGTATACCTCGATCTGCTGTAAAATTCAACGGCATTTTTTACTGCGGTTTCGTTGGCGATTGCTACCACCCCATGGTCATGCCGCCCATATCCTGCCGGGGAGCTTCCTCATGGTCATCCGGCTTGTGGCCCATGGCGATCTTCTTTTCCCGGATTTTCCTCCGCAGCTTTCGGTCCACCTGCTGTCCTACCGGGGCGGCAGGGGGCACCGAGTTGTCACGAAAGATTTGACTCAGATGGTGGAGCAGCCGGGTGGCCGACAGGAACACATTGGGCCTGCGCGCCTGATCGAAGTGCTCCAGAAAGAAGTCGGCGTATTCGTTTCCCTGTTCTGCCGATTCATAGAAATACGCCCAGGCCCGCTCCCGGTCCTGTTTGATGCCCTGGCCGGTAAGGTACAGCTTTCCCAGAGCGTACTGGGCGTACTGGTTGCCCTGCTGGGCGGACTCGGTGAGATAGGACACCGCTTTGAGCACGTCTTTCGGGACATCTTTCCCCTCCAGATACAGCTTTCCCAGGCGGTAGGCGGCGCAGGAGTTCCCCTGCGCCGCCGCTTTTCCATACCAGGATACCGCCTCGTCCGTTCGGCTTTGGCCTTGCAGGAGCTTTCCCAGCGCGTACTGGGCGAAGTCATATCCTGCGTCCGCCGCCCGCCGGAACCACAGTTCCGCCTGCTCATCATCGGGGAGAACGCCTCGTCCGTCCCGCCAGCATTTGCCCAGCTGATAGGCGGCCAGAGAGAACCCTCTCTGCCAGAGCCGTTCCAGCACCTGCACCTGCTCCGCCTTTTCGCTCTCTGGATTTTCATACTCCTCCAGTACCTCCTTGGCGCTCTGGTAGACCTCAGCCATCCGCCAGTTGGAGTTCCAGGCGAAGTACACCGCATCCTGGTCCTCATCCACCTCGTCTCTCATGCGGGCGTCCTCGAAGGTAACCGTGCCCAGCCGGAGCCGCTCCGCCTCCCCGATGACCATGTTCTGGATGGCTTTGAACTCCTTCTGCTGTGAGAGAGGCAGGTGTTCTCTGGGGGAGTCTTTGTAGTAACGCTCCAGCTCGTCCCGGAGTTGATTCCACTGTTCATAGCACTCGGCCACCTCGGGAACCTTGGCCAGTTCATCCACGATGGCATCCACTTGGGCCTTTGCCGGCTTCTTCAGGTAGCCGTAGACCTTCTTGCCTTTGTGCTCCTCCAGCATCCCGGCCAGCGTCTCCATCTGCTCTGCGATGACCGGGCTATGGCACAGGCCTGTCTCCATCTCCCGAATGAGCCGCCCCATGGCCTCTATCGCGGCGTCCCTCACCTGCTGATAGGACAGATCTTTCTTCTGGTAGAGAGACAGCAGTTCGTCCCGGAAGATCTCATTGGACAGCTGGGAGCGCATTTTTTCGATGCCCTTTTCTGTTAGAAATCCTTGCTTTGGGTCCGCCGACCAGACCATCATGTGGATGTGGGGATGGTGTTTCTCATCGTGGAAGGCGGCCCGCCAGCGGAAATTTTTCGGGGAAATTTTCATGGCCTGAGCCAGTTCCGTCTGGTGGGCCAGCAGGAGCTTCCGCCAGCTCTCGCTGTTCTCATAGCCCAGCCTGTGGGCGTCCTCCCGTTTCAGGGAGTAGACGAAGGTCCACACCGGCCCGGTGTGCCCGTTGATCTCCTCCATGGTGTTCTCCAGATCGGCAGGACCGTCGGCGGAGAACAGACCGTGAGAGCGGGGACGTTGGGCCATGTATTCCAGGTAGCCGCCGCCGTCATGGGAGGGGGATGGAGCCTCGATCAGCTCCACGCCCTCCCGGGTGGCGATGTATTCGGCGTAGTGTCCGCCGCCGTTTCCCGGCTTGATGTAGCCCGACTTCTGGATCAACCCCGGCATCACTCGGCCTCCTGTTGATAGCGGACAGCGTCCTCGAAACTGATCTCACCGTTGGTCTCCTTTACCTCTTTGACACAGCGGACGCGAGCTTTCCGCAGCTGATCCGGGTCGATCTCTATGTCGGCGGCCAGGATATTCCCCATGAGGTTTTGATCCACCGACAGCTTGAACAGCAGGTGTCCCATCCGTTTACCGAATGCATTCAGCTTGCCTTCCAGCACATCGGCGAGAACCCGGGGCAGGTAAGCATCGGCAGATTCTGCGTCCAGGTAACCGGAGTAGAAACGGATGGCCTTTTCGATAAATTCATTTCTGGTGGAGCAGTTATCTTGCTGGTAGCGCGATTCCACCTCGGTCCAGGCGGATTTACTGAGCCAGACGGAATGTTTCTTATTTTCCTTTTTCAAATTCAAAATCCTCTCCTTATTGCATCAGCGCCGCCCGAAAGCCTGTCACAGCGGGGATTCAGGCGGCTTTTGAGAAAAAACAGCGCCAATCTCAAATCGGGTTAGTCGGAACAGCGCCAACTCCAACCCCTGAAACCGCCCGCACTGCGGGCGGAAGTGACCGCCCAGGCGCCATAAAAGCGCCAGGGCTTTCTCCTGCTTTTCCTTTCGTCCTCCGTAAACCAGTTATGGGGCGGCAAATTCCCCGGATAGGCCTCCTCCACAGCGGTGGAACAACGGGCCAAATCCGCCCTGAAAGCCCCAGGTGGGGCAGGGACTCTGCCCTGCCCCAAAAGAGGGCACACAGCCCCTCACAGGCCGTTACACAGGGGAAGCCGCTTGCTGCAGGGAACGGTGTGCTGCGGCAGAAAGATTCGGCAGTATTCCTCCGGCCCGGACACCAGATGCCGGCGCATCATCTCGCCGCACTGAAACATCTGGAACACCGCATTTCGATATGCTCCAGTTTCTGGGGGATACCTTCCTGGATCTTAGCATGAAACAGCGTTAGATGAACGGTTAAATCCGGATATTCATGGACCACGTCCATAAATGCATTGCCCACATCCAGAGTAATGGCCAGCTCCTCCCGACACTCCCGAATAAGAGCTTGTTCCTTTGTTTCTCCGGGTTCCACCTTGCCTCCAACGAACTCCCAGAGAAGGCCACGGCTCTTATGGGCCGGACGTTGACAGATCATAAATTTATCGTTGTCCCAAATCAGGGCCGCGACCACTTCAACAGCCAAATGCTTCACACCCAATCATATAGTCGAATATTAAAATCTTATGAGCCAAATTCTATTTCACCTGTTTGGGGGTCTGGAGATGCCTTAAATCTACAATGTGGATAATTACTACATCCCCAAAATGTTCCAAATGGTCCATTTCTCTCGACCAATCTCCCGCCGCAATTAGGACAAATGTACTTTGTAAAAGAATTGCTTTTGCGCTCTAATATTTCTTTATCACTTATTTTCAATCGCTCATCTTCTGAAATGTGAAAATCTTTTACAGTAGCAACACGTTTTCTCCCGGAGCAGAGCATCCTGCCCTCGAATTGATATGAAATACAATACTTGCAACCATGGCAATCGTCAATATAATTTGCATATGGCTTGCCATGCCAAGTTCGTGCTTCGATTGGGCAATTATCAACATGGAGTGCAAATCCACGTGAAATAATATCTCTTTGGTCTGCGGCTGCATAAAAATATTGCAAGTATTTGTTTGCTACCGAGTTATACACCCACTTCTTTTCGTCACTTTCGTCAAGCAAAACATTTTGCAGCTCTTCCAGAGAAATTGAATGTTCTTTTCGACTTAAATCAATTTCAATAGTGGAAATATCAGATTCTTTCAGTTTCTTTAACTTTACATCATCGATGGCGTGAGTGACATATACTTCAAGAAATAGCTGTTTTCCGCCAGCATATATGACCACATCTGGAATTACATCTTGGAAGCGTTTCTCTAATTCAACTCTTTCAATTTCAATTTCTTTGGATTCGCAATAGAGTTCAGGAGCCTTTGGCGAATTGGGAAATTGAATATATACTGCGGGCAACATAATTCGATTTGCTTTTGATAAAATCTCCTTTGCTGCTAAGTGGAGTGATGTTTCATATCCATACTCACAGTTGTGGCCAGAATAATGGGCAAAATGATGCATCCGCTTTGCCCCCTTCCTTGCAATCAATGGTTCACCACAGGAGGGACATATACAACCACATTTCAATCCACTTTCGACATTTTCGATACTCGTTGCCACTCCATCTTTTATGGCATAAATCAGTTGATTTCTTTTAATCATCTATCCCACCACCAATTTATTTGTCTTCTTCAAAAACTTCGCCGGGATAGGCCGGTCCAGTTTCCATGTGATATTCATGGGCCGACTCCCGTCATGCTTCACATAGTTTGCCGTTCCCAGGAAGGTATAGGCCGCGGCGCCTCCTGCGATCCGGTCCGCCTTGAATTCCCGGACAAACAGCAGCACCTTGCTCCCTCGCTTCTGGTGATGGATATACCGCTGGCCGGTGGGAGAGTCCGCCGCCGTGGTGCTCTGGCTCTGCCAGTGGAACAGGTTTTCATTGATAGAATAATCGTGATACATAGTGGTGGGCGAATAGTCTTTATCTGCCTTATTCAGTGTCACAAAGAACACATCCAGTTGCTTTTCCGGCAACCACTTGACTCCCTCGCGCACCGTCGCCGGTTTCAGAAAATCCATCGCCACCAGCAACTGGTCCCGGGTGTAGGTGCAGTGGAGATCCAAAGGACAATCGAAGCCAAGTTCTGCTGGCTCGTCAATAAAATCGATCTGCTCGTATCGGTAGCGAAGCAGGTCCAGAAGCTCGCCCAGCAGTACGGGACTGCCCGAGAGAGCATGCAGGTTGCTCAGCGCCTCATCGGATGCCCAACTCTCTGCTACCTTGCCCCAGACGGTCACATAGAACATCTGGAGCATCCGCTGCTCCAGCTCACTCAGCGCTGTGAAGTCCACATCGTTCAGACGGGGCAGCACATCCAGCAAAAATCGGATCCATCGCCGGGAGTCCACAACGGCCAGCCGACCAAGGGCTTTTGTGAGCACCTCCTCCAGCGGTTCGCTAAAATCTGCAATCGTATCCGCCCGGGCGCAGATCCGTGAGAAGGAAGAAAACTTGTAAATTGCCCTGGGGTCCAAGTGGTAATAGTCCAGGAAATTTGCCAAGGTCAGCTCCAGACCGCTGTCCTCCGTAAAGCTGGCTACCCGAGATACAAGCCCGGCAGTATTGCCGTAGGAGGCGCGAATGTTGTCCAGAATATACTTGGCGGCCTTCTTTTCCAACTGTATATAACACCCTTTAGGTGCAGAAACGAATCCGTCTTTAATTTCTCGGATCACGCTGCGAGTGGTGTTAGACAACAGGGCGGCGAACTTGTCCTCGAAATTGTACTTCTTATTGGCCTGGCCGATGAAGTCCAGCACCGTCAGGCACTCCTTATCCTCCGCAAGCCGCAGGCCACGGCCCAGCTGCTGGAGGAAGATGGTCAGGGACTCGGTGGGACGTAGGAACAGCACGGTGTTGACCTCAGGAATGTCAACACCCTCGTTGTAGATGTCCACAACGAAGATGAAACGAATCTCGCCACTCACCAGCCGCCCTTTGGCGGCTTTTCTCTCCTCATCGGAGGATTTTCCAGTTAGAAAGATGGACGGAATCCCGCAATCGTTGAAATAGTGACACATAAACTCCGCATACTCGATAGAAACACAGAAGCCCAGGCCCTTTACCTCATCGATGTCGGTCACATACTTCAAGAGCGAGGACACCACCAGATCGGCGCGGCGATTGGCCACAGCTCCGCTGAGAGTGTATAGATTGGAAAGCTCCCCCTTATCGTAGCCGCCGGCGCTCCACTTCAATGTGTTCAGATCCACCGTGTCGGTGACACCGAAATACTGGAAGGGACACAGCAACTTGCGGTCAATGGCTTCCGGTAGACGAATTTCCGCGGCAATCCGGTTATTGAAATAGGGCAGTACACTTTTGCCGTCCATACGCTCCGGCGTGGCGGTCAAACCAAGAAGAATTTTGGGCTGGTAATAGGAAAGCAACTTTTGGTATGTAGGCGCCGCCGCATGATGGAACTCGTCCACAACGATGTAGTCATAAAAGTCCGGGGCAGTCTTGGCGGTGAAATCCTGAGAGTTGAAGGTCTGAATGGAAAGAAACAGGTGGTCGATACTCTCCGGCCGGTAATTACCCACGAACAGCTCTCCGAAATTGGCGTCCTTCAAAACAGCACGGAATGTGTATAGGCTCTGCCGCAGAATCTCTTCCCGGTGGGCCACAAAAAGTAGACGGCAGGGTTTTCCGGAATTTTGCTTACAAAATCGCTTATAATCCAAAGCGGAGATCACCGTCTTGCCAGTACCGGTGGCTGCTACCACTAAGTTACGAGTATATCTTCGGATAGTACGCTCCGCCTCCAGCTTGTCCAGAATCTCCTGCTGGTAGGAATAGGGAGTGATGTCCATGGTGTAGACTTCGGCGTTATTGGAATCGAAGTATTTTTCCGCCTTTAGTGCCCGGGCCAGCCGCTCCTTTTGATCCTCGGAGTAATACTCAAACTCGCTGGAATTCCAGTAGCTCTCGAAGGTGGCGGCAATCTTGTCAATGGTCTCCGGCAGATCCCTGCGGGTAACCTTCACATTCCACTCCAGGCCGCTGGAGATGGCGGCGTTGGACAGGTTGGCGGAGCCCACATAGGCGGTGGTGAAGCCGGTATTCCGGTAGAAGACATAGGTCTTGGCGTGGAGCCGGGTGCGCTTGGTGTCGTAACTGACCTTGATTCTGGTGTTCGGTAATGCTCGGAGCTCCTCGATCGCCTTCACATCGGTAGCTCCCATGTAGGAAGTGGTGATGATACGCAGTTCTCCTACGTTTTGGGTAAACTCCCGCAACTCATCCATCAGGAGGCGCAGGCCGCTCCATTTGATGAAGGACACCAGCATATCGATGCGGTCGGCGGAGACAATCTCCTTTTTCAACTCTGTGTACATCTGTGGCTCATGAATGGCCCCGGTAAACAGGCTGCTCTGGGCGATGGAGGTTTCCGGCCGACTCAGGTCGGCAGCCGTTTTACCTACGGCCAGCCGGGGGTCCTGCTCCCGTAAAAGCGCAAGAAGCTGCTCTGCCCGCTGCTCAACACTCAGCGTGGCAAAGTCAGCTTCTTGGGTTGTGTTCTGAATGAGATCTACGATCTTATTGGCGAGACCAATCTGCGTGGAGATGTCTCCACCGTTGTCCAGTACGTTGTCCAGGCCCTTCTGTACCACATCCGCCAGATACTGCGCCAGTACTTTCGATGCCTCTGCCTTGTCGATGGGCGCAACCGATTTGCGGGCGTCGGGAATCTCCGAAAGCTCGCGGTTCAGGTCAGTATTGATGACTTGTTCGTAAAGACCAGGTTGCAACATATCAGTCACTCTTTCTACGTGGTTATAGATAGAAAAATAGTGGCGTATTTTGTATCCAGTATACCTGCATTCCCAGCATTCTACAAGCATCA
The DNA here is from genome assembly GCF_015558525.1 of Anaeromassilibacillus sp. D41t1_190614_C2. Classification (NCBI taxonomy): domain Bacteria; kingdom Bacillati; phylum Bacillota; class Clostridia; order Eubacteriales; family Acutalibacteraceae; genus Anaeromassilibacillus; species Anaeromassilibacillus sp. D41t1_190614_C2. The sequence goes on along the minus strand of NZ_JADMOD010000006.1, from coordinate 46,087 downwards.
ATCACTCAGCACACCTTATGCGTCAAACAGGTATTCTTCCAACCCTTCTGCTAAGTGCAACGGGAGAGGGAGGACAAGCGACTGATTATATTGGATGGGAATATGGCGCAATGCATTGGTATAGAATACCCAATTTTTTGCGTTGTCGCCTGGCTGAAGTTGCAGAGGATACAGTTCAATCATGTCCTTTTCGGCAAACCGCTTCGTAGGATGATCAATTCTTGAAGCCTTGAAGCTACTTGTGTATTGGGGATCATTGGGTTTCGCATGGATGCCCCAATATACATCACTGTATTGGAATATGCCAGAGGAAGAAGTCAATTGCAATCGTTCCTCCGTGGATTTTTTGCTAAGATCTGTGTAATAGTCTGGGACTTCCTGATTGCTTCGAATTCGTATGATCCTCACTCCGGAATCCAGAAGAGACATTTTATATGGACTTTTCGGCATTCCAACATTGATTTCCGTGGGGCAGTACGACTCTATCACATCATAGTAGCCAATTTCTTTATCGGAAATTCCGCTCCATAGAGCCCGTGTTGTTCCATCGGATTGCACAACCAACAAAACGCCGTCCTTTTTGCTATAAAAATGATTTTTTAGTTCAATCAGTTTTTGCTTTGCAGGTACACGACTTGCTTCAACACAACGCTGTTCCAGATTACTGTCCCAAAAAAGTTTGGCCATTTCCAGACAGGCTTCTCTATAAGAAACACCTCTTTTGGAAAAAGCATCACAATAAACTGTTGTTTTCCCTTCAGGGATATTCACGGTGACATACAGAGGGAGAAACCGTGCTTTATTGGCAATACCATGAACCTGTGTACAAAGATGCATCCCAATACAAGGGGTATTGGCCAGCGGCGGAAGCTCCTTGGTCGGATCCAGCAAAGTAACAACACCCAGCTGACGATAGAGGTCATATACCGCATTTTGAATTTTGCTGTACCCTTCATTTTCTTCTGGAGTTATAAACTGTACCACACGGCCTGTTTGGGCAAACGCATTCCGAAGCACCTGCTTGGGATCCCCTCCTTTGGAATACTGATCCCGCCCCGGCAGGACAAAAATGCACGCAGTTACGACATCGGTTTTACCAATCTTATCTACAATTTCATCGCAATATTGGATCTTCGTTTTTGTGCTATCATCCGCCATGGCGTCGGTCAAGCTTCCAACTTCTTTGCATATACAGTGGATCTGCAGGCAGGATGTCTGAGTATTGGGGCCAAAATCCTGTTCAATCTTGGCTTGGATTTGATGCAATAATTTTTGCTGCGCAAAATCGTTCCACAGACCGTAAATTTCAAAGTTGATTTCTTCTGTCTCAACACACTTCTTCACCCACTGGCGGAATTCTTCTGAATCCGAATATCCCTGCGGATCCCGAAGACACGAAAAATTTTGTCCTCTAAGGGAAATACGTGTCGCCTCGGGCTGCTCACATACCATATCGTGATCTCGCAACAAATCAAAGATCGATTGGTAGAGGGAAGCCTTGTCCACCACCGAAACTCCGATTCCAATTTTGGATTCCTTCATTCCCCACATACCATTTTTATAGGGGAGAAGAATGTGGGCGGCGTATGCCGCTGGATCCATCAGAATATCTTCGGCAGATGGCAACGGCTCATATCCCCAAATGTTATAACACTCCTTATCCTGTCCCTTCCAATCTACCTTTTTAGAGATATAGTTGTACGCAATCTGAACCTGACAGTATTTTTCTTCTCCAACTTTGACATGGGCATTGATATTTTCTTTCAAAATTGGTGCACGATCTTTTTTCGAAGCATCAGGAACCCATCGCCGAATACTCATTTGGCATAGAAGTAGAGCCTTTCTCTGCGGAGGAGTGGTTTGCACGGAAAAATCGAACACAAAAGAATATTGATGCTGACTATTCGGATCGGACAGCGGACGGCTGATCAGTTGATTTTTAGTAACGTAGCAAAGCTGAAGTGTTTGCCCATGCAGAATAATTTCCTTCCCCAGCAAGTGATTGATTGCCAAAAGCGGAACCGCTTGATACGCTTCTTCACTCACAGTGCCATTTTCAAAGGTGAGGAAGACTGTTGCGCTGCTTTGAAGTGGTAAAAATGCATCCGGCTTGATTTCTTTGCAAAAATCAGAAGCCAATTTTTTGACCAGTGAAGCCATTGGAGAAGCACGGAGCGATGTCACATAAGTTCCTTTCACCCAAACTTTAATCAGTTCGCAAAGAGCTTGCATATCTTTCTCAGAATAGGGGGAGCAGGAAGTAAGCCACCGGTCATCAATGCTGCCTTTTTTCAGCGGCGCCAAGGCAATAACGCCCTCCATCCAGCTTTCTACCAGTTTTTTTAACGCATTTGTAGGAAGGCCATATTCATCCTTGAAACGCGGGTTATTTTTGCGCGCTATCTCCAGTAACGCCTCTTTCCAGTGTTCTGGAAACCCAAGGTAATAAAGGATACAGCTTTGACCTGGAGCAAGTGTATATGCCAAAGGATAAATTTTATTGTTCATAGGATATATCCTTTCTGTAAGCTTGATAGAAGGGGGCGTAAAGTGTTTTAGCAATTTCGGAACTTTCTTTTTGCGTCATCAGCTTTTCCAGATACTGACCCAGTTCAGAAAGGCAGTCAAAATCCTCTGCTTTTTCAGGGCGGCGGCGAAATGCACCGTCAATAAAGTAGACATGCGGCGCAGGCCTGCTTACATCCGTAACGCGTGCCAATCGACCGAAAATCTGTAAAATCAGCACGAAAAGGGTAGCGACTACATCTTTTCTCTCGTCCTCACTCAGTTCTGCAATGCCAAAAGCCTTGGTCTTACACATTTTGTTCCATTGCCGTGCAGCAAATTGGCGAATTCGCGCATTATATGCAAACAGAGATTCTTGAGTTTCTCGTTTACAATGGGATTCTACGAGTCCGTTCAGTTTACTGCCCTTCTGCTGAATATCGTCCGGAACAGCCATAGGCCGAACCATAAAAAACACAGCCGAAAGCGCAGAATGTCCATATTCATCTACAATGTTGTGTCCACGCTCAATTGCCATTGCAGGCGCAATTAAAATATCTGCATTCATCTGCGCAAAGCGACTGACCTCTCCGCGACGGACTGTGTCTTCGCCGCTGGGAGCATTAATGGCATCGGAGATCATGCGGCAAGTACGTGCCGAACAGTTTATTTTTCGTAAGGCGGTTTCCAGTGTCTGCTGTACTTCCAACGCCTGTGCATAACTATTGACAACCAGCAAAATTTTCCCGGCTTTGCGTTCATATTCTCTGACAATCAAGTCAACTGCCTTTTGTGTGACAGAACGCAATTGTGCCATCCTCTGATCATCTCCAGCACCAGAGATACGTTCGAGAAAGCCGGACTCAAAGAAGCGCGTTTTTTCCAGGAACATTCTTTTTTCGGCATCTGCTTCCAAAATGTAGTTCACAGGCCGATTGACATGGTACTCATAAGAACCTTCTGCCCAGCTGGAACCGGACAAAAGGATTACATGGGGACCGGCAGGATTTCCATGTTGATCCGTCCTTAAATAGGGCAAGTCCTTCATCAGGCTCCTTCCAAATGCAAATTGGCGGAACAAAATGATATCTTCCTCATCCGTTTTCTTCAGCCCAAACAAGTTGCCGCACAACGCAGAGGGAAGAAAATGCTGTTGCTGCCGGAAGCGAGTTTGTAAAAAACCAAACAGCTCATTCTGCCCATAGGAAGTTTCATGACTGGCCTCATACGCATCACTCAGCCCACGAATAAAGTGGTCGAAGTAAATTAAGCGCAAAATCAGTTTGATGCGGGCGTCCTGGATCTTCCTTGCTTTATTTTTCTCAGGTCGTGAAAAAGTCTCACCGAGTTCCGTCAACCACAATTGATACATCCAATCAAAGAAAAACTCATCAGTACTCTTACAGGAACTGTCCAGTACCGCCCACAAGGTGCTTTGCCGAATTCTCTCCTCGTCCTGCATATCAATCAAGTCATAAATTGCTTGATAAACGGCATGAGGAATCTTAAATTCCGTTTCTGTCTGATATAGATCATCCAACAAAGTGAGGGCAGAGAACGGATCACCATACGTAATTTTTCTCCATGTTCCCAGTTCATGGTGCAAGGATTTTACAATACAGCTTAGTACCGTAACACTTTGGCGTTGCATCTCATCATATCGCTGTGCAGCTAAATTCTCTTCCCGATGCTTATTACTTAATTTCATGTATGCACTGCAGTCTTCGGCGCACTCTCGAATATAGTTATTAAAGCTGGTTTCCGGCATGAAGAAATGATCCAGTGTTTTCTGAACCCGGTCACTTTCGTCAAATACAACCAAGTCAAAATCACGCATTGCCAATTCCAGAAAAGTTTCCCGTGCAGTACCGACCCGCGACGCTGCAAAGCCTGCAACTGTTGTGACTACCACCGAAGCCGTATAACAGTCTCGAAGCATTTTTGTTCCTGAACACTGCTCAAAATATGGGCAAAGATAATGCTGATTGCCTTTTTTGAGCGAATAGCATGGCTCTTTACCAAAGACAATCGCTGCATCATGTTGTTCATCCATTCCATCAATCAGACAAGCAGGCGTTAAGTATTGAGAATATGAAGCAGGCAAACAAATTTCATCTGGTTGTGAGACTTGGTTGATATATTTCATCCTCTCGCTGCGGCCAATCAGAGGACTTGCCGCAACTCCGAGGGAGGATAAATATTTTTGCAAGCTTAACGTCTCAGCAACCGTGTCGACAACCACAGCCATACGCAGACCATGTTGATGGAACCAGAAGGACAACACCTTGATCAATGTTGATTTACCTGCACCCACCATACCTACCATGTTGACCACTTCACGGATTGTAAGTTCCGAACATGGTTGAACGGTGGAGCCGTTAACTTCCTTCAGAATATTTGTCTTAAGAATTGTGAAGCAAGGATCTCCTGGGCATATTTCAGCCATCTTTTCCGCAGTACTCAACAGCTCTTTAATGGAAATCGTGATAGGGGGTCGGCAATTTTTTTCAACTGGCATCGACCACGCAGTATCTACTCCTGCACAATTCAGTTTGACACGAACAGTTTCGGAATCCTCGCTTTCCAAACTGTACATATAGCGGTAGGTTCCACTTTCCGCATAAGTGGGCGCCTTTAAATCTTCAACGCGCTCCGGCCAAAAGAGTACCCATTCCTTTGCTCGTTCTTCATACGGATATGGATATGGCCCGATTGCTTTCGAGAAAGATCGCTTCTCATCCACTTGTTGAATGGAAAATGCGCGAACTGCATCGTAACGCTTCTTTCGATATTCTCGCAAGTCATCCTGCCAATACTTTTGAGAGCGATAATATCCGAGTTTGAATCGAGCCTGCTGCAGCGTGTGTTCTATGTTAGAACATTGAGTTGTGCCAATCAGTTGATACTGCGTAAATAAAAGATATGCTTTTGTCGGATCGGCATCCGGTGCGGTTAAACTCAGTAAATATAAAACTGCCTCAATAGCCGCAAAGCGAGACAGTGGCATGGCTTCTTCGATGAGCTGAAACTGAGCAGAAAGAGGTGCATACCAGGTATTCCGATCATTATTCTTCATGGCACGCAGCCTCCTTTTTACTGATTTCAGACTTTAAGGCCCTCAATGTCACACACATTACATTTTCTTGGTTCTTCAAAGCGCGGTTGATAATCGTAGTGTAGTTTTTCTGATTTGCCGTGTATTCATTGGGAATTACATAATATCCTCTCGCATAATCCCCTGTAGGGAAACCATTGTCGTTCAGAATTTTTGTTCGCAGCGCAATTGGATTTCGATACGCTTTCGCATCAATTTCCCACACCTCTCCATCAGAAAATTGAATCTCTACATCATATCGATCCAGTTGAGGCCACAGCACCCAGTGAATGTTTTTCTTTTGGCAGAACGCAACGATATCAAGTTCCAGTTTGCCAGGCGCTGCAAAGTACCGCATGATACCTTTTTTCAAACGATAAAGCCCGCCACCAGAAGCATCCAGTTTCATATCATCGGTCAGATTGGGGATTGTGTCCACACAGTGAGATGAATGACAGATATATCCGTACTTCCCATATGTCATGGTCCATCCACAGCAGGGACATCGATAACTGTCCTCCCAAATTTCTTCATACGCAAATTGAAATGCCTCCATGGTAGCTGGATCATCAGCCAATTCCAATGACATGGCTCGTCGCTCATCAATAGATATGATTGGATGCTCAATGATGTATCTTCTGATCCGACAGTAAGTTTCTTGCCCTAAAACAATGATTTTCTCATAAAGGACACGCTCGTCGGTTCCGTCCATGATATCATTGTCCTGGGATTCCAAATACTCATAGCATTCAGAACTGGGACTATACAAATTTCCACTCCGTTGATACGCTAACGCCCCATAACTATAAAATGGCTCTTCTTTTAAGTTTAAAGAATCGATTCCATTGGGAACCCATTTATCAAACCATTCAAAAACAGGCTTGGTAATAAAAAATTTCAGGAACGCAGCCTCGTCCGCATATTGTGTTATATCCTGCATGCCACCAATTTGATGGCTTGCAGCTAAAAACATATTGATACCATGCTGCAATGCTTTACTGTAAGGATACCGTGTAGGTTCTTTTTGTAAAAGCTGCTCCTTCTCCACTAATCCTTTCGCAATTAGCGCAAATGTTTTCCGCAAAAATATCGCATCCATACAGAGGCCTCCTGCCTTAGGCAAAAATAAAACGGTTCTCTTGCGCGTACAAGAGAACCGTCGATAGTTACAATAATTCAGCCTAAGCATATATATGTCACCATAAGGTAATGACATGCAGTAGGCTCTACCATCTTTACTTTTCTCGTGTACGCTCTTAGTATATATACAATATCCAGGTGCTGTCAAGAGCAAATTTTTATTGGTTGAAACCATGGGCTGCATATCCTGACCAATACTTATGCCGGATTACCTCACCTTACAAATTAAGAACTTTTTATAACATTCCAGACACATCCCGACGATGTACAATAAAAGCGTAGGATAAAAACACTTACAAATCTGATAAGTAGAAACTGAGTGATGCAGATATGCGTACCTTTACAACAGATAACAAGACCATCTCTATCTTTCCGTGCAGCGAATCAGAGTCTCCGGTTATCTACCTCAACACCTTCCTCGATGAAAGCCAAAAGGTATATGAGACTGCACAGGCCACTGGTTGCTCACCGTTCACACTGGTGTCCGTCAGTGATCTGGACTGGAACCACGACATGGCCCCTTGGGACAGTCCGGCTGCCTTCAAAAAGGGGGAGCCCTTCACCGGCGGGGCAGACGACTACCTGCGGCTGCTGATGGGAGAGATCATACCCAGGGCAGAGAAAGAGCTGCCTGGGCCTCCAGCATGGCGTGGAATTGCTGGGTACTCTTTGGCGGGGTTATTCGCCCTGTACGCCATCTACCAGACAGATGTGTTCTCACGGGTGGGGTGCATGTCTGGCTCCTTGTGGTTTCCTGGCTTCAAAGAGTACATCTTCTCCCACGAGCCGAAGCGCCGGCCAGACTGCATATATTTCTCTCTGGGGGACAAAGAGGCCAAGACCCGCAATCCGGTTCTGAAAACAGTTCAGGAAAATACAGAGGAGATCCAGGATTTTTATCAGAGCAAAGGTATTGACACAGTGTTCCAACTGAATCCCGGAAACCACTTTGTCCAGGGGATCGAACGGACGGTGGCGGGCATTCAGTGGTTGCTGAACAGATAGACCGCAGTCCGCAGGTCTTTTATTCTTTGTTTAGGCGTGTGAAAAACTGATACGCCTACCGTTGAGAAAAGACTTGCTTAACACCCTCTACAGAGGTACAATAGCCCAAACAGCAGAAAGGATTAAAATAATGGGTTATCACCGTTTTTCTTCTTGGCAGATAGGCTGCCTGTAAGAGAGTATGTTTCCTTGACGACTCTTGCAGGCGGCCCGAACTGTCAAGGAGTGAGCACAATTGAACAGAGACCGCAGTTACTATCGCAAACAGCGCATGCGTGCAATCCATCGCAAGGAAACGATTCTCCGCCAGCTTGGAGGAGAAGAGAATGTCCTTGCGTGGGAACACGGCGCCGCCGGACGGCTGTCCAAGGGGAAGATCCACTGTTCCTGCTGGATGTGCCGCAGGAAGTCGTATGATGAACCCCAGATCTGGGATAAGCGAGCGGCTATGGATGTAGCCCAGCAACTGCTGGAAATCGAGTAACTTCTCTCACGAAAAAACCGCTTCCGGGCCGGGACTGGCAGACACCTGCCGCCCCTGGTCAGGAAGCGTTTTTGACCCCATATTTGACCACAGTCAGGGCCGGAACACATGGAAACAGCGGATTTAAGAGTGTCAAAAAATATCTGATACCGAACAGAAAGCGCCGGAAAGCACTACAAATCACCATAAAAAATTTGGTTCAAGCGTTTGGGAGCAGGATGCCGCAGGTTCAAATCCTGTCACTCCGACCAACCGGAGAACTCTTGTAGGGTTCTCCGTTTTTTGTATCTTAAAACTTATTTCTGTATAAGGCCAAATGAGTAGTGTATATATTTGAAATTCTTTGGCGCAATGGGGAATGCTGCCGATATAGATGTCGATATGAATTGGGAATGCCAATGAAAAAGTCCATGGCATTCCCGGTTGTTTTTTCAAATCATTTTTTAAACAGATTTCACCACTATGCTTCCAGAATGCCGCGCTCCAGCATGGATTGCGCCGCGAGCATAGCTCCTAAGCGCCCACTGTGGAAATTCAACCCGCCCTGCATCCAGGCGGCATAGGGCTCGCGCAGAGGCGCGTCCGCAGAGAGTTCGATGCTCGCGCCCAGGGTGAAGGCGCCTGCGGCCATGATGACCTGGCAGTCGTAACCCGGCATGTCCCATGGCTCCGGCGTGACAAATGCGTCCACGGGGGCGCCCTTCTGCACGCCCTGGCAGAAGGCGATCAGGGCCTCTTCCCGGCGCAGGAGGACGGCTTGAATGATGTCCGCGCGCGGCTCGTCGGGCTTGGGCGTTACATCGTAGCCGAACTCGTTGAAGAGCGCGGCCGTAAACGCAGCCGTTTTGAGCGCTTCACCCGTGACATGCGGCGCATGGAACGCACCCATAAACAGTTCGCGGTTGTTGCCGAGCGTACACCCGATCTCCTTGCCGGTACCCGGGGTGGTCAGCCGGTAAGAGCAGCTTTCCACCAAATCGCGCCGCCCGGCGATGTAACCGCCCGTGGGGGCAACGCCGCCGCCGGGATTCTTGATGAGCGAACCCGCCATCAGGTCGGCGCCGTGGCTGGTGGGTTCGTCGCGCTGGACGAATTCGCCATAGCAGTTGTCCACCATCACAATGCAATTGGGCGCCTTCTCCTTGGCGATTTTGGCGATGCGTTCGATGTCCTCCACAAAGAGGGAGGGGCGAAGGCTGTAGCCGCGCGACCGCTGGATATAGACCATTTTGATCGAGGGGGTGACGCGCTGGGCGATCGCCGCATAGTCCGGCGTGCCGTCGGGCAAGAGATCGACCTGCTCGTAGCGGATGCCGAATTCCTTCAAGGAACCGTTCCCATCCCCGGCCAGGCCGATCACGCCGCGCAGCGTGTCATAGGGCAGGCCGGTCACGCTGAGCATGGTATCCCCCGGACGCAAAACGCCGAAGAGCGCAACGGTGAGCGCATGCGTGCCGCTCACAAAATTATAGCGCACCAGGGCGTCCTCCGCGCCGAGCGCTTTGGCATAGACCTGGTCGAGCACCTCGCGGCCCCGGTCGCCATATCCGTATCCGGTCGAGGCCGCAAAATGGCTTTCGCTCACACCGGAAGAAATGAAGGCGGACAGCATCTTCTGCTGGTTGTAGTCCGTTGTATCGTCGATGCCTTTCAGGACGGGGGCAATTTTTTCCATCGCGCGGGCTGCCGCGTCCTGGATGCGTGAATCAATTTGAAATGCAGGGTAAATCATGGGGTTCCTTTCTCCTTCTTCCATTTCCCGACGTTCTCCGCATAGAGCGCCATCTTAGGCTGCAATTGTGGATACGTCATATTTGTTGGCAATTCGGCAAAGAGCCGCATTTCCGCCATCTCCATGGGCGGCAGTTCTTCAAAAGTTTCAATTGTTGCGGTATATAGGACGCCGTAATTTTTGTCTACACCGTCGATCGGATCGCCCTCCACGGAATACGCGCAAAGGTACTCCAGATGGTAGCGGACCGCGCCGGTTTCCTCCCAGAGCTCACGCCGCGCCGCCGCCTCCGGCGATTCCCCCGGCTCGATGTGCCCGCCGGGGAATTCCCAGGTTGTCCGCGCCTTTTGCCGGCAGAGAACCCATTTTGCGTCCTTTTTCGCCAGTACGAACGAAAATAGCGGGGAAACGCCGTGCGGCAGGCGGGGATAAAAGGAAATCACCGGCATGTCAGCCATGATACGGCTTTACCGGCGAAATGACGGGTTTTCCTTCGCGGTCGAGCAGGGGGGTCAACCCTCCCGCATATCCGTTGCAGACCTGCAAATAGTTTACACCGGTCACCTGGTCCACCAGGATCCGAACGACATCCATGGTTCCCTGGGAAAAGACCACTTCAAAACGTTTTTCTTTCATAGGTTGTTCCTTTCTTGGACATCCAGCTCTGCAAAATGGTTGTGTCCAGTAAATCCAAGTGTTCGATAAAAGGCTTCGTTTTCCCCCGAAGCGCGGAAAATATAGATGGTATCCACCGGCAGGCTTGCCGCCAAAGCGAGGACAACCCGCGCCCCGAACCCGCGGCGCCGGACATCCGGCCGCACAGCCACCGCGGACAATACCGCCGCCTCCTCCGTTTTTGCAGAGCAGATGGCACAGGCGGCCAGGGAATCCCCCGCGCGAATGGCGGCGGAGCGGGCGGCCCCGTGGCGCGTCCGGTGGGAGAGGTCGAGATAAAACGGCTCAAACGGCGGCGGGAGAAAGCTGGCCGTTTGGCTTGCACATAAAAGGGGATATAACAGCCGGGGGCTGGGGTCCCAGAGGATTTCCGCTTCCTCCACAGGGGCAGCCCGCTCTCGTAACGCCATGATCTCCCCTGTGGCGCGGCGGGGAAACGGCAGCGCCTGGGCTGCCTCGGCGGAACAGAGCACGGTCCGCGCCCCGGCAACGGGGAGGAAGGCGGCCAGCTCGTCAAAGTCCGCACCGGCGCGCGCGTCCAGGATCATCACATCGTCCAGAAGGCATAGGGCTGCCCCGCGGCCCTGCACCCAAAACCGTGCGAACGGGTGAGCAAAGCCGTACGCAGCGGCCGTGGCGCGGATGCGGCAAGCAAAGGCGTTTCCCGAAAAGGAGGCGAGCGCCTCGGGGTGTTCTACAAATGCAATCATTCGCCGCCTGCAATCTTTTCCGCCAGCCGTTCGATCAGCGTTTCGGCCTCATGGAAATCCTTCTGGGAGATGAGGCTGACAGCGGAGTGCAGATACCGGCACGGCAGGGAGACCGCCACCGTGCGGACGCCGCCGCGCGAGACGTGGATGGCCCCCGCGTCGTTGCCTCCGGCCACCGCCTGTTTTGCCTGGCAGGAGACGCCGGTTTCCTTTGCCGCGTCGAACGCCATCTGGTAATATGCGCGGTCGTAGATGGTGCGGCGGTCCATAAAGGAGAGGACCGGCCCGCTCCCGACATGGCAGACCTGCTTGTCCTCCGGGACACCTGCGACATCGGCGGCGGTGGTGCTTTCCACCACGATGGCGGCGTCGGGGTCCGCGATATACGCCGCGGTTTTGGACCCGTTCAGCCCGGTTTCCTCCTGCACGACAAAGGCGAACAGCATGTCGTAGAGCAGCGGCTTTTTGAGCAGGTCGATCAAGATGGCACAGCCTGCGCGGTCGTCCAGGGCGCGGCTTTTAATCATGCCGTGCGCGGTGTCGAAGAGGGAGTCGAAGGTCACCGGGTCGCCCGGGAAAACCGCTTCCTCCGCCTCCTGGCGGCTGAGCGCGCCGATGTCGATATACAGATCCTTGACCGGGACGGATTTTTCCCGCTCTTCGCTGGTGAGCAAATGGATGGGCTTTGCGCCGATCACGCCGGGGATGCCCTTTCCCACGGTGACGGGCTTGCCGCATAGCACCCGGCGGTCGATGCCGCCCACCGTGGCAAAGCGGAGCAATCCGTTGTCTTCAATATACGTGACGGTCATCCCCACTTCGTCCATGTGGGCGTTGAGCATCAACTTGGTCTTAGCGCGGTTCGCCCCCTTTTTGAAGGCGAGAAGATTGCCGAGCGGCGTGACCTCCACGCAGTCGGCATACGGACGGATTTCCTCCAGAATGATTTCGCGGATTTCCTCCTCGCATCCGGAGATGCCGCGTGCGCAGCAGAGACGCTCCAAAAGTGCCAGATCCGCCATTTCAGTCCACCCCCTTCACATATTCCGCCAGCAGGCGCGCCGTATACGCCACGTCCTGGGTGTCGATCACCTCGACCGGCGTATGCATGTAGCGCAGCGGGATGGACACCATGGCCGTGGGGACGCCGGTGCGGGAGACGGCGATTTCGTCCGCGTTGGTGCCGGTTTCCCCGCCCATGATCTCCATGGAGTAGGGGATCTCGTGCTCTTTGGCGAGCTCCAGCAGCCGGTTTGTCATCGGGCGGTTGAGAATGGGCGCCATGCCGATCATGGGGCCGCCGCCCAGCTTGCCGCATTTTGCCGGGTCAACGCCGGGCTGGGCGGCAAAGCTGACGTCCACTGCGATGGCCTCCGTGGGTTCCAAAGAGTAGGCGCCGGTCTGTGCGCCCTGGCCGCCGGCCTCTTCGCGGCTGCTCAACAGGATGGTGAGCCCACAGGAGAGCGTTTGATTGCGCAAAAGCTGTGCACAGCGGATCAATGCGGCGCATCCCGCGCGGTCGTCCAGGGCCGGGGAGGTGATGCGGGTGCCCAGGAGACGCTTCTGCGGCGCGCGGACCAACACCCGGTCGCCGGGGGAGACAAGTTCCTGCGCCTCTTCCGTGGAAAGCCCCAGGTCGATGGCCATCCGGTCCACGGACTCCACCTTGTCCTCGCCGCCCTCGGTCAGATGCGGGGGCATGCAGCAGACAATCCCGGTCAACGGTTCCTTGCCAAACACGGTGACCGGGCTGCCCGGGAGGACCCGGCGGTCCGTACCGCCGCAGCGGTCGACGCGCAAAAAGCCGTTCGTTTCGATACGGGTTACGATCAGGCCCACTTGATCCAGGTGGGCGTCCAAGAGAATCTGCTGTTGGGCGGTTTGGTTTCCCATACGGCAGATGACATTTCCCATGCGGTCGATCTCCGTTTCGCCGCAGTCGGAAAGCTCCCATGCGGCGCGCCTGGCCGCTTCGGATTCGTCGCCCGGCGTGCCGGGCGCTGCGCAGAGCGCAAAGAGCAGTTCCTGTAAATCCTCGGTCATGGTATTCCTCCTGCTTGATACGATACAATCTGTATGATTTATCAAATATATTACGAATCGTTATAAGTGCCAGACGGATTTGCACGGCTTGGAGAAAGACCGCGATTTCCATCGAAAACACACAGTTTATACAATTTGTATAAATGATATTCTATATATTAGGATTGTATTATTTGAGCGCGTTGACCAAGCGCTTGAAGTGGTTTCCACGCTCGGCGAAATTGGCATACAGGTCAAAGCTCGCGCTGGCGGGGGAGAGGGACACGATGTCGCCCGCCTGCGCTTCGGCGCGGCAGATCTCCACCGCCTCTTCCATGGAGCGGGCATGGAGAATTTTGGGGCTGCCCTCCTCATAGGCGGGGGTCGCTTTCACCGCGGCCTCGATCTTCGGGCCGGTTGCGCCCATCAGGACCAGCGTTTTGACCTTGCCCACGATCACTGGGCCGAGGTCGTCGTACGGGATTTTTTTATCGTATCCCCCGGCGATCAGGATGATCTTGCGGTCGTACAGGGAGAGGGTGCCGCGCGCCGTGCGGGTCGGGCTGGTGCCGATGGAATCGTTGTACCACTTCACGCCGTCCAACTCGCGCACCAATTCGGCGCGGTGCTCCACGCCGCCGAAGTTGCGGGCCACCACGCGGATGATGTCGATGGGGACGTCGCCCCAGACCGCGCAGATGGCCGCCAGATAATTTTCTACATTGATGGCGCCGGGGATTTTGATCTCCGACGCATCCATCACATAGGTGTCGTCCTTCCCCTGCGAGAGCAGGATGCGGCCCGCCTCGTCGACCCAAGCGCCATAGGCGCAGCGCCCCCTCCGGCTGAAGGTGTAAAGCTGCCCGCGCACCTCGGGCGCAAAGCCTGCGGTGATGGAATTGTCTGCATTCAAAACGGTCCGCCCAAAGGCGTTCTGATGCAGGAAGATGTTCTTTTTGGCATCGATGTATTCCTGCATATCCTTGTGGATGTCCAGATGGTTGGGCGACAGGTTGGTCACCACCGCCACGTCCGGGCTTCTGCGCATGGAGATCAATTGGAAGCTCGAGAGCTCCACCACCGCGACATCGTCCGGCGCGACGCGCTCAATCTCCGGGAGAAGCGGCCGGCCGATGTTTCCGCCCAGATGGACCTTTTTCCCGGCCGCCTTTAAAAATTCCGAGACAATGGTGGTTGTGGTGGTCTTTCCGTCGCTGCCGGTCACCGCATAGATCTTGCAGGGGCACAGGTCGAAGAAGAGCTCCATCTCAGAGGTGACCGCCGCGCCGCGCGCACGGGCGGCGTCCAGATCCGGCAAGGTGAATTTCATGCCGGGCGTGCGGAAGATGATGTCCTCATCCAGGTTTTGCAGGTATGTCTCCCCGAGATGCAGGGCAACGCCGCGGGCCTCCAGATCGTCCCCCGTCTTGCCGAGTGCTTCCCGTGTGCGGCGGTCCCGCGCCGACACCACGGCCCCTTTTTCCTGAAACAGCGAAATCAGCGGCAGATTGCTGCCGCCGATGCCGCAAAAGGTCACCCGTTTGCCTTTGACCGAATCAAAAAATGCTTCTACTCTGCTGTCCATCGAACCGCCCCCGTCTGATCATTTTGCACCGTTTTTATTTGGAAATCGTTCAGCAGTAGTATTATAGCGCGCAGCAAATCGTTTCGCAATCCAAATTCCGTATAATCGGGCGAACCGCTGCTAAAAATAACCACATCCCATGACCACAAAACAGGAAGGGCGGTCGAATTGTATGACAAAAAACCGGAAAGTGCTGTTTTTGTCCCTTGCGTTGGTTGCCGTGATCCTGGTGCTGGGGGGCACGACGGTGAGCGGCTACATGCAGGCGTCCAAATACAAGATGAATTTAAACTACAACTACCAGCGGGCCGTGACAGACCTGGGCGACTGCGTGGACAACATCGAAAATACATTGAATAAGAGCATCTACGCCAATACGCCCACCCAGCAGAACGGCCTTGCGGCAAAGCTGATGCGGGAGACCAGCATGGCGAAGGCGGCGCTGGGGATTCTGCCGCTGGAGAGCGGCAACCTTGCCAACGTGAATAAGTTTATCTCGCAGGTGGGCGATTTCTCCATGGCGCTGTCCTCCAAAATTTCCGCAGGGGGCAGCATCAGCGAGGAGGAATATGCCTCCATGGAAAACCTGGAGCAGTACGCAAAGAAGCTGAAAGAGGGGTTGGACGGCATCCAGCCGGACTTTGACGCCGGGCCGGTGGACGCCAGCTTCCAGCAGGCAGCGGACGATTTTACGGACTACCCCTCGTTGATCTACGACGGCCCCTTCTCCGACCACATCGGCCAGCAGGAGCCAAAGCTCCTGGCGGGGCAGAGCGAGGTGCCACAGGGCAACGCCCAGAACAACGCGGCGTCGTTCCTCGGCGTTACACAGGACAAACTGACCCACACCCAGGACAGCGCCGGCGGCCTGCCCACCTATAATTTCGACTGCGGCACCATCCGGATCTCCGTGACAAAGGCGGGCGGCGTGGTGAGCGCGATGACGGATGGCCGGGAGATCGGGGAAATCCGGCTGGATGCGGATGGGGCGCGCACCGCCGCGCAGGGCTTTTTGGAGGCAAAGGGCATCCAAAACATGAAGGAAAGCTATTATGTCATCAACGACGGCATCTGCACCATCAATTATGCCTATTCCCAGGACGGCGTGACGTGCTATCCCGATCTGGTGAAGGTGGCAGTGGCGTTGGACACCGGCGGCATTGTCGAGTATAATGCGACCGGCTATATTATGAATCACACGGACCGCGGTGAACTCACGCCAAAAATCACGCAGGAAGAGGCGCAGAAGTCCGTCAGCCCCCGGCTCAAGGTGGAGAGCGGTTCCTTGGCGCTCATCCCCACGCCGGGATTAAACGAGGTGTTGTGCTACGAATTCCAATGCACAGGGGAAAATGAGGACCGCGTGTTGGTCTATATCAACGCCTCCACCGGGATGGAGGAGCAGATTTTCATTCTGATGCAGTCGGATTCCGGGGTACTGGTGAAATAGAGGGAGAGCGTGCGGGATTGCCGCACGCTTTTTCTCATTGACGATCATGCTTATAATCACTATAATGAGAGCATCCAAGCCCCTATCATTTTAAGCCGGGGCTATCTCCTACCGTCCTTTGCGAAGCCTTATGGTGGACCGGCAGCTTTCCTATTACCACTTGGCAAACGAAGGGATTGCTCCGCAGACATTACAGGGAATCCGGCACGATCAACCCATCCCCACGAAAACATTGGACCGGTTATGCCGCATGTCCGAATGACAGCCGGGGGAATTGGTCGAGTACCTGGAAGATGGAAAAGAAGACATATGATTAATGAAGAAAGAATTTTTTCATTCTTCGCTTAGATTGTGGGAAGACGCCTTCCCTGCAAGAAAGAATCGTTGCCGATGGAGGGTGATGGGTTGGACGTTCAGCAACACATCCGCGAACTTATGGAAGAGCGGGGATGGAGTGAATATAAATTAGCGAAGATGGCAAATCTGCCACAATCCACGATCAGCAATTTATTTAAGAGGAATAATGTTCCAACGCTATACACATTAGAAGCGATCTGCAAAGCGTTTGGAATGACCCTGGCACAATTCTTTTCCGAAGGGAAGGAGCCGATGGAATTGACGGAGGAGCAACGGGCGTTGTTTGCAAAGTGGGCGACCCTTTCAGAGGAGCAAAAACGGGTATTGTTCGAGCTGATCGATATTATGTAAATAGAGCGTGTTCGCCCGGGACCGGCGGCGCTATTGCCTTCCCCGCTTTGGGGAAGGTTTTTGTTTTCGTATGGCTTATCCAGCGATTCTTCTTTTATTTTTGATACTTTTCTGTTATAATAACGGATAATAGTATCAGAACAGCGGTTAGCCGGCAATGTCCCCCGGGGGAAAATCAGCTTTTTCTTTGCAGAGTGGGGAAGTGGCCGGCCAGCCGTTTGGCGCCGATTTCCATGCAGAGCCGCCTGCGGACCGATGAATTTCAAGGCCTCCGCGGACTGCTGCAAATTTCAGGGGAAATGAGGAATGGGGAACTGGCATGAAAGAAAAAACATTGGTAATCACCGGCATGGGGGCGGTCACGCCGGTCGGCATAGGGGTAACCGCCTATTGGAATGCGCTGATCGAAGGCCGTTGCGGTGTTGGCCCGATCACGCGCTTTGATGCGTCTGATTTGCCCGTACAGATTGCAGCTGAGTTGAAGGATTTCAATCCGGCCGATCACATGCCCAAGACGCTTGCGCGCACCATGGACCCGTTCATGCAGTTTGCCTATGCTGCGGCGCAGGAGGCATTGGAGAGCAGTGGTTTTCCCATCGAAGCCGAGTCCGACCGGATTGGCATTGTGATGGGCACGGCTATGGCGGGTGTGACCACGGTGGCGCACACCCAGGAGGCGTTTGATGCAGGCCGCCGCGTCGGTCCGCGCTTTGTGCCCATGGCCATCGGCAATATTGCGGCCGCGCAGATCGCCATCGCGCGCGGCATCCATGGCCCGAGCATGACCCTCAATACGGCCTGTTCCGCGGGCGGCGACGCGATGATGGTCGCGGCCATGCTGCTCAACGCGGGCGAGGCGGACGCAGTCCTTGCGGTTGGCGGGGAGAGCATCCTCTGCCCGATCGTGGTGTCCGGCTTGTCGCAGGCCAAGGCGCTTTCGCGCTGCAACGACGATCCTCTCCATGCCTGCCGCCCGTTTGACCTCAACCGGGACGGTTTTGTCATCGGGGAAGGCGGCGGCGCGCTGCTGATTGAAACCGAAGAGCACGCCCTCGCGCGCGGCGCAACGATTCACGCGGTGCTGGCAGGCTGGGCCAACACATCGGATGCACACCATGTCACGGCGCCCTGCCCGGATGGTGCGGGTGCTGCGGCCTGCATGAAGCGCGCGCTGCAGCGCGCCGGGATGCAGCCCTCCGACATCGGATATATCAATGCGCACGGTACCTCGACGCCGCTCGGCGACAAGGCTGAAACATTGGCGGTCAAGGCCGTGTTTGGCGGGCGCGAAAGGGCCCCGCCGGTCTCCGCAACCAAATCCGCAACCGGCCACTTGATGGGCGCGGGCGGCCTGACCGAGGCCATCGCCTGCATCAAAGCAATCCAGGAAGGCATTTTGCCGCCCACCCTGCATCTGGATACCCCAGACCCGGACTGCGACCTGGATTATGTACCCAATACGGCCCGCAAGGTCGAGATCACAGCCGCCATGTCCAATTCCCTGGGCTTTGGCGGACAAAATTCCAGTATCATTCTTTCCCGATACGAGAAATGAGGCGAACACAGTTTGAATAACCAGTATACGTATGACGTCACCATGTTCCGCGACACGTTCGAGTCGCGGTTCACCTATCTGAACGGATTTCTGCGCAATGTATCGCGTTTTAGCACCCGCCCAGCGCTGAACGACCCGATTTCCGGCCGCCGCTGGACCTATGCGGAGCTGAACGCCGAGGCCAACCGCCTGGCGCATGCACTGCGCGCGGACGGGGTCGGTAAGAACGACGTGGTGATGTTTGCGCTGCTCAACTCCCCTGAGTTTGTATTCTGTTACCTTGCTGCACACAAAATCGGCGCGATTGCCTGCCCGGTCAACTACCGGCAGGGCGCGGGCGAGATTGCGCTGGTCATCGACGACAGCCGCCCCAAAGCATTCCTCTACGATGCGGAGTTCGGCGACCTGTCCGCGGGCGCGCTGGGAATGTGCGAACATAAGCCGCATGTCACCATTATGGTGGATTACAAGGGCGGCGCGCAGGCGCCCGACGGCCATATTCTGTATCAGGACTATGTGGCGAATCAGCCGGAAACCGATCCGCCCATCGACTTTGCCCCTCATATTTACGATGAGACCACCCGCCTATATACCTCCGGGACCACCAACCGGCCCAAGGGCGTGCCGATCAACAACGTGAACGAGGTCCTTTCCGCGCACGATGTGATGATGCATTTCCCGCTCGGCCCGACGGACCGCACCATGAATATGACCCCGTGGTTCCACCGCGGCGGCATCCATTCCGGCGGCCCGTGCCCGACGCTGTATGCGGGCGGCGAAGTGGTCATTTTGCGGGACTTCAGCCCGAAACGCTGCCTGGAATATGCGGAAAAATACGAGGTTTCGTTCCTGATCGGCGTGCCGACCATCATCGCTATGCTCGCGCGCGCGCAGGAAAAGGCCCATGCAAAGCTGTCGGCCCTGCGGGGCATTGTGACCATGGGCGCCCCGTTTGAAAAGGCTGCGTGCGAAAAGTATTTGAAGCTCTTGACCCCCAATATTTTCAACGGCTATGGCACCACGGAGACCTTCTGGAACACCTTCCTGCGCCCGTTTGACCTGCCGGATATGGCGGGTTCCGCCGGACGCTCCTGCACGGATGA
This sequence comes from Anaeromassilibacillus sp. D41t1_190614_C2, assembly GCF_015558525.1. Classification (NCBI taxonomy): domain Bacteria; kingdom Bacillati; phylum Bacillota; class Clostridia; order Eubacteriales; family Acutalibacteraceae; genus Anaeromassilibacillus; species Anaeromassilibacillus sp. D41t1_190614_C2. The sequence goes on along the minus strand of NZ_JADMOD010000006.1, from coordinate 26,319 downwards.
CGACGTCCGGCTGGTCGCCCTGCGCGAAGACGGTTCGCATGCCGAGCCGGAGGACACCGTGCCGCGCGACGGGAAGACCCCTGGGGAGATCATCATCTCCTCCCCTGCGAAGAGCGCGTTCTGCTATTTTAACAATCCGGAGATGACCGCCCAGAAATTCTACAAGGGCTGGCTCTACACCGGCGACGTGGGGACATGGGATGAAAACGAGTTTGTCACCGTTTCTGGCCGGAAGGACGATATGATTGTGTCCGCGGGCGAAAACATCTACCCGACGCAGATCGAGGCCGTGCTGAACGAGCATCCCAAGGTGGCGGAGAGCGCCGTCATCGGGATTCCGGACAAGCTGCGCGGCGAGGTTGTGGCGGCCTATGTCGTCCCCTCGGACGAAAGCTTGACGGTGGCCGAGCTCAAGGAATATTGCATGCACAGCCCCATGTTGTCCTCGTACAAATGGCCGCGCGTGTACAACCTTGTGAAGGAATTGCCGCACACCGCGACCGGCAAACTGATGCATTATAAACTGCGCGAGCAGGCAAAACAATCTAAATAAAATCCGTGGAAAAAATCGCCGTCCGGTTTGGACGGCGATTTTTCTATGAAAAAGTGGGTGGAAAATTGCCCATTTCAGGGGATAACCGTCCTGCGGCGGCCGCTTATGCTTCTATGAATGAAAGAGGTTGCGGCGCTTGTTGGAAAAGCCCGGATACGCTATAATAAGGGTGAAAAAACCGCTGGACGGCGGGGAGGGGGAGCAGGATGTCTACCTATTGCCGCATCTTGATCGTTGAGGATGAATATCTCACCCGTCAGGGGATCAAGGGCATGATCCATTGGGAGCAGGAGGGGTTCCAGATCGTGGGGGAAGCGTCCAATGGGGAGGAAGCCTTGGCCCGGATCGAGGAATTGAAGCCGCAGATTGTGCTGACGGACGTGGTCATGCCGGTGATGGATGGGATCGCCCTGACCCAGGCCATCCAGGAGCGGTATCCGGAAACCCGCGTCATTGTGTTGAGCGGCTACAGCGACTTTGAATATGTAAAATCCATCTTCCAGCACGGCGCGGTGGACTACATCCTCAAGCCCACGCTGAACCAGCAGGAATTGCTGGCGACCCTCTGTAAGGCGGCTGGGCAGATTCCGGATTTCGTGCTCACCCGCGGGGGAGGGGATTCGTTCGAGAGCGTCATCAACCAGGCGCTGTCCGGGTTCCCCGCGCCGGACGCCCTGGAAAAGTTGCGCAAGGTATTTCCCTATCTGCACTTTTTCCTGGTGGGGATGAATGTCCCCTATGTGCTGGGAAATGCAGCCAATCTCAGCCGGGAGGCCGGGATTTTAGCAGCCGGCGCAGAGGAGTTCCTGCCCGGCGTAACCGCGCGGGTGGCCACGATCGACCGCAAGTTTTTGCTGATGATCGTCAATTATGCGGCGGAGCCGTACCGCTCGTTGACGGAGCGCGTCAGAAAGCTGGTGGCCTCCGTACGCGTAAAGTCGCCGCGCGCCTTTTATGTCTACACCAGGGAGTTCAGTGGATTGGGCCTGCTCAAAGAGACCTATACCCGCCTGGCCGCGCTCTCCCGGCAGCGCTTTTATTGCCGGGACGTGTTCATCCAGGGGGAGGATGCGTTTGCCCCGGCCGCCGCAGAGCCGTTCGACGCCGCAAGATTCAACGCATTGATCCGCGCATCCGATATGCGTCAGGCGTTGGAGCAATTGGACGCCTGGCTGCGGCGGGCGGTTGACCGGCATGCCCCCGGGGAATTCGAGCTCAAATCCCTGGTGCAGGATGCGCTCTATCAGATGTTGGCCTTTTGGGAGGAAAGCGGCATGGATGCGGAACGCATCGCTTCCCTCAAGCGCGACTGTTTTATCCGGATCAGCGAAGCAAAATTCGCGGAAGATCTCCTGGAAGCCTTTGGTTGCATCCGGTCCGATTTTCTCACGCTGTTTGAAGAGCGGGCGCCGCGGCAAGGGAAGCGTTCCGTCCAGGAGATCCTCGACTATGTGGAGGAACACTGCGCCGAGGCGCTGACCCTCAACGATGTCGCCAAGCGATTCAATTTCAATTATTCTTACCTGTCCTCGTATTTCAGCGCCAACAACCGGGAGGGGTTCAGTGAATATCTGAACCGCGCCCGCATCCGCCGCGCGGAGGAACTCCTGCGCAAGGGCGATATCCCGGTGTCCGAGGTGTGCGGGATGGTCGGCTATGGGGATCACAGTTATTTCTGTAAGGTATTCAAGAAATTTACCGGGAAAACGCCGAGCGAGTTCCGCCGTCAATGCGGCGCCGCGGTTGGAGGGAAACGATGGAAAAAATCTTAGAAAAACTGCGGTCCAATAGTTTGCTGCTGAAAATTCTATCGGTCATGCTGCTGAGCGTCATATGCGTTGCTACATTGACGCTCAGTATTTCTATCCGGGCGTCCGAGGACGTATATGTGGACACCTTTACGGAGTCCAATTCCCAGATCATCGGGCAGATTCGGGAAAATATGGGCCGGTTCAACGATGAGATTTCCGAAATCATGAGCGTGATCAAGAACAACTGGGCCTTCCGGAGCTATCTCACCAGCGAGGACCGCAGCTCCGCGACCGCGTCGTACACGCAGTACAGCATGGTGTGGAACCTCGAACACGCCCTGCCGCCGGATTATTTTGAGAAGATGAGCATTGTGCTGGTGGGCGTCAACGGCAGCAGCTATTTGAGCAGCGATGCCGGGCTGACCGTTTCAGTGGAAGAATTGCTGGACAGCGCGGTCACACAGGAGACGCGCCGCCAGCCCAACCGCATCCTTTATCAATATGTAGACGACGGCTTCACCACGCTGACCCAGGGGGACAGCGCCATCGTTGCCAGTACAGGCCTGAATTATGCCGGCGGGCAATCGAACTACGGATATGCCTATGTGGTCATCCCGCAGGAGGTCCTGCGCGATTTTTACAGCAGTTTCAGCAGCGACGCAAACAGCCTGATGCTGCTGGACAGCGAAGGGCGCATTATCTCGTCCACCCAAAAGGAACTCATCGGCTTTAAAAATCTGGAGCTTTTGGAGACGGCGCAACAGGTGGAAGAAAACAGCCTGCCCTATGGGGAGATCGTCCAGTCCGGGCGCCAGATGGCCGTGGTTGCCCAGGAGATCCCCCATTGGAATTTCCATTTGGTTGGATTGATCGACCGCGAAAGCATCCTGCGCGCGGTCGGCAGCTACAAGCCCATTGAAATTATGACGTTGTTGGTGGTCCTGTGCGTGTTCGCCATCATGTTCCTCGTGGTGCGCAAAACGACGCGGCCGATCCATTCCCTGGTCGCAGAGATGAAACAGGTAACGCAGGGGGATTTTAGCCGGCACATCCCCGTGGAAGGCAACTATGAGGTGCGGGAACTTGCAACGGCGTTCAATTACATGTTGGATGGCCTCGACAGTTACATGGAGCAGATCATGACCATCGAGGACGAAAAGCGCGAGGCGGAGATCCGCGCCTTGCAAATGCAGATCAACCCGCACTTTATCTACAATACGCTCGCCTCCCTGAAATGGATGATCTGGCAGGGCAATTCCGAAAGCGCTGTGCAGGCGATCGATTCGTTTAGCCGCCTGCTGCGCGGGACCATCAGCAAACGCGAGGAACGCATCCCTGCGGCCGAGGAACTCGACAACTTAAAGGATTACGTCTTTTTGCAGCATTTGCGCTTTGGGGAGCAGATTCAGGTCCGGTTTTCGCTGGCCGAGGACTGCCGCAACTGCCTGATGCCCAAGCTGACCTTGCAGCCGTTTGTGGAGAACGCATTTTTCCATGCGTTCAGCGGGGCGGAGGAAGGGAGCATCTTTGTGTCGGTCCGCCGCCGCGGGAATGACCTGGTCAGCGAAATCATCGACAATGGCTCCGGCATGAAACAGGAGGAGGTCGGCCGCACGCTGTCCACCGGCGGGAAAGCAGACCACTTCACCGGGATTGGCATCAAAAATGTAGACGACCGGATCAAGCTCCTCTATGGCGCGCAGTACGGCGTTTCCATTTCCAGTGAACCGGGCAAGGGCACGGCAGTCACCATCACGATCCCGGCGCAGGAGAAAGAATCCAAAGATCCTACCAATTTATAAAAAAAGTACAAATGTCTATGAAAAAACATCTAAAAAAAATACCAAATGAGAGAAAGAAATTGCTAATACCTATGGATTGGTTTTTAGTAAAATAAGATACAGATGAAAAGAAACAATGCGTTTATGCAAGCCGCCCCTCTTATGGGCGCTGTCAAAAAGGGCTTGCAGAATATGACAGGAGGGGTTAGCATGCGTTGTTCCCGTTTGCTGGCCCTGGCGCTGGCTTTTTGCCTGTTGTGGGGGTTGACAGCCTGTGCAAAAACCGGTGGTGGACCGGCGGAACAGCCGGCCATGGAGGCAGAAGAACATACATTGACCATATGGGCTTGGGACGATACCTTCAATGTGAAGGCGGCGAATTTGGCAAAGGCGTATTATGCAAAGACCGATCCGGGCGTCCAGGTTGACATCGTCACCATGGCCCAGACGGACATCATCACCCGGCTCAATACCGCGTTTTCTTCCTCCAACTATGAAGGGCTGCCCAACATTGTCCTGATTGAGGATTACCGGATCCAGAATTTCCTGAAGTCGTACCCCGGGGAGTTCCGGGACCTTTCCTCCATTGTGGACCCCAATAAATTTATGGAATATAAGCTCCGTGTCATGACGGAGGAGGGTAAGATCTATGGCGTCCCGTTTGACAGCGGCGCAGCCGCCCTGTTTTACCGCACGGATTACCTCCAAGCGGCGGGATACACGCAGGAGGACATGCAGAACCTGACTTGGAACGAATACATTGAAATCGGTAAGGACGTCAAAGCGGCGACCGGCAAATATATGTTGACGTTGGACCCCAGCGACCTGGGCCAGGTGCGCATCATGATGCAGTCCGCCGGGGCATGGTATGTAAAAGAGGACGGCGAGAGCGTGGACATTGCGGAAAATGAAGTGCTCAAGGCGTCGCTTTCCACGTACCAGCGCATGGTGGATTCCGGGATTGCATTGCAGGTGTCCGGCTGGGACCCGTTTGTGAAGGCTTTCCAGGAGGGAGAGGTCGCCAGCGTCCCCTCGGGCTGTTGGGTGATGTCCAATATTGTGAAAGCGGAGGAGCAGAGCGGCAAATGGGCCGTGGCGCCGATCCCGCGGTTGGACGGCATCCCCGAATCGGTCAATGCTTCCAGCATTGGCGGTGGGAGCTGGTATGTATTGAGCAGCGTCCCGGGTGCGGACCTGGCGGTGGACTTCTTGGGGAAGACCTTTGCTTCCAACGAGCAGTTGATCGACGACCTGGTGAAGGACATCAGCTTGGTGAGCACCATGAAGTCCGCAAAGGATTTGAAATACCGAAGTGAGCCCAGTGAATTTTTTGGAGGCCAGCGGATCTATGAGGATCTTGCGGCCTGGACCGAGCAGATCCCGCCGGTCAATTATGGGCTGTATACCTATACCATGGAGGACATCATCGCCCAGAGCCTGCAATCCATTATGCAGGGGGCCGATATGGATGAGACGCTCAAAAACGCCCAGACACAGGCGCGCGCTTCCGTCCTCCACTCTTAATTTGTATACGGCCGCCGGCGAGGCGGTTTGTAGAGAAGGCTGAAAAGCCAGGACAGAAGAAAGGCAATAGGAAGGAGAAACGCAAACATGAAGAGAACCAAACGCAGGGCCCTGCCTCTGCTGCTCTGCTTGTGCATGCTGTTGCAGACTTTTGTTTCTGCGCCGGCACTGGCGGCAACCGAGAGCGGGGAACCCGGAGACCTGCTCTACTTCGTCAACTGCGCCGCAACCAATGTGGCGGACGTGGCGGAGGGGGACGCCATGGGCGGGTACCAGTCCGTGACGGACCAGCCCTATGGCGAGGACGCTGGGACGGGGAACGCCTGGGGCTATGTAGAAGACGAATACATGGTCCGCGGCGGCAATGCAGACAGCGTTGTCAAGACCGATACGTACTGGTACACCAGCGACAGCATCCAGTATGACCCGGAGACCAGCGGCTTCCGGTATAACTTTGCTGTGGAAAACGGCAGCTATGAAGTCACTGTTGGCATTAAGATCCCCGGTTGGTGGGGCGCCAGAACGGTGGACATCGATCTGGAAGGCACCCGCACTACGGATCAGGCCAGCGTGCCCGGCGGCTCGGCGACCAATGCGACGTTTGAGCGCACTTCGGAGATTATGGTCACGGACGGCGAGCTGAACGTATTTGTCCATAACTCCAAGCGTACCTCTGCGGATGGAGACCCCATCCTCAGCTACATCCTGGTCAAGCGTGGCGAAGTGTATGACAAGGCCACTTTGACGGATAAGATCGCGGAGATCGAGGGCAAGGTGGAAGCGGACCAGGCGGCCGGCGTTGTCTATGCAGAAGAGCCCCTTGGCGAGCTCTATGTGGGCGAAGAAAATAAGGAGGACAACCTCCAGGCCCTGAACGCTGTCCTGGCATCTGCGAAGGAGTTGGCGGCGCAGGACAACCCGAGCCCTGCAGACGTGAAAGAGACCTGCGAGCATCTGGACACGGTCTACTCCGACCTGCGCTCCATCGAAACCTATGATTCCTTCTCCGGCGTCAACGGCGATGTATGGAAGGACACCAACGGCAAGCCCATCCAGGCGCACGGCGGACAGGTGCAGAAATTGCCCATGCCCGACGGGACGGAAAAATGGTGGTGGGTCGGTGAGGATAAGACGACCGGAAGCCACAGCAATGGCATCAGCGCGTATTCCTCCGACGACCTGTACAACTGGACGTTCGAAGGCTATGTGATGCGTTCGGTCCCGAACCGTGAGGCGTTGGATACGGACCCGTATTTCACGGCCCTCTACGGCGACCTGACCGAGGAGGAGAAGGACTATGTCTACCTCTGCATCAACAAGGACACGGCGATTATCGAGCGCCCGAAGATGATTTATAACGAGGCAACCGAAAAGTACATCATCTGGTTCCATGCGGACGGCCCCACCGAGGAGTCCACTTCCAGCTACGCGGCAGCAGCAGCGGGCATGGCGATCAGCGATACGCCGAACGGCCCGTTCACCTTTATCCGCCGCTCCCGTTTGCACCAGCTTCCGGAAGAGGAGTATCTGGAGGACAACGGCGTGCTCGACTGGTATGAAGAGCCGCAGAACCGCGGTTTTGCCCGCGACATGAACCTGTTTATCGACGACGACGGGACGGCGTATATCATCTATTCCAGCGAAGAGAACCGCACGATGTTTATCTCCCGCTTGAACGACGAGTACACGGACCTCGACGTGCCGCAGGAGCCGGTCGGCCTGGCAAAGAACGGCGTGGACTTCGTCCGCCTGTTCCCGGGCGGGCAGCGCGAAGCGCCGGCCCTGTTCAAGTATGACGGCACCTATTACATGATTACCTCCGGCGCAACCGGCTGGAGCCCGAACCCGGCCCGCTATTGGAAGGCCGACGAAATTCTCGGCGAGTGGACCGACATGGGCGATCCTTGCATCGGCGATACCGATGGGAAGACCTTCTGGTCCCAGAGCACCAATGTGATCCCGGTGGACCCGGAGAACGGCAAGTTCATCTACATGGGCGACCGCTGGGGTTATGGAAAAGAACAGGATTTCAGCGCGGAAGCGCTTGCAGATTCCCGTTATATCTGGCTGCCGGTGCAGATCGACGCCAGAGGGAATATCAGCCTCCAGGAATACAACGATTGGGATCTCAGCGTATTTGATTCCATCAACAACATCAAGCTGAACAGCGAGATGGATGATATCTATTATGGCACCGAGAACCTGCCGGAGCAGGTAAACGTCAGCATCCGTGAGGATGAGGGGTGGGTGACCAAGGACGTCAATGTCTCCTGGGATTTCAGCTCGCTGATTCCGGGCGCAGAAAATACGGTAACCGGCACGCTGGAAGACGCCAATGGCCTTACGATAACGGCCAATGTCGTTGACATCCCGGAGAACCTGCTTTACTTTATCGACAGCGGCGCTACGAATGGCTCCGAGCTGTACGATGTCATCAAAGAGATGGCCCCGAACCTGGTCAATACCGAGGCGTATGACCAAGCCTATACCGAGGGTAGCTGGGGCTATACCGGCACCGATGACGACATCGCACCCAAGAATCCGGAAAGCCAGGACGCTTATACCAGCGGTTTCTGGGCAAAGGGCGGCAAGAATATCGATTACAAGCTACCGTTAAAGGCCGGCGAGTATCAGGTTTCCCTTGGTTTCCAGGAGTGGTGGAGTACATCCCGCCCGATGAAGGTCGTTGTTTCTTATGAAGGCGCGGACGGGCAGACGGTTGAGACTACGATTGGCACATTCACCAATTCCGGCGAACAGGCTTATCTGTTCCCATTTACGGTAGAAAACGACGCGGATGTCACCATCAGCGTTCAGAGACAGAATTCCAACAACCCCGACCCGGTCCTGAGCTGGATTGCCCTGACCGGCGAAGTGGAGGAAGAGCCGAGCGAGCACATGCTGACGGTCACCTTCCCGAACACCGTCGAACTGAGCATCGATGGCGAAAGCCAGACGATTGCCAACCTGATCGGCGCATATAAAGATGTCGTAATGGCGGGAGATGCGCTCGAGCTGACCTTTACGCCGCGCGTAGAAGGCCGCGAGATCGCAGGCGTCACCGTGAATGGCGACGCCATTGCGGAAGACAGCTTTGACGTTGCCGAGTATGTGTACAGCGCGGCTATGCCGAACGCGGACACCACGATCGAGCTTGGCTTCACAGTGGTAGACAAGCAGAACCTGCGTGCTGCCATTGAGATTGCAGAAGGCAGAGCGGACGAGGCGGAAGCAGCCGTTCCGTCCGTGAAGGAGAAGTACGAAGCGGCTTTGCAGGCGGCGCAGGACGTCGAAGCAAAGAAGACCGCAACGCAGGACGAGATCAACGGCGCATGGAGCGACTTGATCGACGCGCTGCACTACCTGAGCTTTGTCGCAGGCGACAAGAGCCAGCTGGAAATCCCGATGGAGATCGCAGAGTCCATCAACCGCGACCTGTTCACGCCGGACAGCCTGAAAGCGCTGGACGAAGCGTATGCAGCAGCGGAAGACCTGCTGGACGATGAAGAAGTCCTGGAAGCGGACATCACCGCAGCGGTGGATGCGCTGTATGACGCCATTTATGGCTTGGTCTACCGCGCAGACGTCACCGAGCTGGAAGCGCTGGTCCTCAAGGGCGACGGCATTGTCGAAAATGCAGATCAGTACATCCAGAACGACGCATGGACGAGCTTTGAGACCGTCCTGGCCGAAGCAAAGACCGTGCTGGAAGATGCAAATGCAACGCAGGATGCGGTGGACACCGCAGTGAAAGACCTTACGGCAGCGATTTCCGCCCTGCGCCTGATCCCGGATAAGGATGCGCTGGAAGCATTGATCGGGGAAGCCGAAGCGATTAACACCAATAAGTACACGGCGAAGAGCGTCGCAGCGATGAAGGCCGCATTGAGCACCGCGAAGGCAGTGCTGAACGACGCAGAAGCGACCGAGGAAGAGGTCGCAGACGCAGTCGAGACGCTGGAGAACAGCATCGACGGCCTAGTTGAGAAGAGCACCTCCACGGGCTCGAAGAACAGCGGCAGCACGTCTGCAAACGTTGGCAATGCATACGGCGCAGCGGGCGTGGTATCCGCAAGCCAGAACGTGGCAGTGAATGCCTATGTGGTTTCCGACACGACGGTCAACTTCACCTTGAAGAGAGGCAGCGCATACTGCTTCAAGATGACGGTCGTGAACGGCAACGCCATGACGCCGGGCTTTACGGTCGGCAACGGCGATGTGCTCAAGACGCAGTTTGTGGCGAAGGTTGGCAACGATTCCTACTACAGAGTCTATGCGATCGGCACGCCGGGCCAGAGCACGGGCGTTTACACCACCCTGCCGGGCCAGAACGCGGTCAAGCACTGCACCGTAACGGTTGGCTAAGTGTTTCCTTAGGGCTTCCAATATGGAGCAGAAAGCAAACTCTTTGCGGTTTGCTTCCGTAGGGAACGCCGTAGGCGCGGAAGGCACTGTGTGCCCGCCGTAGGCGCGAAAAGACGCTGTGCGTCCATTGCACGGTGACGATTGCGTAATCGTGGACGAGACATCGAAAGAAAAGGGAAGTTTTTTTCCTGATAAACAGCAAGGCCCTCACCCTGGGAATTCCCAGGGTGAGGGCCTTGCTATGTTTTATCCTTCTATTTCTCACATGTGGTGGGACTGTAATTTTTGCCTGTATGAAAATTTTCGCTTGCCTCTGTAGGGCCTTCCCATATGGAGCGGAAAGCAAACTCCTTACAGCTTGCTTTCGTAGGGAACGCCGTAGGCGCGAAAAGACGCCATGCGTCCGCCGTAGGCGCGAAAAGACGCTGTGCGTCCGCCGTAGGCGCGAGAGACGCTGTGCGTCCGCCGTAGGCGCGAGAGACGCTGTGCGTCCGCCGTAGGCGCGAAAAGACGCCATGCGTCCGCCGTAGGCGCGAGAGGCACTGCGTGCCCGCGAAAGACGCTGCGCGTCTGCAGTTCATGGAGATCGTTGACATTTCCCATACCGTGTTTTATACTGAAAACGACAAAAGAATCAAATGGGTCCATGGTTCAAACCACACGAGGGTTTGATGAAAAGGGAAACAAGTGCGAATCTTGTACAATCCCGTTGCTGTGATTGCGGAGCCACTTCCAAGATGCCATTGATAGAATTCCTGTTGAGAAGGCGGAAGATGGTGTGGATGCATCAGTCAGAAGACCTGCCATGGACTCGGTGGCCATTCTGCGGACGACGGAGCCGGTTGCCAGAAAACGCCTAAGGGGGACGTATACCCTTTTGACGGTCTGGAAGCCCCGCCCGCAACACTCGTTGCGGGCGTTTTTTGTTGTCTTTTGTCACGGAAGAACGAAGTGATTTCAGATCGAAAAAGGAGTGGAAAAATCATGAAAAAGAGAATCCTTGCAACCCTGTTGGCGCTTTCTATGCTGCTTAGCGTTACAGCCTGTAGCAGCAGCCCGCAGACGTCCTCCCAATTGGAGAGCGTGTCCTCCAGTGAACCGGCCGGTTTGGACGCCTCCTCACAGGAAGCATCCCAAGACGAGTCCGATTATTATCCCGTGACCGTAGAGGTGTATAACAACGCGCGGGAACTGGTGCCCTATACCTTTGAGAAATGCCCGGAAAAGACGTTGGTCTATGGGAGGAACAATGTGGAAATTCTTCTGGCGCTCGGCCTTGGTGATAAAATTGAAATGGTGGCGGATTGTAGCAGCGTACTGCCGGAGTATGCAGAGGAATTTGCCAAGCTGGATCTTCTAAAAAATCACCAGGACGTCGGCTATTTTGTCAAGGAATACGCTTTGAGTTTGGAGCCCGACATGGTCATCGGGTGGTATTCCTTGTTCAATATGGAGGATCGCATGGGGGACGTCGATTTTTGGCATGACCGTGGAATCGGAACCTATACGACCATTAATAGCGTGCTGCGTGGGGACGAATCCTTGGAGAATGAGTATCAGGATATCCGGAATCTTGCAAAAATTTATAACCGCCAGGAGAAGGCGGAAGAAATCATCGCCGATATCCAGCAATATGTCGACCAGGGAAAGCAGGCCGCGGAGGGAAAAGAGCCCCAACGCATCTTGATCGCAGAAAAATGGGAGGGCGAATACGACATCTATCATGCTAAGACAGCTGCGGGCGATATTGCGGCGCAGATGGGCGCCGAACCGCTTGGCCAGGCGGGATGGACCGATGAGGAGATCGTGGATGCCAACCCGGAAGCGATTTTCGCCGTACATGTGAGCTCTGTTCCGGACGAAGAGGCAATTGCCCTGTATACGGAAAATCCTGCATTGGCCAGCGTGGACGCGGTCAAAAACGGCCGTATCTATCCGGTGGAATACAGTCTGGCGTATGCGCCCGGGGTCCGCACCAAAGATACGGTAAAACTATTCCTCAAGAGCCTCTATGGGATTGAGGCATAAGATGCAGCGGGGGGATAAACCCGTTCTTGGGAAACGCCCAAGCACGGATAAAACCCTGTCCCAGCGCCTTACAACCGGCGTGTTTCACGGAATACCGGCATATCTCTGCGCAGTCGTCCTTTTGCTGGTAGTTCTGGTGGGGTCCGTGCTTTTTGCTGTGACCGTCGGGTCCGCGGACCTGACGGTGCGTCAGGTGTATGAAGTCATCCTGTTTGAATGGTTCCACATCGGGGACCCCGCAACGCTGGCGCAAGGGGCCGCCCACGACATCGTCTGGTATATCCGGTTGCCCCGGATCGTGCTGGGGGTGGCGGTCGGCATGGGATTGGCGACCGTGGGTGTTGTGATGCAGGCCGTCGTGCAAAACCCGCTGGCGGACCCGTATATCCTGGGGATTTCTTCCGGCGCATCCTTGGGCGCAACGGCGGCAATCCTGCTGGGGATCGGCGCCTTTGGCTCGAATAGCGTCGGCGTCTGCGCCTTTTTGGGCGCGTTGGGCGTATCCTTTGCCGTCATCGGTCTTTCCCACCTTGGAGGCCGTGCAACGCCGGTCAAATTGGTCCTGGCGGGCGTGGCGCTCAGTTCGGTTTGTTCTGCCATTTCCAATTTTATCGTCTATGTGGCGGACGATCCCGGCCGCTTTATGACGGTCACCTTCTGGCTGATGGGCAGCTTGGCGGGGGCGGAATGGGAGAGCAACGGCGTGATTTTTTTGGTTGTGCTTCTGGCGATCGCCTTTTTCTTGACGCAGAGCCGCACGCTCAATCTCATGCTGCTGGGGGACGATACGGCTATCACGCTGGGAACCAATTTGCGCCGTTACCGGCAAGTGTATCTGGTGATGGCCTCGCTGGTGGTCGGCTTCGTTGTCTATGCATCGGGCGTCATCGGATTTGTAGGGTTGATGATCCCTCATGTAATCCGCGTGCTGTTCGGCGTGGATCATCGGAAGCTGTTGCCCCTGTCCGCTCTGGCGGGCGGCATCTTCCTGGTTTGGGCCGACGTGGTGGCCCGGACGATCCTTCCAAATGCGGAGTTGCCGATTGGAATCCTGATTTCGATTGTGGGGGCGCCGGCGTTTGTCCTGCTGCTTGTCAAAAAGACTTATCAGTTTGGAGGGAGGCCGTCATGAGGATTGATGCAGAGGGCCTTTCGTTCTCCTGGGGAAGCACGCAAATTTTAAAGGACATCTCCCTGCGCGCGGAGGACGGTTGTTTTGTCGGGCTGATTGGGCCGAACGGCAGTGGGAAGAGCACCTTTTTGAAATGTATCTATCGCGTATTGCAGCCCAAGATGGGCTGCATCCGGCTGGACGGGGAACCGCCTTCCCATATGAGCCATAAAGAGGCTGCAAAACGCTTGGGCGTGGTTGCACAGCACAATGCCTATGATTTTGATTTTCTGGTAAAGGATATGGTGCTGATGGGGCGCGCGCCGCATAAGCGCGCGATGGACCGCGATACAGCGGAGGACTATGCGATCATGCGCGAAGCCCTGAAGCAGGTGGGCATGGAGGTGCTGGAAAACCGCCCGTTTTCCAGCCTGTCCGGTGGGGAACAACAGCGTGTGATTTTGGCGCGCGCACTGGCGCAGCGCACAGAGGCTTTGATCCTCGACGAGCCCACCAACCATTTGGACATCAAATACCAGCTGCAATTGCTCAACATCGTCAAGTCCATGCATAAGACGGTCCTATCCGCTTTTCACGACTTAAACCTGGCGGCCATGTACAGCGACGTCATCTATGTGGTCAAGGATGGTCAAATTTATAGCAGAGGAACGCCGCGCGAGGTGCTTACAGAGCGGATGATCGAAGAGGTATATGGCGTGCGCGCCAAGGTCCGCACCGATGAAGACGGGCAGCTTTTGATTATCTATCAGGCAAAATAAAAAGGGAAGGGCCTGCCTTGGAGGTTTTCCTCCAAGGCAGGCCCTTTGGCGTGCATTTTTTCGGGGCAATTGAGGGCCGGATAAAATTTGTTTGGTTCGCGGGCTGGAAAGGAATGCATGAAAATTCCGCAAAAGGATTTGCAGAGATTGGGATACGGCTTTATAATAGAAATAGCAATGATGAAACCAGCCAAGAAAGAGGGGAAACCGATGAATCGAGAACAGTACACAAAATATAACGCGGAACAGTGGGATCAGTGGGTTGAGGACGGGATCGAATGGGGAATCCCGATCTCCCACGAGGACTATTTGGCGGCAAAAAACGGGACATGGGACGTATATCTCACGCCGATGCGCCCGGTGCCGCACAGCTGGTTTCCAGCGCTCAAGGGGGCGCAGCTTTTGGGGTTGGCCAGCGGCGGCGCACAGCAGATGCCGGTTTTTGCCGCTTTGGGCGCAAATTGTACGGTGTTTGACTATTCCAAAAAGCAGCTGGAAAGCGAGCGGATGGTGGCGGAACGCGAGGGCTATTCCATCCAGATTGTGCGCGGCGATATGACCAAGCCCCTGCCCTTCCCGGACGGCCAGTTTGACGTGATTTTCCATCCGGTCTCCAATTGCTACATCGAGGATGTATACCAGGTATGGCGGGAATGTTACCGCATTCTCAAGCCGGGCGGCATCCTTCTGGCGGGGATGGACAATGGAATCCCTTACTTGTTCAACGACGATCAGACGCTTGTGGTGGAAAATGCGCTTCCGTTTAACCCGTTAAAAAACCCGGAGCAATTTGAAAAGCTGATGCGGGACGGGGACGGCATGCAATTCAGCCATTCGCTGGAAGAGCAGATCGGCGGTCAGTTAAAAGCGGGGCTTCGGCTGACCGACCTCTTTGACGACCGCGACCGGCCCGGCCAGGGACGCCTGCGGGACTTCACGCCCACCTATATCGCAACCCGCGCGATAAAACCGGAAAAGGAAGGAATGTAAAGCGTGGACGGTCTGTTTCTATACGACACTGAAATCGGTCGCATCGCGATTGGAGAAAATGGGGGCGCGATTGCCCTTCTGCGGCTTCCCGGCGAAGAGGTGCCGGGAACGGTTGTGCAACACGAAACGGAACTGCTTCGCAAAGCGGCGGAGCAGCTCCGGGAATACCTGCGCGGGGAGCGGAAGATGTTCGATTTGCCATTGGCGCCGGAAGGTACGGCGTTTCAGAAAGCGGTCTGGAGCGCTTTGCAGGAAATCCCCTATGGGCAGACGCGGTCCTATGGGGAAATCGCCGCGCAGATTGGCCGCCCCAAGGCGTGCCGCGCAGTCGGTATGGCGAACCACTGCAATCCCATCCCGATTTTTATCCCCTGCCACCGCGTGGTGGGGGCGGACGGCAGCTTGACAGGCTATGCGGGCGGATTGGAGTGTAAAAGAACCCTTTTGGATTTGGAGAGACGGTATGGGGCGCGCTGATGCATCTTTGAATATGGAATGGGGCTGGGAGGCTGTCCGGAAGGAATTGCAGGCGATGGCAGAACCGGACTATCGGGCGTTTGCTTCCGGCCTGATTCCAGGGGGAACGCCCATGCTGGGCGTGCGGCTGCCTGCGCTGCGTGGGTTGGCCAAGCGGATTGCGCGCGGGGACTGGCGCGCCTTTTTCCGCGCGGAAAAGGGGAAGTGCTTTGAAGAGACGCTCCTGCGCGGAATGGTGATCGGCTATGCAAAGGCTGATGTAGAGGAGCTGCTTGCTTATACGGAGGCGTTCGTCCCGGAGATTGGCGACTGGTCCACCTGCGACAGCTTCTGCAACACCCTGAAGTTTGTCCGCAAAGATCCGGAACGGGTGTGGGCGTTTTTGCGGCCCTATTTTTCCTCCGAACGGGAATTTGACGTGCGCTTCGGCGTCGTGATGCTCCTGGATCACTTCATCCAAGAGGCGTTCATCGACCGTGTCCTGGAGACCCTGGACAATGTCCGGCATACGGGGTATTATGCGCAGATGGCAGTCGCCTGGGCGCTTGCGGAATGCTATGCGCGCTTTCCGGAGCGGACCATGGCCTATCTGCCCAATAGCCGGCTGGATACGTTCCCTTTCAACAAGGCGTTGCAAAAGATGACCGAATCCCGGCGAATCTGCAGGGAGGAAAAGGAACGGCTGCGCGCCATGAAGCGCCGGTAACGGCGTTTAGGCTGCTTGGTCAAGGGGAAATAAGGCCAGAAGGCCGCAACTGGAAACGATCACAAAGCCAGAGCAACGGATCGTAAAAAAGGGGAAGCCACTGTATCAACAGCGGCTTCCCCCTCTTTTGAATGTGGTTCATCAGTCGTCCAATAGGGCGGTCCCATAGGAGTTGTCAATGGCGCAGAGCCATTTTCCACCGATGCGGCGATAGACATAGGTCGCACGGCGCTCCATGCTGTACGCAGATTCCGCCTTATTGTCCGCGTCCAGAAGCGTTTGCGACAGGACCAGGACCGTGTCCCCCGCTTCGGTCATCCGCATTTTTCCCTGTGTGGGGACGAGGCTGTTCTGGAAATAGGCGGCAATCTGGATGAAAGCTTCCTTGATGGCTTTCTTGCCATGGGCCTCCTTTTCCCCATTGATCATCAAGACGGCGTCCTCCGTATAAAATTCCATCAGGTCGTCAAAGCGTTCCTCACGGATCGCCTGATCCGCCTGCTGGATGAGAGATTGAATCTCTGGATTCATCGATCAACACTCCTTTCAAAACGCTAGCCTTTAAAATACGGTGGAAAAGGATGCGGAGCAGGATGTTTACCTGCCCCTGTGCTTTTCCTTTTTGCGCTGTTGGCGCAGGGCAAACCGCCGCGCTTTTTCCTCTTCGGATTGCTGTTTGCGGACTTTTTTGCGCTCTTGTTTGCCCAGTTCCCGCTGCATTTGCAGGGCCTGTTGCGATTTGGTTCCCGTTCCGGTGTGGCAAAGCGCCTGCTTTGCTGCGCGCCGCGCCCGTTTGGGGTTCCGAATCTGCGAGGGGATTCCCTCTGCTGCAACGGGTGGACTGAACCGCATGCTATCCCAGTGCTTGAGTAGGAAGTCGTATACCTCGTAATCTTTGGGTTCTGCGCCAAAGACCACCCGGCATGCTTCCACCTGGCCGCTTTCGGTGCGCTCATAGACGCCCACCCAAAACGGTTCCTCAAAAAATACCGTGAGTTTCGCTGCTGTTGTGTCCATTTTGATTCCTCCCATTGTATAATCCTGCAAAGAACGGACGACCCATGGGAGGGAGGGTTACTGGCCGGGAGATCCCCGGCGCGCGGACTACCAACCGCGCCGTGTTTTTATCCTTGCCACTCTATCATACCGTCTTTTTGCTTAGCCCGCAAGAGCGCTTCCGGAAAGGGATGCTGGCTTTTTCTCTCCGGTTTGGAAAACATGTTTTTAACTTGCTTTTTATAGCCTTTGTCTTGACAGGATAGGGGAAAATGGATTAAAGTTGGAAAACGTATGGGAGAACTTTCCGATGGCCGGAACAGGTGTGCGTAGAACCACAACGTCTACAGGAGACGGAGGCAGAATGGAAAAAGCCCCACCGGGAGGAAGCTTCCCGACAAATTAGGATATACTAGTATGGCTGCGGACAGGTTTTGCAAAGCGGACAGGCTGTTGCACAAGTCAGGCGGCAGCAGGTGGCCTATGGATCAAAGTCTCAACCGGGAAATGGAAGGACGGAGGAACTACCGATGAAATGTAATTATAAGATTGTTCTGTTTGACTTGGACGGAACCCTCTGCGAATCGGGCGAGGGAATTTTAAACAGCGCCAAGTATGCAATCCGTGAGATGGGATTTCCCGTCCCTCCGCCGGAGGTCATGCGCAAATTTATCGGGCCGCCCATGGGACAGAGCATGCGCAATTTTTGCGGGATGAGCCAGGAGCAGGCGGAAAAGGCCGTTGCGCTGTATCGCCAGCGGTATAACCGGATCGGTTGGAGAGAAAACCGCCTGTATCCGGGAATCGAGGCGCTATTAAAGGATTTGAAAGCTTCCGGCGCAAAGCTGTCGACGGCCTCCTCGAAGCCAAAGCCGATCTTGGAACACATCGTCCAAGCGTATGACATCCGAACATATTTTGACGCGCTGGTGGCAGCCGGGCCCGACGGATTCCATTCCAGCAAGCCGGAGATGATTGCGCAGGCGATCCGGGAGTGCGGCGGCGCAGAAAAGCGCGAGGTTGTCATGATCGGAGACACCCATTTTGACGCGCGCGGCGCGGTTGAGGCTGGGGTGGACTTTTTGGCGGCAGCTTATGGCTATGGGACAAAAGAGGAGCTAGCAGAGGCTGGGGCGGTCTGGTTTGCGGATTCGGTGGACGCCCTGCGGCCCTATCTCTTTTCCAACGAAAATTAAACCAAATTTTTCAAAAATCTTTGCATTTCGGGCTTGACAAATGGACAAAAAGTATGGTATATTAGTCAAGCACTCTTGAGTGATGCAAATGCTGGTGTAGCTCAGTTGGTAGAGCAGCTGATTTGTAATCAGCAGGTCAGGGGTTCAAGTCCGTTCACCAGCTCCAGCAGGTTATCTGCTTTTGGCGGACACGGAGCTTGGTGTTTGGGAAAGGTTCCCTGTCAGCGCCAGAGACAAGCTTGCTTCTGAAAAGGGGCGGCACATATGGAGGAGTTCCCGAGTGGCCAAAGGGGGCAGACTGTAAATCTGTTGCTTTTCAGCTTCGATGGTCCGAATCCATCCTCCTCCACCAAAGTGAGTCTGAACGCGAATTGCGTTCAGACTTTTTCTTTTTTCACCGCCTGCTGCCCGTGCCTTTCACTGCATCTAAAGTGCCTACCCACCTTAGATTACGCCTGGATGCAACCTGCGTTTAGGCTCTTTTTGTCTGTATGCAGCTGCTTATGATAGGAAGGAGCCTAGCGTTTTTTAAGAGATCGGGGTACTTTTATCCTAGCATGTCTGGAACATGAATGCAGGGTTGCAAATTTTTTGATAAAATGGAGCGTATCAGATAAAGGAAAGGAGTTAGGCAACGAATATGGAGTTCCCACATATACAAATAACCCCTTTGCAAAGGGTGGAAGGGGCGATCCTGGGCTTCGCCGTTGGCGATGCGCTGGGGGTTCCTGCTGAATTTATGAGCCGGGATGAACTGGCGCGCACCCCCATTAAAGACATGCGGGGCGGCGGCGCGCATGGCCAGCCAGCCGGCACCTGGTCGGATGATACGAGTATGACGCTATGCATGATGGATTCCTTTATGGAAAAAGGGGTTGACTATGAAGATCAAATGCTTCGTTTTTCGGATTGGCTTTGGAATGCGGCCAATACGGCCCATGACGAGGTGTTTGATGTGGGAGGGACAACAAAGCATGCAATCTTTGCTTTTTGTAAGGGCGCCCCTCCTCTGGAGTGTGGGGAAACAGCTGAATTTTGTTGTGGCAATGGCTCCCTTATGCGGATCTTACCGGCCGCCTTGTATCTTATAGGAACATATAAAACTTCAGAGTTGGATGATCGAAGCGCCTTGATCGTCCACAATATATCAAAATGCACACATGCACATCCGCGGTGCCTGATGGCGTGTGGGGTTTATTGCGCAGTGGTGTTCCAATTATACCGTGGGGGCCATTTGCGGGACGCAGTAAAAGCAGGGGTTTTGTCCGCGCTATCTTACTATAAACAAAAATCGGAGTTTGCAGATGTATATCCCGAGTTTGAATTGTTGAAGGATATTGATCTATGGCCGGAAGAACAGATCCGAGGAAGCGGTTATGTGATTCATACCTTGCAGGCAGCGCTATGGTGCCTTTTGAAGACTCCCAGCTATCAGGACTGCATGCTCACAGCGATCCGCCTGGGGGAGGATACCGACACCACAGCTGCCGTTGCCGGCGGCCTTTCTGGGCTATGGTATGGCGTGCAAGCAATCCCAAATCACTGGCTCGAGAAACTTGCAAAATGTGGCGGCTTGAAGTGGAAAAGTAAGGCGTTTTTTAATCACTGCTTTGGAAATGTGGAAGGAAGCAACGGATAAAACCATTTGGTCCACCAATTTCAAATTAAAAAATTCCTGCAATTGCAACCATGGAGCAAACACGCGATAGGGGAAGCCTTGCGGGGACCTTCGCCCATTGCAACCGCAGCGGCAATATGAAAAGTGTGCGCACAAAAAGGCATCCAACAGGCGCCTGTTGGATGCCTTTTGACGTTTATTGGGATCGTTTTGCCATATGCTTTTATTAGTCGCTGAACAAAGAGGACAAGTCGTCTTGCGACAGGGGGCGTGCCTGGTTCTGAACCAGCACCCCTACGGCCTTTTCCGGATCGTTGACGCGGAAGGCCATATAAGCCACATCCTTTTTGCGTGCAATAAAGGCATAGGAGTATTCCACATTGATGCCGCCTTCTCCAAGTGCAGTGAGCAGTTTCACAAGGCTGCCTGGCTTGTCAGAGAGTTCAACCGCCAGGACCGGCGTGACCGCACAGATATAGCCGGCATCTTTGACGACATTGACCGTTTTATAGGGGTCGTCTACAATCAGGCGCAGGATTCCAAAATCCTGCGTTTCGGCAATGGAAAGAGCGCGCATATCGATCTGGTTTTCCTCCAAAAGCCGGGTGAATTCAGCCAGCTGTCCAGGCTTGTTTTCCAGAAATACGGAGATCTGATTGATAGTCATTTCCAAAGCTCCTTTCTCAGTACAGGTTGCGTTTGTCGATTACACGTACCGCTTTGCCTTCGCTGCGGGTAATGCTCTTAGGCGCTACAAGCTTCACAACCGTATAGATTCCCAGCATGGCTTTCAGAGCGTCCACCAGTTCCTTTTCGCGGGAAGAGACTTGAGAGAGGTTGTCGGAGAACATCTCGGGCGTCATCTCTACCTGGACCTCCAGCTTATCGCTGTTGTTTTCACGGCTGACGACGATCTGATAGTTGGCAGGGTATCCCTTGTTAAGCAATACCGTTTCGATCTGAGACGGGAATACATTGACACCCTTGACGATCAACATGTCGTCACTACGGCCCATCGGCTTGGACATACGCACATGGGTACGCCCGCAGGGGCATTTTTCGTAATTGAGCACACAGATATCACGTGTGCGATAACGAAGCAACGGGAAAGCGTCCTTGGTAATACAAGTGAAGACCAGCTCGCCGACGCTGCCTTCCGGCAACACTTCACCGGTTTTTGGGTCGATAATTTCAGGGATAAAATTGTCTTCGTTGATGTGCATACCGTGCTGGTCGCTGCACTCAAAAGCGACGCCAGGGCCGGAAATCTCGGTCAAGCCATAGATATCGTACGCTTTGATCCCTAGTTTGTTTTGGATATCCTGGCGCATCTCCTCGCTCCATGCTTCTGCGCCGAAGATACCGGCCTTCAATTTGATCTTATCCCGCAGGCCGCGTTCAATAATGCTCTCTGCCAGATAGGCGGCATAGGAAGGGGTACAGCAGAGGATGGTGGAGCCCAGGTCACACATGAACTGAATCTGCCGGTCGGTATTGCCGGAAGACATGGGCAGGGTTAGGGAACCGACTTTATGGGAGCCGCCATTCAGGCCGGGGCCGCCGGTGAACAGGCCGTAGCCATAGCAGACGTGTACCACATCTTCTTTGGTGCCGCCGGCCGCCACGATTGCACGGGCGCAGCATTCGTCCCACAGGTCAATATCGTGTTGCGTATAGAAAGCGACTACCCGGCGGCCGGTTGTGCCGCTGGTGGACTGGATACGCACGCAATCCTCTAGCGGGACAGCCAATAGGCCGTATGGATATGCTTGGCGCAAATCTTCCTTGGTTAAAAAGGGGAGTTTATGTAGGTCGTCAACGGAACGGATATCGTCTGGAGTAACGCCCTTTTCCTCCATCAGATGACGGTAATAAGGTACATTCTCGTAGACACGTTTCACGGTCGGGATCAGGCGCTCGTTTTGCCAAGCTCTGATTTGTTCCCGGCTGGCACACTCGATTTCAGATTGATAATAATGCTCCATAAAGGGGATCTTTCCTTTCTATATAATGATAATGGGATAATCGTGTAGGAATCCAACGATTTTATAGAGATTATACCATTTTACCTAGATAAAGTAAATATATTTAGTGCGTTTATGTGGACGTTTCTATTGGCGTATCTTTTGTTTTTTCCACCATAGAAATGGATTTGGAGAAATACCGGAGCCTAAAGCGCCTGGGGCTTGTTGCGGCCGGGAAGGGATTCCGTGGGACCTCGTTTTTGCGCCTGAGCGGATGGAGGAATGGCTAAAGCGCATTTCGAAGAATATTTTGTGGGGTTGTTTTGCGTAAAAATTCAAAGTGGAATCATTTTCTGAGAGGCTCTGACAACCCGGAGCTGTCTAAGAGATCGAAAAAGCAGCTGCCGGTTTTCGCTGGCAGCTGCTTTTTCGATATAAACCGTATGTTAGGCCCTTGATGGGGTTTCGCCGGATTCGCTTGCGGATTGAAGCGCCGCATAGCCGGTCTCACCGGTGCGGATCTTTAATGCATCGGTAATTTCATAGGCGAAAATCTTTCCATCGCCCACTTCACCCGTATAAGCAACCTCTTTGATCTTCTGGATGGTTTTGTCTTTCCACTCTTCCGAAGAGACGACGATTTCCAGCTTGATTTTTGGCAGCAGCATGACGTCGATTTCCTGCCCGCGCACGACGGTTTTATAACCGCGCTGGGCGCCGAACCCCATCACTTGATAAGCCGTGACGCCGTTGACGTCAATTTCATGCAGGGCTTCCTTGATGTCCTCAAGCTTTTCCTCGCGGATGATGGCTTCTACCTTATACATCATATTCTATGTATCCCCCTTCATCAGTCTAAACCGTTAAACGACGGATATGCCCGCTCGCCATGCTGGGTCATATCAAGCCCAAGCAGTTCCTCTTTGTGTTCAACCCGCAGCTTGGTAAAGATCCGGGTGATCCCGACGCACACCAGCGTCCCCACCACGGCGACTGCGATTGTGATCAGGATGCTGACGACCTGTGCGGTAAAGAGCCCGGCCTCGCCAAAGACCAACCCGTTCCATCGCGCAACTGGATTGATGTCCGTCCTTGCGAACAATCCGGTGGCAATGCCGCCCCAGATCCCGCCAATGCCATGGCAGCCAAATGCATCCAGCGCGTCGTCGATCTTGAGCTTGTTCTTTAAGAAATTCATCGTGAAGTAGCAAATGGGGCTGACCACCGCCCCGATGACAATCGCTGCCCAAACCGGGACAAAGCCCGCGCCGGGCGTGATGGCAACCAGCCCGACAACCAGTCCGGTGGAAGCGCCCACCAGCGTCGGCTTTCCATCTTTGATGACGTCGATCAGCATCCAGGCCAGCAAGGCTGTTGCAGAGGAAAGGGCCGACGTCAAAAATGCATGCGCGGCAAGGCCGTTGGCGCCCAGCGCAGAGCCGGCGTTGAATCCGAACCAGCCAAACCAAAGAATCGCCGCGCCCAAAAACACAAACGGGATGTTGTGGACACGATAGGATGTGTGTTCCACACCGCTGCGCCTGCCGAGAAGGATCGCCAGGACCAAACCGCTCACACCGGAGCTGATATGGACAACGTTGCCGCCGGCGAAGTCGACAGCCCCCATTTCGGCCAGAAGCCCACCGGCTCCCCATACCATATGTGCCATGGGATAGTAGACAACCAAGGACCATAATGCGATGAAGAGAAACAGCGCCTTATAACGCATACGTCCTGCCACAGCGCCAGTGATCAGCGCCGGCGTAATCATGGCGAACATCATCTGGAAAACAACATACGTGAGCGACGACAGCGTCGGCGCATAGGACAATGCTTCATTAAAGTCCAAACCATTGAGGCAAATATACTCCAAGCCGCCGATTATGCCGCCGTGGTCCGCACCAAAGGATAGGGAAAAGCCGCATACAATCCACATAACGACGGAGAGGCCCATAATACCAACGCAAGCCATAATGGTGTTCACGATGTTTTTTCGCCGCACCAAGCCCCCATAGAAAAAAGCCAACCCTGGCGTCATAAAGAATACGAACGCCGCACAGATCAGTACAAAACCGTTATCCCCTGTACTCATACGATCACCCTCCTAAAAATTTAAAAATAAAATAAAAAAAGGCGTTCCCATCCCTTGGGAACGCCTTTGCTCGCTACTATTATAGCGAAGCAAATTAGAAAAGTCAATGGTCAATTTATAATTTCATTCGATGCTTTTAAAATATGCCTGGTTAAAATATATCTGGTTTTCTGGCCTTATCGCATCAGGCGCGGATTTCCAGATTAAAGAGCATACGGGGCATGGGGATCGTGCGAATCTGGAACATCCTGTCGAAGCGGGAAGAAACATTTTGAGAGGGATGGGCTGTGTGTTATAATAGTTCCGGCTCTTTGACGGGGGCATTTGAAGGACGCCGGTACGCATGGCGTCAATATAGCGATGACGCTGCAAAACCGTATCGGGGAATTTTAAGGCGCATATCTGCCTGCCAGCGGATATGCAGTGGAAATAGAGGATTCATTAGAGAAAGAAGGGGTTGTAATGAACGAAAAAGAAGTCGCAGAAATCCGCCGCCGGTTCCGGCCGGAGAAAAGTAATATCGCCTATATTCGGGGCTGTTATGTCAATGATAAGCGGGAGATTGTATCTGAATTCCGCCAGTCGTTCGCGCTGACGCCGCAGGAAGAATCGGAGAAGCTCTTGGCCATCTTAAAGAGGACGCTCTCTGGGACGCTGGGGAAAAATTTGATTGATATTGATTTCACCACCCGCCAAGTCGTAGATAGCGAGGAACATAGCTTATTAATGGAACTTCGGAATTCTTCTCTCAACAATGAAGAGGCGGCGCAGGCGCTTTTCCAGCGGATTGTCCAGTCTTTGTCTATCGAGGGGCATTATGTGATCCTGCTGGCGTATGATACATACGATGTCCCTTACCGCTCCAAGGACGGGGAACAACAGGAGGACGCCTCTTCCGAAGTATATTCCTATTTCTTGTGCAGCATCTGCCCGGTCAAGATGACAAAACCGGCATTGAGTTATTATGTAAACGAGAATATGTTCCACAACCGGAAGGAGGATTGGATTGTTGCGGCGCCGGAGATCGGTTTCTTATTTCCTGCATTTGAAGACCGAAGCACCAATATCTACAGTGCCCTTTACTATACGCGCGATATTGCGGAGAATCATCAGGAGTTCGTGGACGCGGTGTTCCACTGTGAAGTCCCCATGCCGGCGGCCGAGCAAAAGGAAACCTTTGAATCGATCCTTGGCGAAACGTTGGCCGAAGATTGCAGCTATGATGTGGTGCAATCGGTGCATGGCCAGTTGAGCGGCATGATCGAAGAGCATAAGGCCAACAAAGAAGTAGAGCCCCTGGTGCTCTCGAAAACAGCGGTCAAGCGGGTATTGGAATCCTGTGGGGTGCCGGAAGAACGGACGGCCACTTTCGATGAAAAATATGATACAGTATTTGGTGCAGATACGGAGCTCCGTCCGCGGAACATTATCAATAGCAAGCAATTTGAGGTCTGTACGCCGGACGTCACGATCCGGGTGAATCCGGAGCGCAGCGATCTTTTGGAAACACGTGTGATCGATGGCAAGAAGTATATTTTGATCCGTGCGGAAGAAGGGGTTGAAGTAAACGGCGTGCAGATCCATATCTCGTAAGAAAAAGGCGTGAAGAGGAATCCTCTTTACGCCTTTTGATTTCCATCCCTATCGTTTGGCGGGGATGCGCTCTACCAATGTGACATGGACCGTGTCCCCCGGCTGTTTGCCGATTTTCGCGCGGATATCTTTGCGCAGGCCAAGAATGTGGCGGACAGTTTTCATGCGCACCAGGCTGCCGTCGTATGGTTCGCCGTCGAATGTTGCATGGACGGGAACCCGGCTTTTTCCAAATGCTGCTTTTACATCAAAGGGGATTTCGATATACGCACCGTCGATGTTGGGGACTTTTTGAATTTCCGCGTCAAAAGCATATTCGCCCATGATCGAACCTCCTTCCGGTCCTTTTATCATGCCCCATCCTACCGGCAAATTTCACAGGGGATGGCGATCGTGTTGTAGGAATAGGCTTGTGATGCAATGGGAGATATGGTAGATTATATAGGCAAGTTATTGGCGCTTTCCCGGCCTTGGAAAGAGGCTGGAAAAAGAATTTGAAAAAAGTTTCAAATTTTTTTAAAAAAGGTGTTGACAAAAGGGGTAGGGTTTGGTATTATATTCGAGCACCTTACGAAACGGCCCAAGCGAAAGGGACAAGGCGAGAGGCCATAAACCCAGACGGGAAGCTGGTTCGAGGGTTATGAAGGACCTTGAAAATTAAACAACGTTACGAAATGAAGGACCCGTAATGACTTTGAGAGAGACGGGAACATCCGGAAGGATGTGAACGGAACTTTCGGACGAATGAGAATCCAGACTCAACAAACTGGAATACACGTTAGTGTATCGAGATAG
>NZ_JADMOD010000005.1:0-138528 GCF_015558525.1 Anaeromassilibacillus sp. D41t1_190614_C2 | reverse complement strand
ATTGCGGCGCAGAGGAGTTTTGCAAAGCACGGCGTCTTGCAGGAAGGCAAGCGCTTTAAGGCGGCAAAGGAATCCAACGAGAGCATGCACACCAAGACGCCGAGCATGAAGGAATTGATGCAGAACCTGTCCGGTGGTAACCAGCAGAAGGTTCTGATTGCGCGGTGGCTCTTGACGCATCCGGATATCCTGATCCTGGATGAACCGACGCGCGGCATCGACGTCGGTGCGAAATACGAGATCTATACGATCATGCACGACCTGATTAAGGAAGGCAAGTCGATCATCATGATCTCCTCGGAGATGCCTGAATTGCTGGGCATGGCGGACCGCGTGATGGTCATGTGCGAAGGCCGTGTGACGGGCTTCCTGGACCGCGAAGAGGCGGACTCCGTTTCGGTTATGCGTCTGGCTACCAAGTTTATGTAAAGAAACCGGCGGCCGGCATGGCACGGTTTTGGATTTCCGAATCCGCCATATATCTGTTGGTTTCGTCGCGCGAAACGCAGATGTATAATAAAAGAAAGTGAGGTAAATGGGTATGCAAGGAGAAAAGACAGTCCCTCGCAAACAGTATGCAGTGGCCTTCGTCATTGTAGGCGTAGTACTTGCGATCCTGGGAGTCATTTTCAATTTTGCATTGGATGCAAGCAAGACCTTTGACTTGCCGTGGTTCGTCCTTGGCATTGGCGTAATCGCAATTGTATATGGTATCGTACAAATGACAAGAGGGCAGCGCCTTCATCCGGAAGTATCTTTTTCTGCTAGATCGGCAAAGAATTTCTTGACGAATAACGCCATTATGCTGGCATTGCTGGCACTGGTTGTTGTTATCTGCTTCATTGAGCCCCGTTTCATGCAGATTCAGGTTCTCTTGGACATCTTGACGCAGTCTTCCACGAGAATGATCATCGCTTTGGGCATCTGCTTCACTCTGTTGATTGCAGGTACCGACCTGTCCGCAGGCCGTATGGTCGGCTTGGCGGCAGTTGTTTCCACCTCCATGTTGCAGACGGCTACCTATGCGAACCGGTTCTATCCGGATCTTCCGCAGCTGCCGGTATTCCTGCCGATTATTGTGGCAATCATCGCCTGCATGCTGTTTGGTACTTTGAACGGATTCCTGGTTGCAAAGTATGACATGCACCCCTTCATCGCAACCTTGGCTGTCCAGGTTATGATCTACGGCGCATGTTCCCTGTATTTCGATATGCCTCCGAACAGCTCCCAGCCGATCGGCGGTATCCGTCCGGACTTCTCCGCAATCGGCCAGACCAAGCTGTTTGGTAGAATTTCTGTTTTGGTTCCGATCGCCGTTGTGTTCACCATTGCTATCTGGTTCGTATTGAATAAGACGGTCTTTGGTAAGAACGTTTATGCAATCGGCGGCAACCGTGAAGCAGCTGTTGTTTCCGGTGTTAACGTATTCAAGACCATCATGGGTATCTTCATCCTCGCTTCCTTCATGTATGGTGTTGGTGGCGTTCTGGAAGCAGCTAGAACGGCTGGTGCAACGAACAACTACGGCGACGGCTACGAGCTCGATGCAATCGCAGCTTGCGTGGTCGGCGGTGTGTCGTTGAACGGCGGTATCGGTACCGTCGGCGGCATCATCAGCGGCGTGTTGATCTTCACGGTTATCCAGTATGGCTTGCAGTTCATCGGCGTTAGCCCGATGTGGCAGCAGGTGATCAAGGGCATCATCATCGCCATCGCTGTTGCAATCGACCTGTCCAAGTACAGAAGAAAGTAATTTATATTACGAAAATTCAAGCCTGTTCCGGCTTTGCCGGAACAGGCTTTTTGTTTTATGGTTGGCATTTTGGGGGGCCCTTGAACGTGGATTTGCATGCATTTCCCATATGGAACGGGCCTTATAGCGGGAGGAAAAGCCGGGAGGCGGTCCGCAGTTCCTATATGGCCGGGCAAAAGAGGGGGATATGGGCAAAACTTTGTACAGCTGTAAGAAGGGACATGGGGTTATACCGCGGGCTCCAGAGGGCATTTGGCAAAAAATAATGGCTTTAGGGGAGGAAATTTTCCAAATTTGAAGCAGAATGGCAAAGAATCTGTTAAAATAAAGGAATACAATTTTTGTTTATAAGCCAAGTGGCCGTTCCAAAGGGATATCCTATGGAAGTGAATTTCAAAGTGCCTGCCCATGCGGCAATGATGGCAGGAGTGCTGATGAAACGGAAAGTATTGCGTAATTTGTGTAAGAATGGTACAATAAATTTAAACACCGATCAAATAGATGGAAAAATTGCCGTTTTTTAAGCAAAATTTGCGAAATGCTACGGGAAAGACCGCTGGTTGAAAATCAATAAAGGAGTTTCCTATGGGACAATATCGTGTAATTGTGGTGGATGATGAGGAGGAGATTCGTGAAGGAATCATCCGCAAGATCGATTGGAATGCTTTGGGATATGAAGTAGTCGGCAGTGCGGAAAATGGTGTGGAAGCGTTGGAATTGGCCGAGCATCTGCACCCGGATGTGATTATGACCGATATCAAGATGTCGTTTATGGATGGCTTGCAGCTGTGCGAGCATATTGCAGAAAAGATGCCTTCTGTAAAAATGATTATTTTTTCTGGGTTTGATGATTTCGAATATGCACAGAAGGCCATCAAATTGAATGTTACAGAGTATCTGCTCAAACCGGTCAATGCGCAGGAGCTTACGCAGACGCTCAAAAAGTTGAAAAGCCAGCTGGACCAAGAGCTCGCGGATCAACGTGATATTGAAAAATTGCGGCGCAATTATGAGGAAAGCCTGCCCGTCTTGCGGGAGCAATTCCTGGTTGGCCTGTTGGAAGGGCGCGTGCCCCGGCAGCGGGTACAGGCGCAGGCCGAGATATTCCAATTGAAATTGGATGCAAAATATTGGACGGTTGCGCTGGTCCATGCGGAGGGCGACGCCTCCCAGGCGCTGGCCAATGCAGGCCCGCTGCGCAGCGCGCAGGATCTGGTCTCGCTTTCCGTGGCAAAGACCGTGGAGGAAATGCTGGGGCGCTTTTGCCATTTTACCAGTTTCCTCTATATGGATAATGTGGTCATCCTGGCGGACTTCCAGGCGGAAAGCAGCGTCGCCTCCCTGATCACGGGCTTGAACGAAGTTTGCAAGAGCGCAGGGCGCATCTGGGGCGGGGATATCTCCGCCGGCATCGGTGGGCTGTGCACCAACCTCAATGAGATCAGCCGCTCATACCAGGAGGCGCAAAGCGCCCTGGATTACAGTGCCATTATGGGAGAAGGGCGCGCCATCTATATCAAGGATGTGGAGCCGGATACGTCCGTGCAGTTGCAGTTTGGCGAGCAGGAGGAGCGCACGCTCGTCAATGCGATTAAGCTGGGCGGGGAAGAGGAGATCACCAAGGTGATCAACGAGATGTTCTCCCGCTTCGAGTCGCAGTTGATCCCTGTGGCGCAGGTCCAGGTATATCTGGTGGAGCTGGTGACGTCCCTGCTGCGCGTTGTGCGCACCTATGAACTCAACACGGATGAGATTTTTGGCGAGGAATTTAATTATTTTACAACGATCTTTTCCCACTCGCCCTCTAAGATCCGCCAATGGCTGACCGAAAGCTGTATCCGGATCAGCGCGCAGGTAAAACGGGAACGGTTGGATTCCACAAAGCTTTTGGCGCGCAATGCCAAACAGTATATTGAAGAACATTATATGGATCCGGAGATTTCCGTGGAAAAGCTCTGTGCCGTTCTACATGTGAGCCCCGCGTATTTCTCCACCGTATTTAAACGGGAAACGGAAATGAGCTTTGTCTCCTACTTGACAGAGGTCCGTCTCCAGAATGCGCTGAATTTGCTAAACACGACGGATGATAAGACGTATGTAATTGCTGGGAAAGTGGGCTATACGGAGCCGAATTACTTCAGCTATGTTTTTAAAAAGCGCTTCGGGGTCTCCCCGTCCAAATACCGCCAGTCTGCTCCACCGGTGAGAGAGGATGTGGACAAGGGCCGTCCGGAATAGGCGGCGCATTTGGAAGGGATGGACTGCGCAGTTGCATACCCTTTGGAGGATTGTAATGCTGAGACGCCTGAGATATCTCACGCAAAAAATCAAACATGCCTTTAAGAAACGCAGCCTCCAGTTTACGATTTCGATCACCTTTACCCTGGTGGCGGTGACCGGAATGATCCTGGTGGCGGTGATCCTGTCTGCAAGATTTGTCAACTCCAACGAGCAAATGATTTCCGACGACAACCGCCGCATGCTGAACCAGGTCAATTTGAACCTGGATAATTACCTGCACAATATGATGCGCGTTTCGGATTCGATGTATTACCGCGTGATCAAAAATGTCGATATCGATACAGATATGGAAAGCCTCACCAAAGATATGGGGCTGCTCTATGAGACGAACCGGGATCTTTTGGTGAGCGTGGCGGTCTTTACGGACAACGGCGAAGTGGTTGCAGCGGAGCCGCTCTCCCAGCTGAAGGCGACGGTGGACCCAAAGAGCCAAAACTGGTTTGTGGACGCAAACGAACGGATCGAAAATTTGCATTTTTCCACCCCGCATGTGCAGAATTTGTTTATAAATTCCGACAACCGCTACAACTGGGTGGTGTCCCTCAGCCGTTCCATTGAACTTACGCGCAGCGGCTCCATCGTGCACGGCGTGCTGCTGGTGGATATGAATTTCAGCGGCATTGAACAGATCTGCAAAAATGTTGACCTGGGGGAATCGGGATATTTGTATCTCATCGATTCCAACGGCGAGATTATTTATCACCCGCGCCAGCAGTTGATTTACTCCGACTTGCTCCATGAAAATAATCGGCAGGCTGCGGAATATGAAGACGGCACCCACACAGAGACGTTTGAAGGCCAGCAGCGCCTGGTGACCGTTAAAACGGTCGGGTATACGGGCTGGCGCATTGTCGGCGTGGTGCCCATGCCGGACATTACGAACGACTATAGCCAATTCCAGATGTTTTCGATGTTCTTTGTCTGTTTTGCCATCTTTCTTTTGATTTCGGTGAATATGTTCCTTTCCCAAAGGATTGCAAATCCCATCAAATCCTTGGAGAGTTCCGTCAAAGAGTTGGAAAAGGGGAATTTGGGTGCCCATATTAGCATCAAAGGGTCGTACGAGATCCAGCACTTGGGCAAGGCGATCCGGTCCATGGCGGAGCAGATGCGGAAGCTGATGGACGATGTGGTGGCAGAGCAAGAGAGCAAGCGCAAGAGTGAAATGGACGCCCTGCAATCGCAGATCAACCCGCATTTCCTCTACAATACCTTGGATTCCATTGTCTGGATGGTGGAAAACGAAAGGTATGAGGGCGCAATCCAGATGGTTACCGCTTTGGCGAAGCTGTTCCGGATCAGCCTGTCCAAGGGGAAAAATATTATCACCGTGGCGGACGAACTGGAACATGTGCGCAATTACCTGACGATCCAAAAGATCCGCTATAAAAATAAGTTTTCCTACGACATCACCGCAGAGCCGGAGACACTCAGCTGCCAGACCATCAAATTGATTGTACAGCCGTTGGTGGAGAACGCCATCTACCATGGGATGGAGTTTATGGATGGGGATGGCGAAATCCACATCCGCGCATACCGAAAGGGCAAAGACTTGTATATTGACGTGGTGGACAATGGGCTCGGCATGCCGCAAGAACAGGCCGACGCCTTGCTGACTGAGGATACAGGGAAGGTGCGCGGGAAGGGGTCTGGGATCGGGCTTAAAAATGTGCAAGAGCGCATCCAGCTCTATTTCGGCGCCGACTACGGCCTCTCCCTTTACAGTGAGCCGGACGAAGGGACGACAGCCCGCATCCATTTGCCGGTCACCTAAAAAGCGGTCCCTTTGGATGGACTGCGGAAGAACGGCCCGGTGCGCAGGCAAAGCCCAAAGGTCCGGGGGACGCGCCGTCCCGCCAGGGGAAGGGTTTTCAACACTTGCCGGAAGGATTGTGGAAAAAACATCCCGGCGTGGGCCGTGCTGGAGGTTTTTCATGAGTAAGAAAAAAATATTGGTGGTCGCAATTGTTTTTTTATTGTTGGGCGTCTCCCTGGTGCGGTTGTCCGGCGATAGTGTTTGGAGCCCCAAACAGGACGAGACGATTCAGATTTCCTTTATTGCCCGCGGAAAAAAGACAGAAAGCTGGAGCACCATTGAACAGGGGATTGAACAGGCGGCAAACGACCTGAATGTAGAGATTACGCCGATCTATCTTTCCAGTGAGAATGATGCGTCCGAGCAGATCTCCCTCCTGAACCGGGAAGTGCAGAATGGCGCGGATGCGGTGCTGATTGCGCCGGCCAATTCGGAAGACCTGCGCGCCCCTATTGAGGAGGCCCAAAAACATGTGCCGGTCGTCGCGATCGAATCCACGGTGGCGGGGATGGAGACACTCCCCTATATTGGCTGCGACAATGTCAGCCTTGGGCAGGCGCTGGGGGAGGAAATCCTTGCCAGCGGGGGCAAAGGCACCAAAGTCGCGATTTTACAAAACAGCCTTTCCTGCTCCAGTGTGAAGGAGCGCTACCAGGGCGTGTTGGAAGTGTTGCAACAATATGGGATGGAATTGAGCTTTTGGGAGATCCCGGACGATCCAACGCAGGCCTATGAGACGGCAAAAACGCTTTTGCAACGGCAGGACGTCAACAAGGCGGTGGCGTTAGATGGCGCTACGCTGGAAGCTGTGGCCCGGGCCGAAAAAGAGCTCAGCCCACCCGGCGTGACCACGGTGGATATCTATGGGGTAGGGAGGACAAACCAGGTTGTCTCCTACTTGGAGGAGAAAGTCATCACATCCATCGGTGTGCAAAATGAGTTCAATATCGGCTATTTGGGCGTGGAGGCGGCGGTCGACCAGATCCAGGGGAACGAGGCTGAGAGCGCCACCATCAATTTTGCCATTGTTAATTCTGCGGATATGTATTCTCCAGAAAATCAAAGGCTGCTCTTCCCATTTGTCCGTTAAGCGGCCGAAGAAAGGGGCGATACCGTGATACAGCGACTTGTAAAAAGGGCACTGTGTGCGCTATTGGGGGTGGCATGCCTTGCGCTCTCCGCTTCCTGCGAAACCAACAACCCAGAACAACAGATCGAAACCGTCCGGATCGGCGTGGCAACCTACCGCAGCGACGATACGTTTATCACAGCCCTATGCGATGACCTGGAGAGGGTTTCGAAACAAATGGAGAGCGAGACAGGCAAAAAGATCATCCTGAATATTGCGGACGGAAAAAACAGCCAATCCAACCAAAACGACCAGGTGGATAATTTCATCTCCCGTTCGTACGATGTCATCTGTGTGAATATGGTGGACCGCACCGTTGCGGCGGTCATCATCGATAAGGCGAAACGGGCGGATATCCCGGTGGTATTTTTCAACCGGGAGCCGGTGGAAGAGGATATCCGCATGTGGGACCGGGCGTATTACGTGGGGACGGATGCGAAAGAATCCGGGATCATGCAGGGCCAGATCATCTTGAATGCGCTTAAAAAAGACGCGGGGATCGATAAAAACGGGGATGGAAAGCTGCAATATGTGATGCTGGAAGGGGAACAAGCACATCAGGATTCCCTGATCCGCACCGAATATTCGGTGAAAACGATCACGGCCGGCGGCGTACAGATGGAAAAGCTGGCTAACGATACAGCCAACTGGCAGCGTTCCCTCGGTACGGCAAAGATGACCTCCTGGCTCGGCCAATTTGGTGATGAAATCGAAGTGGTGCTCAGCAACAACGACGACATGGCCCTCGGCGCGATTGACGCCTTGAAAGCGCAGGATATGCTTGAAAATGGACCGGTCGTAGTGGGGGTTGACGGGACGCTTGCCGCTCTGGAGGCGATCCAGAATGGGGAAATGCTCGGTTCTGTGGTCAACGATGCACAGCTCCAGGCACAGGCCATGCTGGATATTGCCTGTGCGCTCACGGAAGGCAGCGACCCCCAGCAAGTGGTAGAAGGGATGAACGGCCAATATGTGCGGGCGCCCCATCGGATTGTTACGAAAGAAAATGTAGGGCAGGAGATCGCTTATCTCACCCAATCGGAATGAACGCAAAGAGGCCTGCGGCTTTTAGAAACTGACCCCCATTTGTTAGACGGTATTGATATACTGGATAACAAGAGGGGCACAGTTCCATTGCCGCGGGCCTCTCAGCCCTGGGGAAAAGCCCAGGGCTGTTTTTTTAGTCCTCTCCCAAAGGGCAACATCGCTTGGAGGTTTTGTAGCGACCATTTTAGACAGAAAAATCGCTGGGCTTTTCCGTTTGGGAGGCACGGTCTTCCGCGGGGGAACGGCCGATCATCTTTTTATAGACCTGGGAAAAATGGGAGAAATTTGTATAGCCAACTTTTGCTGCAACCATGCTGACCGGGAGCGCAGTGGTCCGCAGGAGGTTTTGCGCCACCTTCATCTTTTCTGCCACAATAAAATCTTTGAGCTGGACCCCCATCTCCTTTTTAAAAAGGCGCGAGAGGTAGTCCGGATTCAGATAGAATTCTTCTGCGATCTCGGTGCGCCGGACATCCCGCTCGATATGGTTCTGGATATATTGGACGATCTGCTCCATCTGGCTTTGGGTGTCTTTTTTGGGGTGGGCGTCCGCCTGGAATGCGCGGAAAGCATGCGACATCCAGTTTTTTACATCGTCAATCGTCAGGTAGGTGTTCAAGGAACGCTGGAATAGTTTTTGTTCTGGCAGGAATCCCCCCGGTGGGACGGAGGCTGTTTCCGCCGCATTGCAAAGCATCTGGAGCACGGATTGATAAAAAAGTTGCAGATTCTCTGCGTCCAGCGCGCCGGACTGGGCGAGGTGGTCCAAATAGGCTTGGGCCTCGTCGCAGGCAAGGGACGCGTAACCGCTTCCCAAAAGGCTTTCCCAACGTTTCAGGCTGGGAGGGTCCACATGTTTTTGCGGGGCCTCCAGCGATTCGTTTGGAAAGAACACCCCGCTGGCGAGGGCCACATTCCGGTTCCGCAGGCGGAAGAGTTCCCTGGTGCGCGCAGTCAATTCAGGGGGAGACAGGCGAGGCCCGGAATAGCAGGCTACTTCGCAATGGAAATGGGCTTGGCACACCTCTGTAAATGCGGTAAGCTGCCGGCGCAGGGCGGATTCATCCATAAAAACGGATTCATCGGAATAAGAGAGAAACGCCAAGGAGGCACGGTCCAACTGCACCAGGAGGATTTTTTGGCCGTATTGGGCGAAAAGTTCCGATAAGATATTCGAAAAGGCATATTTTAGCAGGTCACGGTTCCAAATGCCGTCCTGACTATTCCAGCGGAGCAGTTGGATCAAAACGAAATAGATGGGCGTGTCCGCGCGGATCGGGCATTCCAGCTTTTCGAAATCCTCCAAAATCGAAGCGAGCTGGACATCCTCGCCAATATACCATCCTTTAAGCAACCCCTCCAGTAGGACGTCCCGCCGGCGGTACATCATCTTGCCATAGGAATAATATTCTTGCTGCTCCCGGCGGTTTTTTACTTTTTGGACGGCCCGCAGGACGGAAGCCTGGATGTCCTCATACCGGGCAGGCTGGAGGATATAGTCGAACCCGCCCAAGCGGACTGCCTCTTTTGCATAAAAAAAGTCGGCGTGGGCGGTCAAGAAGATGCATTCGGTATCTAGCCCTTGCTTCCGGACCCAGCGGAATAGGTCAAGGCCGCTTTCCACCGGCATTTCAATGTCGCAGAGCATAATGTCGATTTTCTCTGTGGAGAGAACCTGCTTTGCTTCGAAGGCATTGTAGGCCGGCAGGACCTTCGACACCCCGATATCGCTCCAATGGACCCCGGAAATAATCCCGCTGACCACATTGGTTTGATCATCGACTACAAGAACGGTCATCGTTTCCACCCTCTTCTGGAATAAATAGTTCAATCCGGGACCCTTTTTTCAGGTTGCTAAAGGAGAAGATGCTCTTTCCCTGGTAAAGCAGCGCAAAGCGGTGCTTTACATTGAGAATCCCCACGTGTTGCCCGGTGTACTCGATTTTTTCCGCACGGTTGAGTTTTTCCAGGGTTTCCGGGGGGAAGCCGCTGCCGTTGTCGGAGATCGAGATATTGATGTATTGGGCATCTTCGGTTTTTAGCTCCATGACCTTGATATAGATGGAAAGGGCTTCCCCGGGAAGGGAGGCATGTTTCACCGAGTTTTCGACAAAGGTCAGGATCGACATGGGAGGGATCTGGAAGTCTAAAAGACGTTCGTCCGCGTCGATTTCACAGACAGGCGGGCAGGAAGCGCTCATCTGCTCAAGCAGCAGGTAGCGCTTGACGCTGCGCAATTCATCCTGTAGGGGGACAAACGTCATATTGTTGGAAAACAGATAGCGCAGGTAGTCGGACAGGGCCAGGATCATCCGTTGAATCCGGTCATATTGCTGCTCCTGTGCCAATGCGTAGAGATTTTTCAAGCAGTTCAGGAAAAAGTGGGGGCGGATCTGAATCTGCAAATATTGCAGCTGCGCCTGCTGCAATTCCAGTTCTTTTTCGTAAGCGGAGATTTTCAGCGATTTGATTTCCTCCATCATCCCGTTGAAGGTATCGCTCATCTGCTGGAATTCCATTACACGGTAGTTGGTCTCCATCTTTGCATCTAGGTCGCCGCTTTTGATGGCGTTCATGGTCTGGACCAGATGGTCCATCGGTTTTAGGAACAGGCCCTTTAAGATATAGCAGCAGACCAGGAGCAAAATCAGGAGGACGGCGGACATCAGGAACAAAAGGAGGAAGTCCATCTGGTGGAACAAATTCTGGTAGGGCGTTAGATAGACAAACCAGACCCCCGCCACATCGGAATAGTCCTGTACAGCGAGATACTTGCCTGCGCCCGTCAGGTAAAAGGCGTCGTCGGTGTACTGTATTTGGATGTTTGCCCCCTGCGCCCATTCCACTGAGGTCAGCAGCGTTCCATCCGGCCCTGTGTAGAGAAGCACGCCGCTGGATGGGTCGGTAGAGTCCTGCGGGGCCAACAGCATGTCGAGATCCACGGCGCAGATCGAATAGACGCCGTTGGTGCCCAGTACGCGGTACAAAAATGCCTGCCCATCCAAGGACAGGACCTGCCAACGGCTGCGGTCGATCGAACCGGATTGGGTGAGCTGTTCAAAATACGTGAGCATCTGTTCCTTAAGCGAATACGAATATGCCCCGCCGTATATCTCCCGGTAAAGGCCGTTTGGCTCGGTAAATAGGAACATCCCCCCGATGATCTGTTTTGTGGAGATCAGCTCCTGATAGCGGTCCACGATTTGTTTGGCGCAAAGGTGCGCTTCCACGGGCTCCATTTCACTGTGCAGCCTTTGAAAATTGGTGTCGCCCACCACGAGGTTGGCGAGGAATAGGTCGATATCCTGGAGGTCCTTCTCCAGGGAGCTTTCATATAGGTAAACAGCGCTGCGGTTGCTTTCCGCAACGCGTTCGTTCATCGCGCGCATGGTATAAAAATTGTAGCCGGTCAGGAAGAGGACCAACGGCACGACGAAGAGCATCAATACCTGGAGGATTTGCTTTTTGGAAGAAATGTGAGTGTTCATAGCGCACACGCCGTTTCTGTATAGTTTGGGAACGGTTCTAAGTACTATTTTATAATGAAATCGATAGTGAAGCAAGTTCTTGACGGATTTATCGCATTATACACAAAAAAATGTGGGGAAAAAGTACAGATAAAAATACGGATAGATTCATGGGGCGTTCTTGGCGGAATGGATGGGATGCAAACCTGCGCCGGATGTTTTCTAAAAAGCAGTGGTAATCTTTATAAAATATGGTATAATTTAATAAATGCGATTTTTTGGAGGGAAAGCGCCTATTTTAGCACGCGCTTTGGGCGCAGGGCAGGAAAATTTTAGATCCCTGCATCAAATATCCATAAAATTGATACGGATTGCCCTTGTCTGTGTGCCCCAATGGGGATACAATGAAAACAAGACAAAGGAACAAAACCGGACGGCGGAAAGGATGTTCCGCTCTGGAAAAAACATAGGAAAAACGGGAGGTACCAATCATGCTTTCAGCAGAAGTCAAAACCCTGATCTCCAGCGGCGGCCTGGATGAGAAGCTGGCCTACATCTATGCGTGCAGCACGGCGGACGTCGCCGGCTACCGCGAGAGATTCATAAAGGCCATCGAGTCGTTCGAAGGGCTCTATGGCGCAGACCGCCATATTTCCATCTTCAGCGCGCCTGGGCGTACGGAAATCGGCGGCAACCATACGGACCATCAGCGCGGCCGCGTGTTGGCGGCCAGCGTCAATTTGGACGTTATCGCCATTGTTTCCCAGAACCCGGACACCAAGGTGCGCATCAAGTCCGAAGGCCACCGGGGGGATGAGATCGACGCGAAGAACCAGGACGTCAACCCCTCCGAGGTGAACACGTCCCGCGCCCTGATCCGCGGCATCTGCGCGCGTTACCAGCAGCTGGGCTATACGGTCGGCGGCTTTGACGCATACACGACCTCCAATGTGTTGACCGGCTCCGGCCTGTCCTCTTCCGCCGCCTTCGAGGTGCTGGTGGGGACCATCGTAAACGAGCTGTTCTGCGGAGGCAAAGAGAGCGCGCTCTCCATCGCCCAGATCGGCCAGTATGCGGAAAACGTGTATTTTGGCAAGCCGTGCGGCCTGATGGACCAGGCAGCCAGCTCCGTGGGCGGATTTGTACAGATCGATTTCCAGGATAAGGATCACCCGGAGGCCCAGAAGGTCGACTTTGATTTCACGAAGTGCGGCTATGCGCTCTGCATCATCGACACCAAGGGCAGCCATTCCGACCTGACGCCGGATTATGCGGCGGTCCCGGCGGAGATGAAGGAGGTCGCGGCCTTCTTCGGCAAGGAAGTCCTGCGCGAGGTGGACGAAGAAGAGTTCTATGCCAACATTGCGGCGCTCCGCCAGAAGATGGGCGACCGCTGCGTGTTGCGCGCCATGCATTTCTTTGCAGAGAACGCCCGCGTGCTCGAAGAGGCGGCGGCGCTCAAGGCAAACGACTTTGACGCCTTTAAGAAGCTGGTTATTGAATCCGGCTATTCCAGCTATATGTATCTGCAAAACGTGTTCTCGGCCAGCCACCCGCAGCAGCAGGGTGTTTCGATCGTCCTGGCGCTGGCACAGCGCCTGCTGGAGAAGCGCGGCGGCGCTTACCGCGTACACGGCGGCGGCTTTGCCGGCACCGTGCAGACCTTTGTCCCGGTGGACTACCTGCCGGAATTCGTCAAGGCGATGGAAGCGGTCACCGGCGAGGGAAGCTGCCACAACCTGCGCATCCGTCCGGTCGGCGGCACGCGCGTCCTGTAATACATCATTTTGTACCAAATTTTACATAGGGATATAGGAGGAAATTTATCATGGCGGAATTGAGATGGCATCCATTGATTCAAGACTGGGTGATGATTGCGTCCAACCGGCAGGGACGCCCCCAGATGCCCAAGGACTACTGCCCGTTTTGCCCCAGCTTCGGCAATGTGCCGGACTATGAGGTGCTGGAGTATGACAACGACTTCCCGGCGCTTTCCCAGAACCCGCCGGAGCCGGACGAGGGGATTGCAAACGATTTCTTCAAAGTAAAGCCGTCCTATGGCAAATGCGAAGTAATTCTGTATTCCCCCGGCCATACGGTGACCATGCCGGAGCTGTCCTACGACCACATGAAGAAGCTGGTGGACCTCTGGTGCGAGCGGTTCAATGTGATGCGCTCCGACGAGAAGATCAAGTACGTCTTCCCCTTTGAGAACCGCGGCGAAGTGGTGGGCGTGACCATGCCCCATCCGCACGGCCAGATGTACGGCTACTCGTTCATCCCGAAGAAGCTGCAGCTGGAGACCGCGTCTGCAAAGGAATATTACGAGAAGACCGGAAACTGCCTCTTCTGCGATACGCTGAAGAATGAGCTCGAGGCCCAAAAGCGCATTATTTTCCAGAACGAGCACTTTACCGTGTACCTTCCGTTCTATTGCGAGTATCCTTACGGTGTTTACATCATGGCAAACCGCCATGTGCAGTATATCACCGACCTGACCGAAGAGGAGAAGTACACCCTGGGCGCCACCATCCGCGACACCGTCGGGATGCTTGACAGCCTGTTTGACTATCGCTTCCCGTACATGATGTGCATGCACAATGCGCCGGTCAACTCGGGCGACTACTCCAAGGACTTCCACTTCCACATTGAGTTCTTCCCGCCGATGCGCAGCGCAGACAAGCAGAAGTTCAACGCTTCCAGCGAAACCGGCGCATGGGCGCACTGCAACCCGACCTGCCCGGAGGAGACCTCCAAGGAACTGCGCGCCGCTTACGCAAAGTTCATGGAGAGCAAGAAGGGCGAATAAGAGGTTCTCGCGCCGGAAAGCCCGGCGGAAATGGACCCCTGCGCACACACAGGTAAGCGGGCGGTGTTTTGGGGCCTGCATACCTGGAACGAATAGAAATGACCGGCGGTTGCTGTCCGGCGCGCGGTGCGCTGGGCGTGCGGTGACGGCCGGATACTGGAAAGGATGATTGATTATGACCGTACTGGTGACCGGCGGCGCCGGGTTTATCGGTTCCCACACCTGTGTGGAGCTGCTCAACAATGGATTTGATATCATCGTGATGGATAACTATGTGAACTCCTCTCCGGACGCCCTGCGCGCCGTGGAGAAGATCACGGGCAAGACCTTCCCGATCTACGAGTGCGACATGCTCGATTACGACAACTTTGAGAAGATCTTCAAAGAGAACAAGATCGATGCCGTGATCCACTTTGCGGGCCTCAAGGCGGTGGGCGAATCCGTCCAGAAGCCGCTGGAGTATTATCACAACAACATCACGGGCACCCTGCACCTGCTCGACCTCATGCGCAAATACAATGTAAAGAAGATCGTCTTCAGCTCCTCCGCAACGGTCTACGGCATGAACAATAAGGTGCCGTTTAAGGAGGATATGCCCGCGGGCGGCACCACGAACCCGTACGGCACGACCAAGTATTTCATCGAGCAGATCCTGAAGGACGTCTGTGTTGCGGATAAGGATCTGAAGGTCGCTTTGCTGCGCTACTTCAACCCGATCGGCGCGCATCCGTCCGGCCTGATCGGTGAGAACCCGAATGGCATCCCGAACAACCTGATGCCGTATATCGCCCGCGTTGCGGCCGGCAAGCTGCCGTGCCTCTCCGTCTATGGCGACGACTATCCGACCCCGGATGGGACCGGCGTGCGTGATTATATCCATGTGTGTGATCTGGCTGTGGGCCACATCAAGGCGTTGCAGAAGCTGGACAGCATCCAGGGCGCTGAGGTTTACAACCTGGGCACCGGCAAGGGCAGCTCGGTGCTGGATGTTGTGAAAGCATTCGAGAAGGCTTCCGGCGTGAAGATCAACTACAAGATTGCGCCGCGCCGCCCGGGCGACATTGCCGAGTGCTATGCGGATGCAACAAAGGCCAAGGAAGAGCTCGGCTGGGAGGCCAAGTATACCTTGGACGACATGTGCCGCGATTCCTGGAACTTCACAAAGAACCAGAAATAACGAAACAATACATTCATCAGTGGGGTACGCTGCGGAAGTCCGCGGCGTACCTTTTTTATTGCAATGGGCCGTTAAACAATAGCCGCCCCCGTTTTGTGCCTGCAAGGGCTGGAAAAGGGGATGGGGTGGCCCCTGTTTGGGCAAGGTCCGCGAAAAGGTGGGAAAAGGATGGGGATCAGCCTGTTTTGTAGTATAATAGAAGGGTGTGAAAGTCAGATTCCTGATAGTGTCAGGTCGGATTTTTGATAATCTTTGTTTCATGCATAGAAGAATATAGAAAAGTCGTCGGTTTTTTGATAATGGAGGTCGGGATTTTGGCAGAAACGAAAAGATCAACGGAGTACAATATACACACAGTGAATCATAAAGGCCAAATGGACAAAGGGGAAGATTCCCAAAGCAAACGGCGCCTTAGCCGGACATTCCAAGAGGAAAATCCTTATAGCGTTTTCGTGCGCCGCTCTGCGGCAAAGGAAAGGAAGGGGCGTCACATGAAACGGGCAAAATGGTTGTCGGTTCTGCTTACGGGCTTTTTTCTTCTCCAGCTGGTTGCCTGTAACGGTGGAACCACCGGGACGGAGCAAGCCGCTCCAGAGAGTGATCCCAGCGGCCTTTACACAGTGGACGTGTATGCACTGGGACGCGCCTCAGAACCCCTTCGGAAGGAGATCGAGGCCCGCGCGAATGCCATTATCCGGGATTCTTGCGGGGCGCAAATTAGCATTCATTACCAGGGGTTGGAAGAGAGCTGCCTCCAGCAAGTGAAATTGGCGGTTTCTACGGGAAAAAAGGTTGACCTGTTCCCAACGTTTGAAATGGGCGTTTCCGTGATGGTCAATTATGGGTTGGTCACCCCACTGAACGACTATTTGTCCCTGTGCGGCCCGGAGATCCAGGAGGAAATCCCTCCGGAGGATTGGCAATGTGTCACCGTGAATGGGATGATCTGTGGCGTACCGATCAACCGGGAAAAGGCTACGGGGCGTGGCTTCATCTATCGGAAGGATCTCGCAGAGGCGTTGGGCGTCTACGAGGAGGATCTCCAAACGATGCAGGATCTGGAGGACTTGCTGATCAAAGTCCGGGATGCTTATCCAGGGATGTATCCAGTGGTCACCAGTTCAGGGCTGGCCCGCCTGCCCTTGGCTTACGACCGCCTGGGCGACGACCTGGGCGTATTGGAGGACAGTTTCTCTGATTCTACAGAGGTAGTCAATCTGTTTGAGACGGATTCTTACCGGGAAATGGTTGAACTGCAGTGGGATTGGGCGCAGAAAGGCTTGATGATGCCCGACGGCGCCGCCAACACTGTGGACGAGTTTTCTATGATGCGGGCAGGGAAAGGCTTTGGGCATTTCGCCAATGTAAAGCCCGATAAATATGGGGAAGCCACCCGGAATGTTGGATATGAGATCGGGATTTTTGAAATTGTCCCGGCATATAGCGAAACCACTTTGGTTTCTTCGATGTGGAGCATCGGTTCTACAAGCGAACAACCCGACAAGGCGATGAAGGTGCTCAATGAGATGTATACCAATCCGGAGCTGGCCAATTTGCTCACCTATGGCATTGAGGGGAAGACCTATCAAGTGCTTGACCGCGAGCAAAAAATCATAGGGTTTCCCGAAAACAGGGACGATGCAAGCCTCTTTTATAGCTTTATGACGTGGTCTTGGCCAAACGAGCTGATTGTGAATGTCTGGCAGGAGGACCCGCCGGATGTCTGGCAGCAGGTGGAAGCGTTTAACCGGGAAGCACATCCTTCTCCGGCGCGCGGGTTT
The DNA here is from genome assembly GCF_015558525.1 of Anaeromassilibacillus sp. D41t1_190614_C2. Classification (NCBI taxonomy): domain Bacteria; kingdom Bacillati; phylum Bacillota; class Clostridia; order Eubacteriales; family Acutalibacteraceae; genus Anaeromassilibacillus; species Anaeromassilibacillus sp. D41t1_190614_C2. Next base: position 121,248 of record NZ_JADMOD010000005.1, on the reverse strand, counting down.
GTGTGGGACAATAGGGATGTACTGGGGGAAGTAAGCGCTTGCAATGGGGTGCTGGACGCATACCGCAACGCATTGGAATGCGGTTCCCTGGACCCATCTGTCGTATTGCCACGTATGAACCAGGAATTGAAAGCGGCCGGGATCGATAAGATCATCCAGGAGAAACAAAGGCAGCTTGACCGATGGTTGGCGGCACAGGGCCGGTAGGCATGTGCGAACCAGATGCCTGGAAACCTTTTTGCATAAACACAGGTGATATTGGGCCATAGGCCCGTTTACGATAGAATTGCATACGCGCACCAATGCTTGTCAAAAGCAAATCTTTGACAGGCTTTCTTTTCTACACACTTTTTTAGGAAATGGAGGGATGCCCATGCAGAAGAGACGCGCGGCCGTTTATTAGCAGTTCACATTTTTGGAAAAGGAGAGAAAAGCAGAATGAAAAAGATCCATCGATCCATTTTGGCGCTGGTTCTCACATTCACGATGCTGCTCGGCACATGCACCAGCGCGTTTGCAGCCACGTCGAGCAGTGCGTCGGAAACGGTAGAACCCGGCATCGTCACGATCAGCAGTGGCGGCCATGAGAACGGCGACATCCAGGGCGTCCCCTCAGATACCGAGGGCGTCACCGTTTATAAAGGTGTCCCGTTTGCACAGCCCCCGGTAGGGGAATTGCGTTGGAAAGCCCCGCAGGATCTCACGGAGACGTGGGACGGCGTGCGCGTTTGCGACAAATGGGGCAACCAGGCAATGCAGCCGGAAGACTTGAACCCCGTTGGCGAGTTCTGGGGGGACGAGTTCTATTTTGATGAAGCTTATAATCCGGAAATCAGCGAAGATTGCCTGTATTTGAACGTCTATGCACCGGAGCATGCGGAAGATGAGCTGCTCCCGGTCATGGTTTGGATCCATGGCGGCGGCTATGACCATGGCCACGCTTCCGAGATGGAGTTCAACGCCTCCAAACTGGCGGCGCAGGGCATCATCGTGGTGTGCATCCAGTACCGTGTGAACCTGTTTGGCTTCCTGGCCCTGCCCGAGCTGAGCGAGGAAAGCGAAAACGGCGTTTCCGGCAACTACGGCACCCTGGACCAGATCAAGGCTTTGGAATGGGTGCAGGAGAACATCGCCGGCTTCGGCGGCGACCCGGATAACGTGACGATTTGCGGCCAGTCCGCTGGCGCAATGTCCGTGACGGCGCTCCTGTCCTCCGCTTTGACGGACGGCCTCTTCCACCGCGCGATCATCCAGAGCGGCTTCGGCGGCTATGCAGCTCCCAGCAACTATACGAGCCTGGAGAGCAAAGAGGAAACCTGCCAGAACGCAGTGCAGGAACTCTTTGGCGAAGATATCACTCTCGCAGATCTCCGTGCAATGGATGCATCCGAATTCATGAAGAGTGATATTTACAGCCGGTTGAAGAGTGCGGCTGGCAGCAATGCAATGGACGGCTATGTATTTACAGAGGAATCCGTTGACCTGACCAGCGAAGGCGCACTCGACGGCATCGACATCATGATCGGCGGCACAGCGGATGAGTATACCTCCCTGTCCGGCACGCCGGACGGTACGATGGACATTGATGCGTTCCATCAGAGAATGGAACGGCAGTATGGCGAGCTTTATAACCGTGCTGCTTACAACCCGATGAACGAGACGCAGGCCTATCGCATGAACCTGCGCTCCACCAGCGACAGCAGCTTGGCGAAATACCGCATCTCTGCACAGTATGGCAAGACCCACAACGAAGACCACAATGCCTATGTGTATTATTTCGACCATGATTTGGCGCCGCACGATCCGGAGACGGTCGGCAACCGCGATGAAGATTTCTACGGTTCCTTCCACTCCAGCGAGCTGTGGTTCATGTTCAACTCCATGCGCGACGACATCGAAGGCCAGCGCAACTGGACGGACGCAGACCATGAGCTGGGCGACATCATGTCCACCTATTGGGCAAACTTTGTCAAGACCGGCGACCCGAACGGCGAAGGCCTCCCGAATTGGGAAGAGTGCACCTCTGACACGGACGGCGCATTCATGCACTTCAAGGACGTCGAGGATGGCGTTGCAGCGGTCTGCACAACAAAGACGGATTACCCGGCGCGCGACCGCATGATGATGGCGGCAAACCTGGATTCCTTCGGGCTGACCGAGGACGACCTGCAGATGTCCTATAACATCCCTTACGGCGACATCCCGGTGGAACTCGTTACGGAAGTCATCCCACAGGGCCAGCGCGTTGTGGAAGCCAACTTGACCTATGAGAGCGCCGTCAATGCAGACAGCGTTTCCAAGGACGACTTCAAGGTCAAGGCAACCCTCACCTATGGCGACGGTTCCAACGATATGGACGGCTACCGGACCATCACCGATATCGATGTCAACGGCAATGTTGTGACGCTGAAATTCGATACAGATGATGCAGCCGCGGTCACCAGCTTCTACAGCGGGACCACAAATGCATACGACGTCTCCTATCTCATCACCCAGAAGGGCGAAATTGAGACAGTGGATGGCGTTGTAGAGCCGGCAAAATATGAAGACACCGCGATCACCAACCGCATCGTGGACGACTTCCAGGTTGGAAGCGCTACGAACGAGGCTGGCAAGACCCTTAACTACCGCTATTACGACCCGATCGAGGTCAATGGCGTGAGCGCTGACGGCGAGTATCCGCTGATCCTGTTCCTGCATGGCAGCGGCGAATCCGGCAGCAACAACCTTTCTCAAATCATTGCAAACAAGGGCGCGGTTGCTTGGGTAGAACCCGACCGCGTAGCAGAGAACCCCGTTTATGTCCTGGCCCCGCAGTGCCCGTCCGCACGGGAAGGCTGGATCAGCGAGGACAACGAGGCGTTGGTCCTGCAGATGCTCGATGAATTCATCGCAGCGCATCCGCAGGTGGACAAGAGCCGCATCTACATCCAGGGCCTGTCCATGGGCGGCATCGGCACTTGGAATATGATCCTCAGCCATCCGGATAAATTCGCAGCGGCCATCCCGATCTGCGGCCGTGTGCCGACCGAATTCTATGCAAACGACGGCGCAGCATTCGACGCATTGGCGAACCTCCCGATTTGGGTAGCCCATGCAGAGGACGATTCCTCCGTCAATATCCAGGGCTCTGACGACGCAGTCGCTGCTTTGCAGGCCCACGGCAACAATTCCGTGAAGTATTACAAGTATCTGCCGGGCTCCATCACCCCGAACCCGCATCACAGCTGGGAAGCCGTGTATGAGGATCAGGAGATCTACAACTGGCTGTTCGAGCAGAATACTTCGAGAAACCACAATGCAGACGCACCGTTGAAGACCCTCTACACCGTGAAGGATTACGGCGACGGCGTGCAGGGAATCTGGGACTATGACGTCGACCCGATGTATGTGATGGTCAACGGCGACCGCGCCGTCCTGATCGACACCGGCATGGGCCAGGGCGACCTGTATGGCGCTTTGAAGGGCATCCTGCCTGAGAGCGTAACGACGATTGATGTCCTGCTCACCCACAGCCATGGCGACCACACCGCCCAGGCATACCAGTTCGCAGACAAAGCGGATGTGGAGCACATCTACATCGGCGCGGCGGACGAAGCCACGGTGAAATCCATGCTGCAACGCCAGAACGTCAGCACCGAGAAGCTCACAGCGGTCAACGACGGCGATAAGATCCCGTTCGGCAATAAGTATTTCCAGGTCATCGATATCGTGGGCCATACGGCTGGTTCTGTCGGCTACATGATCGAAGACAAGCTCTTCACCGGCGATGCCATCGGCTCCGGCTATGTCTGGATGCAGATCGGCATGTGCTCCATCGAAGACTATGTGGATTCCTTGCAGCATCTCAACGATGCAATCGGCGACCGCGACCTGACGGTCTACGGCGGCCACACCCAGTACCGCGGCACGATGACTGACCAGTATGTCCGTGACATCCTCGCATGTGCACAGGGCATTGTGGACGGCTCCATCGAAGGCACGCAGTACCTCCGCGGCAATGTCCGCGATGCGAAGGTGGCAACCTATGGCACCGCCTCCATCGTTTACGATCCGGCAAAGGTCACCGATACCTGTGAGGTTGAGATCGTAACAAAGGTTATGGACAACGGCCAGAAGGTCATCGAAGCAGTCGTCACCTATCCGGACGACGTGAACCCGGATTCTGTCTCCGCGGCAACCTATCAGGTGCGCGCAGAACAGAACGCAGACAATGCAACCTTTAACAATGTTGGCATGCGGACCATCACCGGCGTCCAGGTGGATGGCAACAAAGTCATCATCTCCCTCGACCCGACGGATGCAACCGCAGGCACCAGCTACTTTGATTACAACGCATTCCAGACCTTTATGTTCGACCTGGATTATCAGGTTACCCAGGTGGGCACCGTTGAGCTGGCTAACGGCGAGACCGTAGCGGCAGGCGGGACCTATGCGAGCAGCTCGGTTACGAACCTGACCGTGGACGACTTCCAGGCGGCTGAGGTTACGAACGAAGCTGACAAGACCATCCCGTACCGCTATTATGACCCGATCCGCTCCGCTGGCAAGGATGCCAACGGCAAGTACCCGGTCGTGATCTTCCTGCATGGCGCAGGCGAATCCGGCGACAACAACATCTCCCACATCATCGCAAACAAGGGCGCTGTTGTTTGGGCGGACCGCGTAGATATGAATCCGTGCTATGTGCTGGCACCGCAGTGCCCGAGCATGGCGGAAGGCTGGGTCCAGGAGGACAACGAGGCGCTCGTCATGCAGATGCTCGATGAATTCATCGCAGCGCATGCGGACACCATCGATACCGACCGCATCTACATCCAGGGCTTGTCCATGGGCGGCTATGGCACTTGGAAGATCATCCTCGATCATCCGGAGGTCTTTGCAGCGGCAATGCCGATGTGCGGCGGCGTGGACGACAGCTACTATGCAAACAACAACGCAGCGTTTGAAAAGATTAAGAATATGGCAATCTGGACCTTCCACAATGCGGACGACAGCACCGTTCCGGTGGAAAATACCCGCAAGGTCGTGGAAGCCCTGAGAGCAGTTGGCAGCCCGTGCATCAAGTACGAAGAGTACAGCGCTGGCTCCACAACGCCGGACCCGCATCAGGTTTGGCAGAAGGTATATAGCGACCGCAACGGCACGCCGTACAACTGGTTGTTCCAGCAGTCGCGGAGCCGTTCGGCGGACCACACCCAGAACCCGTCCTTGGGATACACCCAGGAGACCATCAAGCCGGGCCTGACCGTTGTGCGCGACTATGAACTCGGCCAGATCTGGGTCATTGAAAACCAGGATGGTGCGACCGTGATCGATACCGGCATGGGCGCGGGCGATCTCTTCGATTACATTGTCAACAATGTTTTGGTAAACAAAGACGCCAATATCGACGTCGTTTTGACGCACAACCATGGCGACCACATTGGATGCTTGGACGACTTTGTCGGCAAGGATCAGGTGAAGAATGTCTATGTCGCAGAGGGCGACAAAGATGCAATCATCCGGAAGATGGGCGAAGATGCCGGCAAGGTATCCATCGTGAAGGATGGCGACAAGATCGACATCGGCAACGGCGAGAACCTCGAAGTTGTCGCAGTTCCCGGCCATACCGCAGGCTCCATCGTCCTGTTCTATGGCGATGAAGACGTGTTCACCGGCGACGCAGTTGGTTCCGGTGACCTGTGGATGCAGATCGGCATGTGCTCGATCCAGACCTATACCAAGTCCCTGCAGCACTTCATCGACAAGGTCAACGGCCGCCAGGTAACGCTGCGCACGGGCCACGATGAGAACCTCGAACCGTTCACAGAGGAATATCTCGACGACCTGATGAACTGCGCAGAAGGCATCATCGACGGCAGCATCGAGCCGACCGTCTATTTCAGAAGAGAAGCCAGCTATGCTTCCTATGGCAGAGCAAACATTGTTTACTATCCGTATCAGATCCTGGATGCAAACTTCGATGAGCTGAATGCAGCAATCCAGGATGCGGAGTCCCGCTCCGAAAGCAAGTACACCAGCGATTCTTGGGCAGCCCTGGAAGAGGCAGTCGCAGCCGCAAAGGCCCTGCCGTCCACCGCAACGCAGCCCAGAGTAGACGCTGCAGTGAAGGCGATCAACGATGCGATCATGGCACTTGTGCCGAGAAGCAGTTCTTCTTCCGGTGGCGGTTCTACCACGGTTTATGTCCCTGTGAGAGACGGCAACACCGGTGATGGAACCAGCGTGGTAACGCCGGGCACGGGTACTTCTACACTTACACCATATGTGCGTTCCGATACGACGCTTCCGTTTACTGTCCGCCAGGGCCAGGCGTATTGCTTCAAGATGACGTTGGTCAACGGCAGCAATATCCTGCCTCTCTTCACCGTGGGCAACGGCAGCGTGTTCAAGACCCAGTATGTTGCGCAGATCGGCAATGACTACTACTTCCGCATTTGGGCAATCGGCAATGTCGGCGAGTCCACCGGCGTTTACACGACGCTTCCGGGACAGACCGCACAGCAGCATTGCGTAGTAACCATTGCAGCGTAAACGACTTTTCTAGGCTGGGCGCGGTTGATGGGCAACAGAAATCTTCTGCCCAGCAAAGCTGCTTTTCTCTTGGGGCCGCCCGGGGAGCCGGGCGGCAACCAGGGAAGCAGAATCTCTTCGATAGAAGTGCTTAACCCTTTTCTTTTTCATCTTCCTTAAACCCATTATATAATGAAGCTGTAGGGGGCGTGCGGTTAAAGAGCAGACCGTATGCCCCCTATTGCAGTTTTCAAGCACAACCTTATCTGGGAATGCCTGCGGAAAATCCCCTAGTTTTGGGAAACTAATGATTGAAATTTGTCCAAGGGCGTGCTATAATTACTAACAGTCTTCATCCGCCCGTAGCGAAGCTGGATATCGCAGCAGATTCCGATTCTGAAGGCCGGGGGTTCGAATCCCTCCGGGCGGGCCAAATATGTGTGGTGACCCACACGGGATGCATCCTTCTTTCGCCGGGTCCCGGCGGCCTGAATCTGAAAGGGTTCAGGCGAAGGGAGCTGCATCGTTGGATCAATCAGCAGATGGAAGTGCCCCGTGCAAGGGCTTTTTCCAGGGGGTTCTCTGGTTCCGTCAATTTTGTGGCTGCTGGGCAGGCGAATGGCCGTTGCCAGCAACGAAGGAGGACTTGGCTTTGTATCCCATACTGGAGAATGGAATGGAAGCCGGCGCTTGTGATCCGTACAACAAAATAGCATATGTTGCGTCAAACGGCCGTTAGAGCCGTGATGGATACCCTTTTCCTTTTTTGGGAAAAGGTTTTTTGTTGTATAGAAGCAGAAAAAAGGAAGGCGCTCCAGCGCAAATGATGTCATACAATGCGTTTTTATGAACCTGCCTTCGAGATCGAACCGGGAAAAACGCGTATGAGCAGCGCCTTTGGCTTCAGGCCGGGGCGTGATAAAGATCCTTTTAGAAACCAGGTGGCATGGGGCGGTATGGGCTTTGCCCTTCCCAAGCACCGGAGAAAATCAAATTGAATTGCCGGGAGGAGATTCTGGGTGAACGTTTTAGTGATTGGATGCGGCCGTCTGGGCAGACGCTTGGCGGAGCTGTTGGACCATCATGGCCACGATGTTGCAATCGTGGATTCTGACACCGATGCATTCCGGATGTTGGAAGATGATTTTAATGGGATGACTGTTACAGGCTTTCCCATGGACACCCATGTGCTGAAAAATGCGGGGATCGAAAGCTGTGATGCAGTGGCGGTCTGTACGCCGGACGATAATCTGAATATCACGATTTCACAGATTGCAAAAGAGTTTTTCGGGGTCCAGAATGTGGTCGCGCGCATTTCAGATCCGGCGCGCGAAAAGGTTTTTAAACGGTTCGGCCTAAAAACCGTCTGCCACACAAAGCTCGCCGGGGACGCGATGTTTGCCGCCCTGACGCAGCCCTGGGATTCCAAAGAGGTGACCTTTGGGACGGCAACTGCGGGGTTCTATACCAAGGAAGCGGACCGCGCTTGGTATGGGCTTTCCCTGGACCGGTTCCCGATGAAGGAAGGGCAGATCCTCTTTGGCGTTGTACATGCGGATGGGACAATGGTGCTTAACACCGGGCGGAAGGATCAGTTGATTATGGAAAATGACCGCCTAGTGTTTGCCAAGATTATCGATTGAGTTTTCCGGGAGATTGCCTTCGCTCCGCCCTTTGTTGCAATACAGCGGGCGTCAAGTAGGGCTGGGGAGCCTCCCGGCCAGGTTGCACCTGCCTTTTGCAAAGCGGGGAAAGGCTATATTCGGAAATTTAAGACAATAATGAAACAGATTGTATTTTTAAAACATAAAAATACAGATAGTATTATCTGGGAGGAAAGACGATGCGTATTGTAATCGTTGGAGGCGGAAAATTAGGCTATCATTTGGCCACGATTATGCTGGACCGCAAGCATGATGTGCGTTTGATTGAAAAGAATAAGCTTCGCTGCATGCGGCTGGCGAATGAGCTGGATGTCGAGGTAATCTGCGGCGATGGAACAGAGATTGAGACGTTGGAAGATGCAGGGACACAGAATGCGGACTGCTTCATCGCGGTGACTGGCCAGGACCAGGACAACCTGGTGGCTTCCCAGCTCGCGAAGCGCCAATTTAAGGCGATTAAAGTGATTGCACGGGCGAACGATCCACGGAACATGGATGCATTGCGCATCTTGGGAGCGGATATTGTTGTTAGCAGCACGGAAATCATTACGAATTTGATTGAACAGGAAGTCGATATCGCGGAAATGCATCTCTTGGCAACGCTCAATAAGGGCCGCGCTGGCATTTGTACAATGACTTTGCCGCCGGATACCGCTTTGGAGGGCGTTACGCTGAAAGATGTCGACCTCCCAGAGAGTTCGCTGGTGATTTCGATTGTCCGCGGGGATGCAATGATGATCCCAAATGGTAATACGGTGATCCATGCGAATGATGAAATTGTCGCTGTGTGCGAGGGCAAGAGCCAGAAACAGCTTTTGCGTGTCTTGCGGGAACGCAAGTGATCGGGCAATAGAATAGAAAACCGAAAAAGCACGTGTGTATAAAAATACACACGTGCTTTTATGCATTTTGCTGGATAAAAGTCACACAAACAAGATGCAGTTTTTTAAAGCGCAATTTTTCCAGATGTTATTTGCTTTTATCGTATAATATATACAAATTGTTTGAAGGATTGACATGTAACCCAAAGAATGGTAAAATCATCCTATATTATACAATGTATAAATAAAAGAAAGAACGCATTTAAATTCTATTAATTCAATACTACTGCGAAATGGCACGCTTTTGCCGTGGAATTTTGCTGTAGATAGATTAATCATTTATAACGAGGAGGATTCGGCATGAAAAAAAGGAGAGTATTGCTATCAGGCGTATCCATCCTGCTGGTGCTTTGCCTGCTGATAGGCGGGACCATGGCATGGTTTACGGATACGGAGAAGATGGATGCGGACTTTACCGCCGGCGTTTTGGACATCACTGTAGAGCCGGGCGAAGGGGCTACCGCACCCCTGACCTTTGTGAACCTGCGCCCAATGCAGTATCAAAATTTCTTGGAAGAGATCAACGATGCGGGCAACGGCAATGCAAATGTGGATGGCTATGACCCAAAACCGGTCTATTTTCAGCCGGTCGTTGTGGAAAACGCGGGGACACTCCCGGCTTATATCCAGCTTTCAGTGGAAGCTTTGGATATGGCAAGCGCGACATGCCCGGAAGGCGGCGAGAAAGCAATTGCAATTACCGAAAATGCCGACGGAACGGAGACCATTGTGCAGAGCAGTCAAAACGGTGAGGCGGTTTGCACGAACGGCCTGGCAGATGTGTTGAAACTGGTTCTCTTTGAGAAGGTCAACGGGTCGTGGACGCCCATAGCGGACAACCTTAACCCGGATTCGGAAGGCACATCCTATACACCCGGCCTGGCGTTGCCAGCGGGCAATGGTGAGCAGACCTATGTGGTCGGCGCATATCTGCCGGAGACAGCAGGCAATGAATACCAAGGCAAACACTTCCACGGCAATTTGGTCGTGAAGGCGTTCCAGACCGACGAAGGCGCAGGCGCAGCCGAAATGGCAACGGTCCAGTGGGTAAAGGACGGCGAAACCGTCGGCTCTTACCTGGTGGCCTTCCCCGAAGGGGAAACAACCATGACGCTCAAGCCTGACGCGAATAAGCTGCCCGCAGGCTATGTGCTGGCGGACCCGGATGCGACCGTTGAGGTCTCTACAACCGATAAGACCGCTTCCTTTGAAGTCGCATTCAAAGCGGACGGCGACGGCAGCTCGGAAGAGCAGGCCATCTGGATCCGTTCGGCAGAGGATTTCAGCAAGATCAACGACAATATGGACGGGTATTATGAGCTGGGATCGGATATCGACCTCTCGGGCATGATTTGGGAACCGATTGGAGGCGCTGGGAGCAAAACGGAGAAATTTACCGGCACCTTGGACGGCAACGGATACACGATCGCGGGGATGCAGATCAAAGGGGAGAAACAGATGCTCCATGTGGGCCTGTTCGGATATTGCAAAGACGCGGAACTCAAGAACCTTGTATTTGAAGCGCCGCAGGTGGAAACGAACCGGTACGGCGGGGCCTTGGCAGGCGTTGTGAGCAACACCCGCATTGAAAATTGCCAGGTCAACGGCGGCAGCATCACATGGGATTACACGAAGGGCGAATGTTCTATAGGTGGTTTGATTGGCGAGGACACTGGCAGTTCTGTCCTGAAGGATTGCTCGTCTTCTGCGGATGTGACGGCTGTGGGGACGGCAAAAAATAAGGTCTATTTGGGCGGACTCATCGGCGGTTTGTTCTTGAATTCGACCATTGACGGCTGCACGGCTTCCGGCGATGTGACCATGACCGGCAGCACGCAGGATGACGAGACCATCGCCCTGGGCGGTTTGGTTGGATGGGTAACCGGTACAGCGGTGAATTCCAGCGCGTCGGGCAATGTCAGCAACGAGAGCGCCGGCACGGCAGGCAAAATCTATGTGGGTGGCTTTGCTGGATCGCTGAGCGAACCGGCAGAGGGCTGCACCGCCACTGGCGACGTCAGCAACACCGGCTCGGCAGCGGAAACCTATGTGGGCGAGCTGGCAGGAAACGAAGATATGCTGTATACGGACGGCGACGGCAGCTCGGAGGAGCAGGCGATCTGGATCCGCAAGGCCAGCGATTTCGAGAAGATCAACGAAAATTTGGACGGCTATTACAAGCTTGCAAGAGGGATTGACCTCTCTGACGTTGATTTCCAGCCGATCGGCGGGGAAGAAAGCAAAAACAACTTTACCGGCACCTTCGACGGCAACGGCTACAAGATCACGGGTTTGCATGTAGAAGCTGCAAAGGATGAAAAGCCTCTGAAATATGCGGGCTTGTTTACATACTGCAAAAATGCGGAGATCAAAAATGTCGTGCTGGTAGACCCGCAGGTCACCACAGGCGAATATGGCGGCGCCCTTGCAGGCGTTTTGAGCAGCACCAACGTGGAGAATTGCCATGTCATCGGCGGTACGGTTACCTGGGACGATACAGGGGGTTCCTGCTATCTGGGCGGCCTGGCCGGTGTGGCCGGTGATGCCATCGGCGATTCCACATTGACGGATTGCTCGTCCACTGCGGACGTGACGGCGGAAGGAACGGCAACCTCCGTTGTCTATGTGGGCGGCCTGATCGGCGAGGGATACTTGAATACAATGGTCGACGGCTGCACGGCTTCCGGCAATGTGACGATGACCGGAGATATGCAGGATGAAGACACCATCGCCCTGGGCGGTTTGATCGGCTGGATGAACGGCACGGCATCCAATTCCAGCGCAAAGGGCAATGTCAGCAACGAGAGCACCGGCATGGCCGGCAGAATCTATGTGGGCGGCTTTGCAGGTATGCTGAGCGACCCGGCAGAGGACTGCGAAGCCACGGGAAGCGTGAACAACACCGGCGAAGCAGAGAATGTTTATGTAGGGGAGTTCTCTGGCAACGACGCCATGTGATCCCTATAGCCCCTGCTATAGAAAACCTTTTGGAAAGGCAGCGTCCCCGGAAGGAGGGGAGCGGCTGGATTGCCGGCTGAACCTTCTCAAAGGGAGAAGAATATAAACGATAGGGCCCGCATTTCGTTTCGAAATGCGGGCCCTTTGTTTGCTTTATCGGCTTTCGCGCAGCCAAGACACAGCCCTATAGAAGCACGGGGCCACCGGCGGAAAGGTATACGCAAAGTGGGGAAGGGCCTTTTCCTGGAGAGGCATAGCCCTGCCCGGATGAGGATTGCGCACAGATTTGGAAATTAGAGGGGCTAGCTAGGGGCCTTTCTGAAGCAGGCCTTGTCCCTCCAGAAAGGGCAGAGGGACGGGCGGGACCCCCTTGGGGAGCAGGACCGGCAAAAAAGGCTTATTGCCTGCGGGGCGCAAGCAATAAGCCTTTCCCAATCCTCCCAATGCATTCGGGCCGAACCCCTTTTATTGGAAGGTGTGTTGTTGCGGGAAGCCCGATAAAAGGTTTCCTCAAGGGCATCGGAGATGGGCTGCGTGGAAATGGACGGCTGTCCACACAGGGCACGTCCGGTGACGCCGGCCCTCAGGGTGGTAAACAGCGGCATGCCCTTTGGCCAACCGTTACCAGGCGGCCTTTATCCGACGACGATTTTGCCTTCTGGCAGGATAGCCCCTTTGTTGCGGGCACGCTTGATCGCGATGGCCAAGGCAAGGGAAATAGGGCCAACGCGCCCGATGAACATTGTCAAGCTCAAGACGAATTTTGAAATCCAATTTAAGGTCGGAGTTAAGCTGGCGGTCAGGCCGACGGTGCCAAATGCGGAGGTTGCTTCAAAAAGGGCGTCAATCGCGCTGATTGGATGGTCGTTTGTGGCAAGGATAACCCCTGTGGCAAAAAAGACGACCAACATCGAGACAGTTGTAATGGACAAGGCGCGGTAAACAGTGCCCTTTTCAATCCGGCGATGGTTTAACGTGGTATCTTCTTTACCAAACATGACGCTGACGACCGTAGCCACCAAGACTACGAATGTAGTCACCTTAATACCGCCGCCGGTACCGGCAGGCGCCGCACCGATGAACATCAAGATAACCGTCAGGAGTTTTGTGATATCGTGCTCACTGGCGATATCTACAGAGGCGAAACCCGCTGTACGTGCGCTGGTCGATTGGAAGAAGGAGACCAACAACTTTTGGAAGAAATTTTTCCCCTCCAGTGTGTTGTTCCATTCAAAAGCAAGGAAACCAACCGTACCGATGACAAGCAGGGCGACCGTCATGCAGATGGCGACGCGGGAATGCAGGTTTAGCGGCAAGCGTTTTTTCTTTTTCAAGCTGGGGAACAGCTTTGCATAATAAATATTATGGATCACAATAAATCCGAGGCCGCCCACAATGATCAATAGGGCCACAGGAATGCAAACTAATGGATCGTTCGCATATCCGATTAAGCTGTTGTCCGGCTTTTCAAAGCCAAGGATGTCAAAACCGGCATTGCAAAAAGCAGATATGGCGGTAAACACGGAGATCCATATTCCATGGGCGCCAAATTTGGGGACAAAACGGAGTGCAAGAACGGCTGCCCCGATCAACTCGCTGCTAAAGGTGAAGATCAAAATGGTCCGAACCAATTGATAGACGTCCATCGTATCACCGGAGGTGTTTTCCGACGCGAGCTGCAATTCGCGCAAGCCCAGCTTCCGGCGGGCGAGGAGAGTAAAGCCCGTTGTGAAGGTAATCACACCCAGGCCGCCGGTCTGGATCAAGAGGATAATCACAACCTGCCCGAACACGTTCCAGTGGGTCCAGGTGTCAAATGTGACCAGGCCGGTTACGCAGGTCGCGGAGGTCGCGGTAAACAGCGCGTCGATCACGGCGGTGAATTGCCCGCTGCGGCTTGTGATGGGGAGCGTCAGAAGCGTTGTACCGATCATGATCACAACAAAAAAGCTGACGACAATCAATCGGACGGGGGGGACAGATTTTAGACGTTTGAATAAGGAAAAGCTTTCTTGCAATTCGATCACCTCGAAATAGTCTTGTGGTTGACAGTTTATGTTCAGGACAGCCAGTTTTGGCTGCCCTTAACGGCTGGATAGGCGAAGCGGTCCATCGGTCAAATAGCGGGAAAGCCCTGTGCGTTCCATGAATACCGCCAGGGGCAAACCTAAGATATAGCAAACAGCCAGCTCCCCCAAGCCGACGGAAAGCGCAGAAGCGGCAAAACCGGCCCAAAGGAAACCTTCTGGGGCAAAGAACGCGATTTCTGCGCCGACGATGACGGCGTTAAAAACGACCGGCGGCAATGGCGCCAGCCAAGGGATATGTTTGATCCTTACATTCCGCAACATGTGGGTGGCTATGGCTGCCAATAGAGTGGCAAGCGTGCCAAAAATCATATCGGCCGCCCCATACCCACTGAACAGGTTGCTCAGCAGGCATCCAATGGTCAGCCCAGGGATTGCTGCGGGTGTGAACAAGGGTAAAATGGTGAGCGCTTCGGAAAACCGGAATTGGACCGGCCCATAGGCCAGGTTCATGGTGGCGGCCAGAAGCGTCAGGACCGTGTAGATGGCGGCAATCATGGCGCCCTGCGCCAGGAAAACCGTGCTTCGGGTTTGTTTTTTCATTTGAGATTCCTCCGTAGTTTTCTTTTAGGTCAGGAGTTTGCGACTGACCAGTGCCCAGCCCGCATGATCCATGCTGGACAGCCCCTATAATGTACTACAATTCGCGGAGAAAAGCAAGGTAAAAATGAACATTTTGTGAATCGTTTTAGCGGAGGGCAATGGCTCCCCGCAGCGCGTCGTTTTTGTGGCGGCCGCGGTTTCCGGAGGCAGGCGAAAACCCACGAAAAAACCGGGTGTTTTCAGGGGATAGCCTGCGGAATTTTGGGTGCGTATACCTTGTATAGAGCACAAAAAAGCCAAGCGCATGAATGCGCTTGGCTGGTATCAGAATTGCCTATATAGAATGTTGGCACCCCCTGGGCATCCGGATTGGGATGCGGTCAGGATGCTTCTTCTTCCTCCGCCTTTGGCGGGACGTGCTTTTCGATCAGGATCTTCGCAATCCGGCGGTCGTCCACCGCCAGGACGGTCAAGGTCAAGCAGTCGATGTCGATGCTCGGATGTTCCTCCGGCTTTGGGATGCGCCCCAGGTTTTCCACCATAAGGCCCGCGATGGTGTCGTATTCGCCCTCCGGCAGTTCGACGCCCACAAGGTCGGAAATTTCGTCGATCGGCGTGGTGCCGTCCACGGTAAACTTGTTCTCGTCCACCTGATAGATGTCCTCTTCCTCGTGGTCGTATTCGTCCTGGATATTGCCCACGATGGATTCCATCAGATCCTCCATGGTGATGAGGCCCTCGGTGCCGCCGTATTCGTCCACGATGATGGCGATTTGCAGCTTGCGCTCGATCATTTCAGCGAGGAGCTGGCTGCACTGCTTGGTCTCGGGCACAAAATAGACGCTTCGCATCAGGCTGGTCAGCGGGATGTGGTCGTCCGTCTGCTTCCCTACATATTTTAAAAGGTCTTTCACATAGATAATCCCGATGATGTTGTCGAGATCCTCGTGGTATACGGGGATGCGGGAAAAGCCGTCTTCCAAAGAGAGGTTCACAACATCCTGGATGGTTGCGGTGTCCTCCACCGCAGTGATGTCCGTACGGTGCGTCATCGCCTCGTCGATGGTCGCGTCGCTGAAATCGAAGATGTTCGAGATCATGTCCTTGGCGCTCTCCCCGATCACGCCGGTTTCTTCGCCCTGGTCCACCATCATGAGGATTTCTTCTTCGGTGACTGTCTGCTCATCTTTGTTGGGGTCATATCCCATCAATTTGAGCACGAAATTGGTCGATGCGGTCAGGAAGGAGATAAACGGGTGGAAAATGGAGGAGACCGCGTTTAAAATGCCGGAGAATTTAAAGGAAAGCGATTCCGCCCGCTGCATGGCGATCTTTTTCGGCACCAATTCGCCGAAGATCAACGAAAAATAGGAGAGCAGCAGGGTGACCAGGACGGTGGACACGCCAAAGAGGATATCGTGCGAAATGGGTATGAACGATAGCGCGTCGGCCAGTTTCCCGGCAAATGTTTGCGAAGCCGCTGCTGAGGTCAAGAAACCTGCCAATGTTACGCCGACCTGGATGGTGGCCAAAAAACGGCTGGAATCCTTGGTGAGCTTGAGGACGCGCTTAGCGCGCTTATCGCCCTCCTCTGCCATTTTGCGGACCTTGTTGTCGTTCAGGGTGATGACTGCGATCTCAGACGCTGCGAAAAACGCATTGACCAAGATCAAGATAATCAGCAGGATAATGGAAAACACAGAGAAGGATGATTCCGCCTGGGCGGGTTGGACACTCGTTGACAGCGGCCATAAATGGCCTGCGGGTTCCGGAGGCATAAATAAATTTTTCCCCTTTCGGCAGGTGAAAACCTGCATAGTATAAGAATAGTATGGTGATTCTTATTTTAGCCTATACCGAGGGGAGCTGTCAATCGCGATACAGCGGCATAATCCCTACGGAACGCCCATTTTGAAAAGTTATGCGCCGCTAGGGCGTTTTGGCGGAGCAAAGAGGATTGGCCCGGCCTGGGAAAGAAATTTTTCTATGGGGGCAAAACGAATATTCTGCGGAATTCTCTGGATAAATCCGGTTTTTTTCCTTTACATGCGCCATAAAAGATGCTAAAATTTAGATTGGTACAGTGTGGGTGTAAATTGTACCGGGAGATTACAAGATCCTTAAAAGGAGGAAAATATTAGAATGGCAAGACAAAGAAAAACCATGGACGGCAATACCGCCACCGCGCATGTATCGTATGCGTTTACGGACGTTGCCGCAATCTATCCGATCACCCCGTCTTCCCCGATGGCGGATGAGACGGACAAGTACGCTGCTGCAAACAGAAAGAATCTTTTCGGAAGAGAAGTACAGGTTACGGAGATGCAGTCCGAAGCAGGCGCTGCCGGTGCAGTGCATGGCTCCCTCGCGGCTGGCGCTTTGACCACCACTTACACCGCTTCCCAGGGTTTGCTCCTGATGATCCCGAATATGTATAAGATCGCAGGCGAATTCCTTCCGAGCGTTATTCATTGCTCCGCCCGTTCGCTGTCGACTCATGCGCTGTGCATCTTCGGCGATCACTCCGACGTGTATGCATGCCGTCAGACCGGCTATGCGATGCTCTGCTCCAACAGCCCGCAAGAGGCTATGGACCTGGGCGCTGTGGCGCACCTTGCTGCTATTAAGGGCCGCGTGCCGTTCCTCCATTTCTTCGACGGCTTCCGGACATCCCACGAGATTCAGAAGATTGAAGTATGGGATTACAAAGATCTGGCCGACATGCTCGATTGGGATGCGGTTGATGCGTTCCGCCGCCGTTCCCTGAACCCGGAGCATCCGGTCACCCGCGGCACTGCGCAGAACGACGACACGTTCTTCCAGGCGAGCGAGGCTGGCAACAAATATTACGACGAGCTGCCGGCCGTTGTGGTTGACTACATGAACCAGGTCAATGCAAAGATCGGCACCGATTACAAGCCCTTCAACTACTATGGCGCACCGGACGCAGAGCGCGTGATCGTCGCCATGGGTTCCGTCTGCGAATGCGCAGAAGAAGTGGTTGACTATCTGAACGCTGCCGGCGACAAGGTTGGCCTTGTAAAGGTTCACCTCTATCGTCCGTTTGTAGCAGAGTATCTGACGGACGTCCTGCCGGAGACGGTGAAGACGATTTCCGTTCTCGACCGCACCAGAGAGCCCGGTTCCATCGGCGAGCCGCTGTATCTGGATGTGCTGGCTGCTCTGTCCGGCACGAAGTTCGGCACCGTGAAGGTTTACACCGGCCGCTATGGCCTCGGTTCCAAGGATACCACCCCGGGCCAGATCGTCGCTGTATACCGCAACATGGAGTCCGAGACCCCGAAGAAGCGCTTCACCATTGGCATCGTGGACGATGTGACCAACCTCTCCCTTGAGATCAAGGAGAACCCGGACACCACGCCGAAGGGCATCACCTCCTGCAAGTTCTGGGGCCTGGGCGCAGACGGCACCGTCGGCGCAAACAAGAACTCCATCAAGATCATCGGCGACCACACCGATATGTATGCACAGGGCTATTTTGCCTATGACTCCAAGAAGTCCGGCGGCCTGACGGTTTCTCACCTGCGTTTTGGCGACAAGCCGATCAAGTCCACCTATTATATCAGCCAGGCTGACTTCGTAGCCTGCCATAAGCCGTCCTATGTCAACGAGTATGACATGGTTCAGGACGTTAAGCCGGGCGGCAGCTTCCTGCTGAACTGCCTGTGGAGCGATGAAGAGCTTGACCAGCACCTGCCGGCCAAGATGAAGAAGTATATCGCGGACAACAACATCAACTTCTACACCATCGACGGTGTGAAGCTGGGCAAGGAGATC
Source organism: Anaeromassilibacillus sp. D41t1_190614_C2 (assembly GCF_015558525.1). NCBI lineage: Bacteria > Bacillati > Bacillota > Clostridia > Eubacteriales > Acutalibacteraceae > Anaeromassilibacillus > Anaeromassilibacillus sp. D41t1_190614_C2. The sequence goes on along the minus strand of NZ_JADMOD010000005.1, from coordinate 102,801 downwards.
GGCCTGGGTGGCCGCATCAACACCATCCTGCAGTCCGCATTCTTCAGCATCGCAAACATCATCCCGAAGGACCAGGCGATCCAGTACATGAAGGACGCCGCTACCAAGTCCTACAGCAAGAAGGGCGAGAAGATCGTCGCCATGAACCACGAGGCCATCGAGCGCGGCGCGAACGAGTACCACAAGGTCAATGTGCCGGAGTCCTGGAAGAACGCCGTGGACGAGGCGAAGGCCGACGTTGCCATCGAGGGCAATGCGGACACCGTGGCATATGTCAAGAACTTCTTGAATCCCTGCAACAAATACAAAGGCAATGAACTGCCGGTTTCCACGTTTGTCGACCTCGGCATGGAGGACGGCACGGCTCCGGCTGGCTCTTCCGCTTACGAGAAGCGCTGCATTGCAATCGATATTCCGGAATGGAACCCGCAGAACTGCATCCAGTGTAACTTCTGCTCCTATGTCTGCCCGCACGCGGTTATCCGCCCGGTCGCTCTGACAGAGGAAGAGGCCGCCAATGCACCGGCTGGCATGAAGTACAAGGACATGACCGGCATGCCGGGCATGAAGTTCGCAATGACCATTTCCGCGATGGACTGCTCCGGCTGCGGTTCCTGCGCACAGGTTTGCCCGGGCATGAAGGGCGAGAAGGCGCTCGTCATGAAGCCGATGGAGACCCAGCTGCAGAGCCAGGAAGGCTTCGAATATGGCCGCAAGATTGGCCCGAAACAGGAAGTCATCGACAAGTTCAAGGAGACCACCGTCAAGGGCAGCCAGTTCAAGCAGCCGCTGCTTGAATTCTCCGGCGCCTGCGCAGGCTGCGGCGAGACCCCGTATGCTAAGCTGGTCACCCAGCTGTTCGGCGACAGAATGTATATCGCCAACGCAACGGGCTGCTCCTCCATCTGGGGCGGTTCCGCACCGGCTACTCCGTACACCCGCAACGAGAAGGGACATGGCCCGGCATGGTCCAACTCCCTGTTTGAAGATAACGCAGAGTTCGGCTACGGCATGACGCTCGCTCAGAAGGCGATCCGCGGCAGATTGGCCGAATATGTTGAGCAGATCGCAGCTTCCGATAAGTCCTCCGCGGAGATGAAGGAAGCTTGCAAGAACTATCTGGATACCTTCGACGACAGCAAGCTCAACCGTGCGGCGACCGACGCTCTGATTCCGGAGCTGGAGAAGGCTGCTGCGGCTGGCTACGAGCTGTCCCAGAAGACCTTGAAGGACAAAGACTTCCTCGCGAAGAAGTCCATGTGGATCTTCGGCGGCGACGGCTGGGCATATGACATCGGCTTCGGCGGCCTGGATCACGTCATCGCTTCCGGCGAGAACGTCAACATCCTGGTATTCGACACCGAGGTTTATTCCAACACCGGCGGCCAGGCTTCCAAGTCCACCCCGATCGGCTCCGTGGCACAGTTCGCGGCAACCGGTAAGGCGACGAAGAAGAAGGATCTCCCGGCTATCGCAATGAGCTATGGCTATGTCTATGTTGCTCACGTTGCAATGGGCGCTGACTACAACCAGTGCATCAAGGCGATCACCGAGGCAGAAAGCTACAACGGCCCGTCCCTCATCATTGCGTATGCTCCCTGCATCAACCACGGCATCAAGGGCGGCATGAGCATTGCACAGAAGGAAGAGAAGAAGGCAGTTGAGGCTGGCTACTGGCAGAACTTCCGCTATGATCCGAGACTCAAGGAAGAGGGCAAGAATCCGTTCCATCTCGACAGCAAGGCGCCGACCGCCAGCTATCGTGACTTCATCATGGGCGAGGTTCGTTACAACTCCCTGACCCGTGCGTTCCCGGAGCGTGCAGAGAAGCTCTTCACAGAGGCAGAGAAGGTCGCGAAGGAGAACTACGAGCACCTCGAGAAGCTCTCCAAGGGCGAAATCGCAGAATAAATCGCATTCCCCCAGCAAATCCCTTTTTGACACAACAGGTGAAATCCCCTGCTGCATCACGCAGCAGGGGATTTTTTATGTTGCAATAGGAAATACGATTGGAACCCAATATTTGGTTTTGTTTTCCCATATCATTTTCAGAATCATTGGGAACATCCTCGAGAACCCCAGCGGAGCGTCCAGGAACACAGAAATGTTACACCACGCCAGAAATGATGGCGCACTCCATGCGTTAAAATACGGTTCTGCACGTAACACTGCTACTGGGGAAGGTGCGATAGCGAAGAAAGCAGATAGGAAATACAACAAATAGATATATCAAACTGAATTATACAATTTGTATACAATTAGAAAACCAGCGGCTTGAAAATCCAAGCCGCTGGTTTTCCGACAATTGTATTTCCGTAGGAATGGTACATTCAAGAGATCATAAAAGCGAATGAGCGATTTGTTTTTAAATGTCTGCGGGGTAAAAATACATGATACATGGAAGATTTCTTAGCGCTTTTTCCTCCATTTCAAAAGCAAGGAGGAATTGACGATGACGAGCACAGAGCCCGCATTATGGACCAGCGCGCCGACCACAGGGTTCAAAATGCCGGTCATCGCCAAGACGATCGCAATGAAATTTAGGGCCATGGAGAACGTCAGATTGCATTTGATGGTGACCATCATGCGCTTTGCCAGGCGCAAAAGGTGGGGCAGCTCCTTGATGTCGTCGTTGACCAGCGCGATGTCGGCGGCGTCCACGGCGATGTCGCTTCCCACGCCGCCCATGGCAATGCCCACATACGCCTTTTTCAGTGCGGGTGCATCGTTGATGCCGTCCCCGATCATGCAGACATAATGCCGCTCCTTCTGGTAGGCGCCAATCCAGTGTAGCTTGTCCTCCGGCAGGCAGCCCGCATGGACCTCGTCGATTTCGAGCTGTTGGGCGATGGTCTGAGCAGCATTCTCGTGGTCGCCGGTCAGTAGGACGGGGGTGACGCCTGCCTCCTTTACAGCGCGGATCATCGCTTTGGCGTCCTCGCGCAGCGTATCGGAGAGCGCAAGGAATCCCGCGAGGGTGTGATCGATCGCCAGATAGATGACCGTGCACCCCTGGCCGAGATACCGGCCGGCCGGTTCTTTCGCCGCACGAGTCGGAATATTTTCCTCCGCGAGCAGTTCCCCATTTCCTGCCAGGACTTCCTTTCCGCCGATCCGCGCCTTTACGCCCCGCCCCGGGAGCATTTGGAATTGGTCAACCGGGGAGAGTTCCTGTTTGCCTTTGCTGCCATAGCTGGACACAATCGCCTTTCCCAAGGGATGCTCGGAGTGCGATTCGACGCTGGCCGCGTAGAGGAACAGGTCCTCCTTTGCAAAATGGTCCGAAAGGCTGTGGACGGCGACGACCTCCGGTTTCCCATAGGTGAGCGTCCCCGTTTTGTCAAACGTGATCTTGGAGACGGACGCAAGCCGCTCCAAAGCGTCGCCCTCGCGCACGAGAAAGCTGTGTTTGGTGGCATTCCCAATCGCGGCCATGATGGCGGTGGGGGTGGCCAAGACCAGGGCGCAGGGACAAAAGACCACCAGAATGGTCACCGCCCGGATGATCTCCCCGGTGATCAGCCAGGTCAAGGCGGCTGCGCTGAGGGCAATCACAACAATCCAGGTTGCCCACCGGTCTGCAATGCCGACAATCTTCGCTTTCCCGGCGTCTGCCGACTGCACCAGGCGGATCATGCGCTGGATGGAGCTGTCCTCTCCCACCTTGGTCGCCTTCATATCGAAGGAACCGAATTGGTTGACGGTCCCGCTGGATACCGGGTCACCGGGATGTTTGTCCACGGGCAGGGACTCGCCGGTCATGACCGCCTGGTTGATCGACGTTTCGCCGGAGACGATCTTCCCGTCCACCGGGATGGTTTCCCCGGGGAGGACGCGGAGCAGGTCGCCCACGCAAACCTGTTCGGCGGGGATGATTTCCTCCTGGCCGCCGGCAAGCCTGCGGGCGGTCTGGGGGGTTAGATGGACCAGCTTTTCGATGCCGGCGCGCGCTTTTGCGACGGTCAGATCCTCCAAAAGGGCGCCCAGCTGCATGATAAACGCGATCTCACCGGCGGCGAAATCTTCCCCAATGAGCACCGAGGCGATCAAAGCGATGGACACCAGCACATCGGCCTTGATGTCAAAGGCGGTTACGAGGCCGATAAAGGCTTCCAAAAGAATGGGGACGCCGCAAAGGATAATCGCAACCCAGGCGGCGTCAAAGGGGAGGGGAAGCAGATGGAAAATGCTGATGACTAAGGAAATCCCGGAGAGAACAAGACAGGCGATGTCTTTTTTCAGCCCGCCCCATTCTAAAAACCGTTCCAATGCTTGCATAGAGCACCCTTCTTTCTATACCTATGGGGGTATATGTATATAATACCTATACGGGTATAGGTTGTCAAGTATGCAAAAAATTTTTTAGAAAGAGGTGCGTGCGGATTGGGCAAATGGATGATTGCCAGAAGGGCACAGAAATCTTATAGTGGGGGTAAGAAATGAAAATAGAGCGTAATCTTTATAGGGCGTTTTGTGAGGGGCATGCAAAAGAAGCGGGGGATATTTTCCAAATCCAGAGCATGGAAATAAAAAGCACCGGCCGTTTTGTACAGCCGGTGTGCAAAATCATGTCATGTTGGAAAAGCGTTCAACCGCTTTTGTAAAGTTCTCGATGGTCTTGTCTGCGTCCCCGTGTTCGATCCCATCGCGTACACAGTGCTGGATATGGCCCTCCAAAACAACCTGGCCGACCTTGTGCAGCGCTGATTTTGCAGCATTGATCTGGGAAAGAACGTCCTCGCAGGGGACGTCTTCGTCGACCATCCGATCGATGGCCTGCACCTGGCCGATGATCTTTTTCAAACGGCGGTGCAAATTATCCGCGTCCATACATTGTCTCATCCTTCACGCCTCCTGTGCAACTTAGGGATATGAATCTATTATTCGCGAAAAGTTTGTGTTTGTCAAGGGCCGCTGTGCCGGATGGACTGGCGCAGGCGCGGGGCAATTTACGACCGGCCGGCTGCCGTGCGCAATCTTTTTGGTTGCACTGCGCTTTGCGCAAAACAGAACGGACCGCATGGGGCGATGGCCGCCATACGGTCCGAGGAAATCATAGAAAACAATGGCTGAAACTTGGCATAGCGCCGAAAAAGGCACGGACAGCGCTGGTACAGACTGCCCGATAGATCATCCTTCGACGGTGACGGAACAAAGCCGGATGGGGGCTTGTCCATCAAAGGTCGCATAGAGGTTGGTGCTTCCCGGGGCCAGCCCCTGCACCGAGAGCAGATACGTGCCGCTGCGGAACCGCAGCCCGGCGGTGGAGAGAATGGTCCCGTCGCCGGTGGTAAAGGTGGGGACGGCGAGGGCTCCGGATGGCTGGAACGCAAAGGTATACGAGCTTCCCTGCGCAAGGGAGAGCGTATCCGGCGTGTCGGAGGTCAAAGCGGGGACACCGCTGCCCGGGTTAGCCAGGAAGATCGCGCAATATTCGTCCAGGGTGAGGCCAAGGCTGTGGATTTCCGCCGCCGCCTTTTTCCCCACATAGCGCCAGTGCCATTCCTCCGTCTTATAGCCGGTGATCGCCTGTTTCCCCTCAGGATAGTGGATGATAAACCCGTATTTATAGATATTGTCCTTCGCCCATTGGTACTCCGCCGTCTCGCCAAAACGGTTGTAGGGGAGCGAGGCGTTTTTGACGTCCACCACCAGGCCCGTTTGGTGGTCCGAATGGCCGGCGCGCGAGCTGTAGACGTCTGCGCCCTCCGTCCCGTCCTGGGCGGCGTATTGAGAATAGAGGGATTCCTGCCGGGCATAGCTGCGGTAGGCGGATTGCGCCAGGATAGTGTATCCCTCTTTTTTCGCATCCGCACAGAGCTGTTCAAAGGCGCCGGCCGCCTCGGAACGCATTTGATTGGAGACACCCACAGCAACCCGGGACGAAAGCGGGCGCAAATCGGAAGGTTCATAGCCGTCCGGAAGTTTCCAATATTTGTTGCAAAGCGCCAACAGGCCGGCAGGGTCGCTGACGGTCTGAATGTTGGTGTAAAACGGATGGTCCAGGCCGATGTTCACATAGGTGACAACGTCCCAGGGGGACATCTCCGGGTGTGCGGACTGGTAGCTCAAATAGCGCTCTTGATTGGCCGCAATATAGTGTAGGCAAGCAGAAAGCGATTCCTGCGGCGTGGGTTCCGCAAAATCAGCGGATAAGTGAATTTCGGTGGATTTCTGCACGGTTTGTCCCACCCTTTGCGCGAGCTCGAGCGGATTGTTGCGGTAGACCGCCGCACCGCTGGCGCTTTGACAGGAGGTGAGCAATAAAGCAGCTGCCACAGGAAGAAGAATCCACTTGTTTTTCATAACCGTTCTTTCACCTTTCTACCCTTTCACTCAGAAACCATTCCATATAGAATTTATGATACCGGATGCCAGCCAAAATTTCAACCGAAAATATGTGAATAATTTTCCAACATTTGCAGAAAAAATGCCGTGGCTTTTCTCGAAATCAGGTGATCCCGATTGAAAATTGACGGTTTCATTATAGCATAGTTTGCTGTGACTGTCTTCCTAAAAACTTTGGGAATATCGGGCCCTTTTTTTTGGAAGCGCTTCCCCCAGCGCCCCAAAAAACGTGTATAATGAAAGAAAAGTGCTTGAGGGTGGAAGGCGATGTTGATTGGGACTTCAAAAGGGCTGCCGGGGGAATTTTTATTGTTGTTCACCCTCCTGATTTGGGTGCTGTTTTTCCTGGTCTATCTTGGGAACCGGCACAACCGGCTGAACCGTTGGTGCTTTATCAGCGGGATGTGCTTCAGCATGGGCGTATTCAAAGAGTACCTCTATTTTACGCTGTTCCCAGCGGTCATGCAGGCGTGGCCCGGATGGATGACCGAGGAGCTCTCCCTGGATATTTATTCTGTGCTCACGGCGGTGTTGTACTATTTCGCCATGCCCGCCGCCCTGGTGTTTGGCTTCTATTTCAGCCGTATGGATGAGCGCCGCCCAAAGCTTTTCCGTTGGGCGCGCATAGGGGTCTTTGTGCCGGCGCTGCTGTTTGGCGTCTTTTATCCCTATCTGGAAACCCGCTACTACCAGCTGTACGACCGGACGTACTATCTTTGTGCAGCCCTCTACAACTGGCTTTACGGGGTCCTGCTGACGGTTTTGCTGCTCGGAACGCTTTGGCGGGAGCGGCGGACAGCCGTATACCGGCAGAAAAAGATGGTGGCCATCCTGGTCTTGGTGCCGATCTGGTATCAATTAATCAGCGCATTCCTGATTCACCTGTTGGACCTGAAGGGCCTTTTTAAGGCGTGGCAGGGAAACTTGCCGATTATCCTGTTCCTGATTATCTTCTATTTATACAATGCCTTCAAAGGCGGATTTATGGGTGCGCGCTTCCAACATGAATCGTATGAATGGAATCAGGACGGCAAATTGGTGAACCAAAGCGCGCAGTTCTTACGGCATATGCTGAAGAATGAAGTGGTCAAAATCGAATGGTGCGCCCAAAATATCCAACAGTCCGCGCCGGAGGAAGCAGCGGATTATGCCGACATCATCCTGCGGTCGACCACGCGCTTGAAGGAGCTGTCCGGCAAAGCGCTCCACTATTCCAAAGACATCGTCCTGAACCGGCAGGTGCTGCAAATAGCCCCGCTTTTGGAGGCCTGTGCAGCGGATTACCGGAAGCTCTCTCCGGGGGTCCAGGTGGAGGTCCGCTGTGGGGAGGGGGACGAATTGTTCTGTGACCGGGCGCATCTGACGGAGGTGCTCAACAACCTGTTGAACAACGCTGGGGAGGCCATGCGCGGACAAGGCAGCATCACCGTGGAGGGGAAGCCCACAGGCCGTGGGTATCAGATCTGCGTGTCCGATACCGGGGACGGCATCGCAAAGGAACATTTGGGGCAGCTGTTTAGCCCGTATTACACGACCAAAACCAGCGGCCATCACATCGGGCTGGGGCTCTATTACTGCCGGAATGTGATGCGCAAGCACGGGGGCAGCATTCAAGCCCGGCAGAACGAAACGCGCGGGACAACGTTTGTACTGCGTTTCCCAGGGGAATAAAGGTTGAGAAGGAGGATTGGGGTGAAGGACGGAACAATCGGCGTCCTGGTGGTTGAGGACGACGACGATTTTTGCTTTTTGATCGGCGACACATTGGGCCGGGAACCCGACATGCGGATCTTGGGGAGTACGGCCAGCGGCGAGGAGGCGGTGTATCTGGCCCAAAGGCTCGACCCAGACATTGTGTTGATGGATTTAAACCTCTCCTTAGAGGAATTGGACGGCATCGAAGCGGCGCGCAAAATCCGCCTGTATACGCGCGCGAAGGTGATCCTTGTGACTGCCTTTGAAGCGCAGTCCATTGTGATCGACGCCTGTAAGCGTTCGTTTGCTTCGTCCTATGTGTTTAAAAGTCAGTTTAGTATCCTGACAGAGACTGTGCGGCAGACGGCGGAGGGCCCGACGCCGCAGGAGTATCTGATTGCTTCCCTGATTTTGGCCGACCTTTCGCCAGCGGAGCAATCGGTCTGCCTGATGATGCTGGGGAGGGACGTCCACTTGCAGTCCTCCCAAAAGACCATTGCGAACCAGAAGACCGCGCTTCTCAAAAAGCTGGGATTAAAAAGCCAAAAAGAGTTGGAGCACCTTTTTCACGGGATGCAGGTATAGAATGATAAAACGTCCGCGGCCCATTTACGGCGCACGGACGTTTTTGCGCCTTATGGGGCGCAAGGCGCGCCGGGCAGAGGGAGAAAAAACAAGTTTGGAATGCAAAGCAAATGATGCCCCCACCGATTGACAACGGTCGATCCTGTGGTACAATATATGGTATGCGGCATGGGAGATGCCTGGAATGGATGGAAGACGCGGGCGCCAAAAAGGGGACGGGCCCGCAGCCATAGAAATCAATATAGGAGGAACGTTCATGGGAGTTTCGGAAAATGCGCGGCTGGTGTTGGAGAAGCGCTATTTAATCAAGGATGCGGACGGGAAGGCGATTGAGAGTGTGGACGGCATGTTCCAGCGCGTGGCGGGGGCGATTGCGGCCTCCGACCTGCTGCACGACAAAAACGCCGACGTGGAGCGGACCAAGAAGACCTTTTACGATATGATGACCAACCTGGAATTCCTGCCGAATTCCCCGACGCTGATGAACGCGGGCAGGCCGCTCGGCCAGCTCTCCGCGTGCTTTGTGCTGCCGGTGGAGGACAGCATGGACGAGATCTTCGAAGCGATCAAGCAGGCGGCCCTGATCCACAAGAGCGGCGGCGGGACGGGCTTTTCGTTTTCCCGCCTGCGCCAGAAGGGGAGCACGGTCAACTCCACGGGCGGCGTGGCCTCCGGCCCGATCAGCTTTATGAAGGTGTTCAACATGGCGACAGAGGCGGTCAAGCAGGGCGGGACGCGCCGCGGCGCCAATATGGGCATTTTGCGCGTGGATCATCCGGATATTTTGGAGTTCATCGACTGCAAGAGCAACAATTCCGAGATCAACAATTTCAATATTTCCGTCGGCCTCACAGAGAAATTTATGAATGCGGTGGAGTCCGGCGGGGATTATGAGCTGGTTGACCCGCACACCCGGAAAGTGGTGCAGAAGCTGCGCGCACGGGATGTGTTTGAGCGCATCGTGGACGCGGCATGGCGCAACGGCGAACCGGGGATCATCTTCCTGGACCGCCTGAACCGCGACAACATCGTCCCCTCCCAGGGGGAGATCGAATCCACAAACCCGTGCGGGGAGCAGCCGCTGCTGCCGTATGAGTCGTGCAATCTGGGGTCGATCAACCTGACAAAGATGCTCAAGGAAGAGGACGGCGTCTATTCCTTTGACTGGAAGAAACTGGAGCGCACCGCGAAGGACGCGGTCCATTTCCTGGACAATGTGATCGACGCGAACAAGTACCCGCTCGAGAACATCGACCGCGTGACCAAGCAGACCCGGAAGATCGGCTTGGGCGTGATGGGCTGGGCGGACAGCCTGCTCCGGATGGGCATCCCGTACAACTCCCAGGAAGCGGTGGCGCTCGGGGAAAAGGTGATGAAATTCATCACCGCCTGTGGCCGCGAAGAGAGCGCGGCCCTCGCGGTACAGCGCGGCGCGTTCCCGCTGTTTGAAGAGAGCATTTTGCCGCAGGATACGCCGCAGCGCAACGGGACGATCAGCACGATTGCGCCCACCGGCACCCTCTCGATCATCGCGGGGTGCTCTTCCGGCGTGGAGCCGGTGTTCGGCTATGTGTTTATCCGCAACATCATGGACGGGACCGAGATGGTCGAGGTCAACCCCATCCTCCGGGAGGAATTGGAAAAGCGCGGCCTGTACTCCGAAGGGCTGATGCGGCGGATCGCCAAGGAGGGCACCATCGCCCACATCGAGGAGCTTCCGGAGGACCTGCGCCGGGTGTTTGTCTCGGCGCACGACATCAGCCCGGAGGATCACATCCGGATGCAGGCGGCCTTCCAGCGCGGCACGGACAATGCGGTCTCCAAGACGGTCAATTTCCGCCACGATGCAACGCGGGAGGAGGTCGCGGAGGTGTACAGCCTGGCGTTCCATCTGGGCTGCAAGGGCGTGACGATCTACCGCGACGGCAGCCGCAGCGAGCAGGTGCTCAACATCGGCAAGGTCAACAGGGAGGGCGAGGGGAAGGAGCCGCAGGACGGCGCAGCCGCGCCCATTGTCCCGCGTCCCCGCCCGGACCTGGTGCAGGGCGTGACCGAGCGCATGCAGATCGGCTGCGGGAACCTCTATGTCACGGTCAACTACGACGACAAGGGCATCTGCGAGGTCTTCACGAACACCGGCAAGGCGGGCGGATGCCCGTCCCAGAGCGAAGCGACCGCGCGCCTGGTTTCGATCTCCCTGCGCAGCGGCATCGACGTCAAGACGATCGTCAACCAGCTGCGCGGCATCCGCTGCCCGTCCACCATCCGGCAGCCGGGGCTCAAGTGCACGTCCTGCCCGGACGCAATTGCGCGCGTGATCGAAAAAGTCTGGAACCAGCAGGTGGAGCTGGGGCACTGGAAGGAATTCGCGCCCCCGGCCCCGAAGCCGCGCGGCACGGTGGACATCGCCGGCCGGATGCACTTCTGTCCGGAGTGCGGCGCAAAGCTGGAGCACGAGGGCGGCTGCGTCACCTGCCGCCAGTGCGGATATTCCCATTGCTCCTGACCAGGGATTTGATCGACAAACATTCTATAAAGATAGAAAAACAGGCCCGTTCCGGAAACAAACGCCGGAACGGGCCTGCTGCGCTATTTGGAATTGGTATGAAAAAAGAGTTCCGAAGGCGGGGGCTATTTTCAGGCGGATGGAACCCGTCCCGGGATGTGTCCGCCGGAAGAAAGGGCCGCTATTCTTCCGCTTGGGCTTCCTTTAACAGCGAGGGGAATTCCTGCAAACGGACGGCCTTTCCCATGACAACGCCCTGTTCATTGCGGTAATAACAGATGGCCAAGGGGTTCCCATCGGCGTCCTCGGTCAAGGAGGCGCAGCTGGAGGGGCCGAGCGAACCGTCCCCCAGCAAGAGCTCCGGGTCAAAGGTCTCACTGTAGCCGCCGAAGGAATAGTGGGCCATCCCGTCCTCGTCGTAGGTGACCGCCTGTTCTGAGCCCGGTATGACCGTCCCGTTGGCGATCGCATCCGCCCAATCGTCCGTACCGGTTGCCCCGCTGGATTCCTGGGAATCGTCCTCCCACGGTTCCAGAAGGGTTTCCAGGTAGGCGTCCGCCTCGGCGCGGTCCGCCTTCGCTGGGTCGAGCGGCAGGTCGAACAGGGCGCAAGCGCCGCTGTAATCCGGGTTGGTCGTGATCTCCCCGGTTTCCTCGTCGTAGGTAAAGGCGTTTTTGTCGTAAAAATCGCTGGTGCTCACGCAGAGGTATAGCCCGCGGTCCGCGAACATCTCGATGTCGTCGCATTCGATCAGGCGGTAAAGGACGCCGCCTTCGGCAAATTCCGTGTAACCGCCGTTCATGGTGGTGATGTTCACCTGCCAGGGCTTTTGCCCCTTGATTAAGGGCGAGACAAAGAACGACTCCGAGCCGTCCGCTGCCATGGCTGTCCCGTCCGTTTTGGCGATGGCCAGGACCGCATAGGTGCGCTTGGGGTTCACTTGGGAATCCGATTGGAAGCCGCTCAAGTTTTCTCCCGAGGCGATGCCCAAGAACGAAAAGGTATAGCCGCCGGAGGCGACGGTTTGATTCACGGAGACCGCATCCCCGCTTTCAAAGGCACGGGCGAGGTTGGACATGCCGGAGTGTTCGGCGGCCTCCCCAGCGGATAGGAACCGCCAGGATGCAAAGCCGGTGATGGACAGGGCGAGGACCAACGCCGCAACAAGCGCGGCCGCCAGCGGCCGCTTTTTGGAAAACCGTTTCATAGTCTGTTCCTCCTGTACACGGTTTCGGATGGTTTGGTTCAATTGGTCAGAAGGGAACTCTTTTGGTGCGAGCGCCTGCTGCAGCAGGCGGTTCAGATCGGATTCATTCATGATCGGCAGCCTCCAAACATTTCAGGATTGCTTGACGTGCATGGTATAACCGGCTTTTGACCGTCCCTTTGGGGAGCTTCAGCAGAGAGGCGATCTCCTCGATGGGCAGTTCCGCCGTATAGTAGAGATACAGCGGGACCCGGTGCGCGTCGTCCAACGCTTCTACGGCCCGCCGGACCATTTCCGCTTGTTCGCGGGCGATGGCGATCTCTTCCGGCTGGTCCTCTTTGGCCCCGGCGAAACGCCCTTGCAGGCCGTCCTCCGGCAGGGATTCCATGGGGGCAATGCGCTGCCGCCGGGCAAATTTCCGCCGCTTGTCCCTCCACAGGCGGAGGGCGATCGCGAGCAAAAAGGCCTTTGGATTGTCGTACCGGTCAATTTTGTGGCACAGTTCAGTGGCCTTCAGAAAGGTCTCCTGGTAGAGATCTTCCGCGTCGGGCCGGTTGGCGGCCAACCGGCAGCAAAAGCTGTAGACGGCCGCGCCATGCAGGCGAATGAGTTCGTTCAATTCCTGTATATTCAATGTTGCTTCATCCTTTGTTCGAACGAGAGGATTTTCAGGGGAGAGTCCCTTCACTCCCTATATGGTCGCGGGGAAGGGGACGGTTCAAATTTTGCAAAAATTTTGCGGATCCCGCAGCTGGCCTGGTGCTTGTAGGAAAGCGCCCCATGGGAATGGCAGCGGCCACCTAGGACGGGCTGCAAATATACAAAAATCCCGCGGATACGGCTATTGAAGGCCGTGCCCGCGGGAAATTTATTCCTCAGAGGGAATGAGGTTTTTGTATTCGTGGACCTTTTCAAGAAATTCCGGCCACCGGTTGTTGTCCCGGATGGTCTGGGGGCAATTTTTGTCCATAAAGTCCGCGTGCTGTTTGACGTCGCCAAGCTGGAGGCCGTATGTATCGAGCAGGTAGGCGGTCAGCCGCGCCGCGTTGTCAAAGGTTTTTTCGAAGTCGCCGTCCGCGTTGACACAGAGCTCCACGCCGATGCCGCAGAGGTTTCCGCCGTCGCGCGTGCGCTGGTCGCCCGCATGCCAGGCGATTTCATCGTCCGGGATGTGGTGATAAATCTGGTGGTCGTCCACGGTATAGTGCCAGGAGGTGTCGCCGCTCTTCCCGCTCAACAGATAGGCGCTGTGGCCCGCGGCGTCGGAACCTTCGGCGGTGTTGCCCGTCTCATGGATTACCACATATTTGATGGTGCGCCGTTCCCCGGGGCGGGCGGGCAAGGTCTCCGGAAGCAGCTCCGTGTGGACGGGGATGCCAAAGATCTCCTCTGGGTAGACGCTCTCCTGCGGCTCCGGCTGGTGGCTGTTCACAACCGTCACCACCAGGAAGGCCGCCACGACCACAACAAAAACAAGGATGGGTACTGCGATGGCCCATCTGCGCCATGCAGCACCCCGTAGATCGGTTTGCATACTGTATTCGCTCTCCCAATGGCCCATAAAAGGGCTTCCCTTATTTTGTAAATTAATACTCAATCCCCCGCCGCGCGGCAACTCCAACGTCGTAGGGATGCTTTACCTTGCGGATCTCCGAAACGTAATCTGCGAGGGCCATGAATTCCTCCGGCGGGTTGCGGCCGGTTAGGACCAATTCCAGATGGGGCGGCTTGTGCTCCACGAAGTCGAGCAGCGCCTCCGTATCCAGCATGCCTGTGGAGAGCGCCCCAAAGCACTCGTCCAGCACCAGAAGGTCGCATTCCCCGGCCTCGGCCGCCCGGCGCGCCTGCGCCAGCATCTGCGCGCTTCGCTGCGCGGCCTCCTGCCGCTCCGCTTCGTTCATCTGAAACGTAAATTTGACCACCTTCGGGGCAGGGATCAACGAAAACCCGGGGAGCAGGCGGAGGGAAGAGAGCTCTCCGGACGAATCGTCCTTTAAGAACTGGGCGAGGAGCACTCTTTGACCGCAGCCACAGGCCCGTGCACATAGACCGACTGCGGCGGTGGTTTTCCCCTTCCCATCGCCGCAGTAAATGTGAATCAACCCTTTTTCCATACAGACCTCCCGCTTAGGAAATTTTTGTAAGAGCCCCCGTCTCGGACTGGAAATGAAAGATTTCCCCGGATGCTTTGGCCAGGAACAGGCCGTCCGGCGCGGGCAAAAGCTGGCAGAAATCGTCCGCCCCGCCAGCGGTATTGGTCAGGACAAGCCGGTTGTCCCCGGTGGACAGGTCAAACGCATAGATCGCGTTTGACGCGGAAGCGTCGGAGGCCGCCAATGTGTAGTAGACGATCCCGCCGGACACAGCCGGTTGGTAGAGGACGCGGCCGTCCACCAGCTTCCTGGCGCCGCCCCCGTTTGTCTGCACAGCACAGAGATTCGATTGGGCGTCTATGAAGAACAGCTCGCCCTCCCAGAGATAAAACGGGACGGATGTGTAGTTGGCGGTGAGGCGGCGCGGCTGGCCGCCGGACGCGGGCAGCGCATAGAAGCCGTCTTCCGTGGAGAAGTAGATGACCCCGTTCTCCGCGAGAAGGGCCTGGGTAATCTTGCCGCCGGTAGAACCTCCGGTGGCGGTAAACAAAATCTGCTCGGTTGTTCCATCCGGCGTGACGCGCAGGATGGCATAGGGGGCATCGCTGCCGGAGGACGGGTTGCTGTTGTTGGCGAACAGATAGAGATACCCGCTGTCTGCGCCGAACACGCGCAGCGTAAAGGAGGATGTGCCGAGAAGCGCCTCCCCGGAGAAATCGCGCACCAGGGAGGTTCCATGATACAGTTTATTCTCCGATGTGTAAGAATATCCGCCGTTGGCAGCAAGCAGGCTGTCGGCGTTTGAAACCCCTGTGTCGGACAGGGTGGTTCCGTCCCAGACCATCAGTTTCCCGCCGTTTTCGCTGGAGGGATCCGGCTGAAAGTACAGCGTCCCGCCGTCCGCAGAGAACAGCGCCTGCCCGGCATCCTCCGGGGTGGAGCGGAGCATCACGCCGGGGGTTGGCGATTGATCCATGGCCTCGCTGCCGCCGGCCCCTTCCTGTACCGGCATGGGGTTCTCCTCCTGGAAAACCTGCGGGGCGCAGGAGGAATTCGCTGTGGGGGTGCCGGTGTCCGGCGGCACGGCCCCGCTTGAGGCGGTGTCCTGGACTTGCTTTTCTACGGCAGCGTCCTGGCTGGAAATGGACGCCTGCTCTTCCACTTCGCCATCCGCCGCCCCGCCCAGGGAGGCAGCCTCCGGAATGCAGCCTTCATCCATGCGGTCCTCTGCGGGGTTCCCGGCGGTAAGGGCTGCTTCCGGTTCCCCCGCCTCGGGTTCTGCTTCGCCGGCTTCTGCCCCACCGTCTAGCCCGCCGTTCCCGCCCGCCTCATCATATTGCATGACCGCAGCGGTATCGTTGCTCTTTGTGGATAAGGAGGGCTGTGTCAAATACAAAACAGGGAATACGCCGACCACCAGCAGGAGCAGCAGGGCGAAACAGACCTGCGCCGCCGGACGGCGGTAAAAGGGCTTTGCGCGCCAGACGTCTTTCACAGCCTGCTTTTCCTGCGCCTGTTCCATGCGTTTTTTCGCCAGTTCCAGCGTGCGCTGCTCGAAGTCCTCCGGAAGCCGGAGGTGGTTCATGGCGGCGCGATAGAGTTCGGTGTTTTCCTGCGGCCCACGGCCTTCGTCCTGTTTCATTCGTCAAACCCTCCTTTCAAACTCTTTTTTAAAGCGGCGCGCCCGCGCGCCAGCCAGGTGCCCACCGTGGCGGGCTTTTTATGTAGAAGTTCTGCGATTTCATTGATGCTGTAGCCTTCATAATAGTGAAGATGAATCACATTTCGATAATTTTGTGGCAAAGCCAGGACCGCCTGCATAACGCCGGTTTCCTCCTCGGGCAGATAGCTGAGGTCTTCCGAGAGCCCTTCGGTGTGGCGGTTCCAAAAGCTTTTGACATGGTTCTTGCAGCGGTTGATGGTAACACGGATCAACCACGCTTTTTCGTGCTCTTCGCTGTCAAACTGCGGACGCTTTGTAAGCACGCTGATAAAAACCTCCTGCGCAATGTCCTGGGCGTCCTGTAGGTTTTTTACATTGGAGAAAGCGATGCGCAGTACCATAGAAGAATATTTTTGCAGCAGTTCGGTGAATTCCGCCTGCTCCTTCTGTTCCACCTCGCGTCCTCCTCTCCTCTAGTAATAATACAAACTACACGGCCGAAACTTTTCAAGGGTTGACAAATTCCGCCGGTAGCTGAAATTCTTCCCAAAGGGCGGTAGGCCCCAGGGAAGTCCATGCAATTGTCTCTATTATAAAAGAAAGAGGCGGTTTATACAAGGGCACGCAGGCAACCGTCCGCCTCTGAAAAAATTTCCAGGATCAAGCGCGCCCCCAGGCGGACTCCGTCGATGAAGGATTCCTCGCAGGAGAGGGACTGGATATCCAGGTTGTGCTGGACCAGGGCGGCATAGAGCTGCTTTTCCGCGCTGGTGAGCAGGGGCAGAAGTTTTTCCTCCGTCTCGGTGAGATCGTTGACCAGACGGCCATAGGGCGAGTCGGGGAGGAACGCCTTTCCGCTGGGATTGAGATTCCCATAATAGAGGTCTTGCAGGATGGTTTTCATGGTGGATGCTCCTTTCTAGCTTATTAAGCTTAATAATATTATAAAGCTTATGTGAGTTGTATGCAAGTCCATCAGGCAATATAATAAAGAAAGAGAGAAAGGAGCGGTGAGATGGGTGATTTAAAATATCGGGAACGCCTATCCTCTTCGGTGGATAAGGGGCTATATAGAGCGATCCGCAAGTATTCCATTGAGACACGGATTCCCCTTTCAAAATTACTGGATGAAGCGATCGAAGATTTTTTGAAGAAGAACGGCGTTTCCTATGAGATAGAAGACAATCTGAGAAGAAACCTGTAACATAAGTGAAAGCAAGATCCTTTTCAGAAAAGGAATGCAGGGAAATTGCCGACGCACTTGGCTGCGAATACGAGGGATTTTTCTTCTTGGAAAACGGCAATCGCATATAGTGCGTTCCTGAAAAGGGGCGGCAGAAGAACCAGCCGGGCACGGATTCGTGCCCGGCTGGTGTGCGTTTCCAGCTAAAAAACAAGCTCTGGAACGGGAGAATACGCTTAGCAAAACCAGAAAAGGATATTCGCGCATGGAATACAGGGATTCTTTTGCAAGTTATCAGGAAAACATAAAATAGTCTTCACACAGCGGTCACATTGCACTGGCATAATAAAATCACACCGAGGGGGACGGAAGGAACCCAAGGGATGACCAAGAATACAAACCATTTGAATAAATATGAAGATTTCTGGGAAAGGAAATGAGCTTATGTATAATCCGAACGAAATGGACAATACTTTGAACGAAGGATTGAACAATCCCGAAAATAGAAATCAGGAGGCGGACGCCACTTCTACGGAGCAGGCCCAATTTGAAAACGCATCGGAAGAGCCCACCAGCGAAGCGGTGCAGGATGCTTCTGAAAGCGCCCAAGAGGCGGACCATTACGAAAGCCAAGCTTCCAATGAAGCCCATACCGAACAAACACAGGCGCCGTCTTATACGTCCGCTTACACCAATCCGTCCAACGGCTATTCCAATTATCAAGCCAATTACAGCCAGCAGCCGTACAACGCATACCACCAATCGCAGGGGAATCCATCCTACTCTCCTTACGGTGGGTATTCCGGCAGCGCCAATGGACAAAGCGATTACAGCGAGCACCAAAGCCAGGTAATGTGGCAGGGCGACTATTACCACAGCTATCAGAACCCATACGCACAGGCAGCTCAGAAGCCGCAAAAGCCGAAAAAAGAAAAGAAGCCGATGTCCAAAGGCAAAAAGACAGCCCTGAAGGTTGTAGCCGGCGTGATGGCGTGCTTGATGGTTTCCGTCGGCTCCATCGGCGGCTTTGTCGCCCTGATTAACAATGGTTATATCTCCGTCAATAACTCTGGGAACTCCACAGAACCGGCGTTTACCATCAACAAACTGGTGGACAACAATCAGCCGGCCAGCACGGTATCCGGTGAACTGACTCCCCAAGAGGTGGCAAAGAAGGTCATCCCGTCTGTGGTATGCATCCAGAATTATCAGAGAAGCAACAATAATTCGATGTTCTTCTTCGGTGGAGGGGCGCAGAACGGTGACGCGGGCGATGAAGTCTCTCCGGTGAGCGAGGGTTCCGGCATCATTGCGACAAGCGATGGCTATATCATCACCAACGCCCACGTGGTGGAGGGTGCCTCTTCCCTGAAAGTGATTTTGTCGGACGGCACAAGCTATGAGGCGCAGCTGGTTGGCAGCGACAGCATCACCGATTTGGCCGTCATTAAGATCGATGCAACTGGTCTGCAAGCCGCAGAATTTGGTTCCTCCGGCGATTTGGAGGTTGGCGACAGCGTCATGGCAATCGGCAACCCGGGCGGCTTGGAACTGAGCTCCAGTGTGACGCAGGGCATCGTTTCCGCCCTGAACCGCCAGATTACCAACAGTGAAACCGGCTACACGATGGATTGCATCCAGACCGATACCGCCATTAACCCCGGCAACTCCGGCGGCGCACTGGTCAACATGTATGGCCAGGTGGTTGGTATCAACTCCAGCAAAATCGTGGCGGAAGGCTTTGAGGGATTGGGCTTTGCGATCCCGATCGACGATGCACAGTCCGTCATCAGCAATTTGAAGGAATACGGCTATGTGAAAGACAGAGCGGTGCTTGGCATTACCGGCCAGTATTTGGACAGCATGTCGGCCCGTTTCTATGGCCTGACCCCCGGCATGTATGTGGCCTCCATCAGCAACGAATCCGTTTCCAACGCAGGCATCACACAGGGGTGCATCATCACAAAGATTGATGATACGGACATCACAAGCAGCAGCACCATCACTTCGTATGTAAGCAAGAAGAAGCCGGGCGACAAAGTGACGCTGACGGTAGTAAACGATCTGACCGACCGCACATTCACGGCAGATGTAACGCTGGTACAGGCCAGCGGCCAATAATCGATTACAAGACTCTTTTTCATAAATTCTTCCTTATCCAAACCGGGAGGGGCGGGGCCGAAAGGCTCCGCCCCTTTCGGTTTGGCGCATTTTGCGCGTTGTGGCGTTGGCAAGGGATGGGAGACACACCAGTTGGTTTTTCCACATCGCGCAATTTGGCAATAGAAGCCAAAAAACGGCGCCCCTTGCCATCGAATAGGCAGAGAAGGGCACCGTTTTTCAAAATTTTCACACAACTCTGGGAGGATGGGGATCAACTAATTGGCATCCCGGCAAAATCGGAACCCGGCCCAGAGAAATCCAGGCGGCGGGCATTTTCCCGTTACCGCACAGGCGTATAGTTGATGACGGCTTCCTCGTCGGTCGCTTCCAGCTTGAAGATGACCGGACGCAGGCCATCGTTGCAGCTGCAAATCGCCACGCCCGGCTTGCGGATCCAATCTCCGTAGTAGAAGAGCCCGTTTTCTGCGCCGTGGGCCAGGGCGAACACATACTGATAGATCGCTTTCCAGGCCTCGTCGCAGAACCCTTCCGGTTTTGCGTGGTCCGCATAGAATACCTGCCCGGCCTTCATCATGGGGCATGCGGTCAGCCCCTCGACGCCGTACTCCCTGGAGAGTTCTTCATCCAGCGTTGTTTTTAAGACCGTGATTCGAACTTTTTTCATGCAAGCTCCCCCTACAAATATTTTTCTATTCAGCGGAAAGGGCTTCCAGCTCTTCCAGCCACAGGCGTGCGCTGGCGTCGCTGGGCATCCGCCAGTCGCCGCGAGGAGAGAGCGCGACCGTGCCGACCTTGGGGCCGTCCGGCAAACAGGACCGCTTAAACTGCTGCGCAAAGAAGCGCCGGTAGAAAGTGTATAGCCATTTATAGATGGTGGCGGCGTCATAAGTGCCCGAAAAGGTGCGCAGCGCCATCCGGTAAATCTTTGACGGAGGGAAACCAAAGCGAAGCATATGATAGAGGAAGAAGTCGTGCAGCTCGTACGGGCCGACCAGGCTTTCCGTCTTCTGCGAGATCACGCCGTCCACGGGCGGCAAAAGCTCGGGGCTGACCGGGGTGTCCAGGATGTCTTCCAGCACTTCGCAGAGCGCGCCGCCGGACTGCTGGGCGGCATAGTGGACCAGGTGGCGCACCAGGGTTTTGGGCACGGAGGCGTTGACCGCATACATGGACATGTGGTCGCCGTTGTAGGTTGCCCAGCCGAGCGCCAGCTCGGAGAGGTCCCCGGTGCCGATGACAAGGCCGCCGTTCTGATTGGCCAGGTCCATCAAGATTTGGGTGCGCTCGCGCGCCTGGGCGTTTTCATACGTCACGTCGTGTACCATGGGATCGTGGCCGATGTCCTGGAAATGGCCGCTCACCGCGTCGCCGATCGGCACCGTGCAAAAATCGACCCCCAGAAGCTCGGCCAGCTTTTCCGCGTTGCCCTTGGTGCGGCCGGTGGTGCCGAATCCGGGCATGGTCACAGCCAAAATGCCCTTGCGGGGCAGGGAAAGCGCGTCGAATGCGCGCACGGTCACCAGCAGCGCCAGGGTAGAATCCAATCCTCCGGAGAGCCCCACCACGGCATGCTGGACGCCGGTGTGGGCCAGGCGGGTTTTCAATCCGGATGCCTGGAGATGCAGGATCATCTCGCAGCGGCCGGAAAGGTCCTGCGCATCCTGGGGCACAAAGGGGAGGCGCGCAAACGGGCGCGTCAGGGTCAGCTCCGGAAGGGATAAGGAGAAGGGGATGGGCGCCGGGCCGCCGAAGCGGTCCGCCCAGGTGTTTGCGCGGCGGCGCTCCTGCACCAGGCGCTGCAAATCGACCTCTGCGGTGACCAGCCCGGTGGTAAAGGGCTGGCTTTCTGCCAGGATCGCGCCGTTCTCTGCGAGCAAATCGTGCCCGGCAAAGACCAGGTCGGTGGAGGATTCTCCCTCCCCGGCATCCGCATAGGCATAGGCGCAGAAGAGCCGCGCCGATTGGTCGCGGACCAGGTTGCGGCGGTAATTTGCCTTGCCGATCACCTCATCGCTGGCGGAGGGGTTCAGGAGCACCGTCGCCCCACATTGGGCCATGCGGCTGGAGGGTGGCTCCGGGACCCAGAGGTCCTCGCAGATCTCCACGCCCACGGTGAACTCCGGCGCATCCGCGCAAGAATAGATCCGTTCACGCCCGAGCAAGGTCTCCTGCCCACAGAATGTGACCGGGATAGGCGTGTCCGGTGCGGGCGAAAAATGGCGCGCCTCATAGAATTCGCTGTAGTTTGGAATATGGCTTTTGGCCGTGAGGCCCAACAGCTTTCCCCGGCAGAATACGGCGGCCACATTGTAAAGCGACGCGCCAAACGCGGCGGGAAGGCCCACAACGGCCAGAAGATGGTACGAAGCGCTTTCCTCTATGAGTTCCTGAAGCGCGCGTTCCGCCGCTTGCAACAGCGTCGTATCGTGGAAGAGATCGCCGCAGGTATAGCCTGTCAAGCAGAGCTCCGGGAACACAATGGCGCTGACGCCCTGCTCGTTGGCAGCGCGCAGCAATGCGGAGATGGCCGCTTTGTTGGAGACGCAATCTGCCACGCGAATGTGCGGGGTGGCGGCGGCGATCCGAAGAAACCCGTCATTTTTCATGGTCGACATCCTTTCCTTGCTACTTTTCGAAATGAAATCGCTTAGCCCTCCGCTCCGGGTATTTTTCCTATATGCTGCGTGCGGGAGGGGGAGCCGTAGGATTCCAGGGATATTGGCGGGAGAGTTCCCAATTTCTTTGCAGGAACCGGTTCCCAAACACGGAACAAGAAAAAAGGGCGATGCAGCTTTCTGCATCGCCGGTTGACGTCCGTGTCAACGGATGGAATAGTCTTTTTCCAATTTCTTGTCCGTCGGCGCACACACTACATCCGGCAACTGCGGGGACAGCGGGTCGAATGATTCCGCCGTATAATGCCGCATCGCACGGTTAATCCGGCGCATGTTGGTTAAACAGCCGCGCATGGATTTCTTTTCGTTGTGCATGCGGAGTACGTACCAGTAACAGCAAAGCGCGGTTTTTCGCGTGAGCGCAAGATAGCTTTTGCGGTATTGGCAGAACTGGCCGCTCTTTTCCAAAGATACACGCACCATCGCAACGGCGCGGATAAAATCGTTGATCTTGCTGGCGTTGATGGTGGCCAAGGTGCTGCCGCTGCGCTGTACATAATAATAGAGGGGTTCATCCAGGACGGCGATGCGCTCTGCATGGGCAAACACGCGGTTTGCGGTCGCCATGTCTTCAAACGCGATGCTTGGAAACTGGATGTTGTAATCGGTAAACAGGGAACGCTTGTACATTTTGTTCCATACCAGGCTTTGAATCTGCATATCGCGCAAAAGCTTGTTCATTGCCTCTTCGCGGGTAAACACCCCATTGCACCGGAACGGGTACTCAAAGGTAAAGCCGGAGTTTGGAAAGAGATAATAATAGTAACAGCAGGAAATTTGTGCGTCGTTCTCCACACAGGCGTTGTACAAACGCTCCAAGAAGTTGGGCGCAACGTAATCGTCGCTGTCGATAAAACAGATATATTCCCCGCGGGCGAGGTTCAAGCCGCGGTTGCGCGCTTTGGACATGCCGCGGTTTTTCTGATCGATTACGGTGATAAAATCATATTTTTGCTCAAATTCACGCAGAATATCCAGGGAGTGATCGGTGGAACCATCGTTGACAGCGATAATCTCCCGATCCTGAAAGGTCTGTTCTACAAGGCTGGTAAGGCATTTGCGCAAAAATTTCTCCACGTTATAGACAGGGATGATGATGCTGACCGTGGGCGCTTTTGCTTCCATCTTTCAGACAGGCCTCCTTTCTTTGATTTCAGGTTGCCCCGTACGGGATTAGCCGACGGGTGTGATGGGCGCTTCCGGGTCCGGCTGCACATCGGCCGAGGTTTCGGCGCCGCTGTCCGGCACGGTGGGGACCACCGTCCCATCCGTTGTGGCGGGCGGCTGTTCCGAAGAGGAATCTGCCGGCTGCTCCGTTGTGGGCGGCGTAGTGGTTTCCGGTTCGCTGTTGGTCGCAGGCGGTGTGGTGGTCTCCGGCGTGGAGGAAGCGGGCGGCGTGGTGGTTTCCGGCGTCGACGAAGACGACGTCTCATTGCTGGAAGCCGTGCCATTGACCGGCTTGCCGGTATAGTCCACCAGGACGGCTGTTGCCGGGTCGGTGTCCGGCCCGATGGAATAATAGGCCGGCGCAGGGCGGTAATACGAATTCGGAAGTTTTTCGGTCTTTACCACCTGGCCGTTTTTGTAATAAATGCGCTGTGCGCTGGCGCGGTATCCTTCCCGCGGCGCGGCGTCGTAGTGCATCGTCCCTTTTGCCATGGAATTGTCCACGGTGTACTTTGGCGTGGAATCGGGCTGGATGGTTTCCGTCAACTGGGAGGTAATCTCAATGGTATCATAGTCCGGAGATTGATACCCATACATGGTGACAGTCAATGTTTTTCCGCTCATGCCCGCGGAAATATACACAGGGTAATTTGTGGGGTTTTTAAACGAGAAGTTTAAATCCGGATAGCTGACCGCCGCATCCTGCCCAATGGGGCAATACGTCGCCTTGATCGAGTGGGAGGAGCGCTGCACAATCTCCATGGCGGACCGCAGGGCGGCGCCATAGATGGTGGTGCTCGTCTGGCAGACGCCGCCGCCATAGGACGGGACAAACTTGCCGTTGATGATGGCGTTCGCCTGCTTATATCCCTTTTCAGGGGTCGTATTCCCGACCACCTGCCAGTAGTCAAAGGTGCCGCCCGCCGGGATGCAGGTGCCGTTGACCGCTTCCAACGCGAGCCGCATGTTGGTGTTCCCGTTGCTGGTGTTGGTGGACACGGTGCTGTAGGTACCCAGCTTTTTCATATTGGCTTTGAGGTCTGCTGCGGACACCTGGTATGCTGTTTCGGTGACAGGCACTTCGACCGTGCCGGTCCCGCCTTCCTGTAGCAGGGCTTCGACCTGCTGGGTAAGTTCGTCGATATTGACCGTTACACCGTTCTGCCCCTCTTCAAACGTAAAGGTTTCGCTCGCAGCGTCGAACGATTTAACGGTGGCGTCCTTTGCCGCCTGGTTGACCTCCTGGGTGAGCGTGGTCAAGGTTTCCTTGAGGTTGGTGGTGTCGGGCGTTGCGGTGATCTCATATGTTTTGGGCTGCGTCTCCAATGAGGAGAGAAGATCTTCGCCGGCCTGTTTGCCGTATTCGAAGGCCTCTTGCAGCACCTCATCCGTATTGTATGTGTAGGTAAAATTGGAGTTGGTCAATGTCCAGCTCTTATCGCCGGAGGTGAGGGTGATGTTGCAGGTGCTCAAGGACGGTTCCACGGCCTTGACCGCAGCGGTGGCCTCCTCCAGGGTCATGCCCTCGAGGTCAATCCCCTCGACCACAATCCCTTTCGGGAAAGTGGTGCGCTCCGCCGTTTGTTCCACGCCCGGTTCCTCGGAGGAAACCTGTGGATCACCGAGCATTTTGATGCCGGCGCCGACTGCACAGACCACCACGACGGCTGCCAGAACACAGCCCCCGATGATCCATAGCCGTTTATGGTTTGTCTTGGACGCACCAGAATAGATGTCGCGTCCGCTGTCTTGCTGTCTGTAATATCTTTTGCCGCTCATTTGGTGCCTCCCTATCTCTATTACAGGCCTTTGCAGGCCGCTGCTAATTTTTGCATACGCCGCCACTCAATCCTGCGGATTCAATAGTATGATATAACTTTTTTGAATAAAAGTAAAGTTACAGCTTTATCATTAATCACGCCAATTCCTGGCGGTTTACTTGCCATTTGCCTTTTTACAGGCATAATCGTTGTTTTTTAAGGGGTAGCGCAGAGATATCGGGATATTTTTGCAAGCGGCCCTTTCCAAGGATGCCTCCTTTTGTAGCGGATGGAGAAGATTTCGTGGTTCGTGTTGAATCGCCCTGAATATATGATATAATAATGAAATCAAAAGAGTTGTCGAAATCGTCCAAGGCAGGATAAATTTGCGGAAAAAGGATTTTTCCAATGCCAAAGGAGGGTCTTTGTGAAGGTATTGATTCTATCTGCCGCAACGGGAGGGGGGCATCTGCGCGCCGCCCGGGCGGTACAGACATGCCTGCGGGAGCATGAACCGTCCTGGCGCGTCGAGGTGGTGGATGCGCTCAAGTGCGTGGGGTCCCTGTTGGATAAAACGTGCTGCGACGGTTACCGCTTCCTGGCGACCAAAACGCCAAAGGTCTTTGGACAACTATACCGCGCAACAAACGAAGAAAGCGTGCTCAACACGCTGATGACGCACTTCAGCGGGCTTCTCGGCCTGCGCCTGCTGCCCATGCTTCGGGAACAGGAGCCGGATCTGATCCTATCCACCCACCCCTTTGCCACGGAGATGATCTCCCATTTAAAGGAAAAGGGGCTGGTGCAGGCGCCGCTGATCTGCCTGATGACGGACTACGGCCCGCACCGCGCCTGGATTGCGCCGCGGGTGGACGCCTATGTGGTGAGCAATGAGGACATGCTCCCCGAGATGGTGGAGATGGGCGCCCCACGGGACATCATCTACCCGTTCGGCATCCCGGTGGACAATGTGTTTTTCAGCAAGGAAAACAAGGCCGCGCTGCTCCAGGAGATGGGGCTGGAACCGGGCGTGCCCACCATCTTATTCATGGCGGGCAGCTTTGGGGTGTCGGGTATTATGGATATTTACCGGGAGATCGCGGCGCAGGACATTGTGTTTCAGATCATTGTGATCACGGGCAAAAATCAAAAGCTCTATGAGGCGTTTGCCGTGGAGCTGGCCAAGAGCAAGCGCCGGACGAAGCTGATCTATTTCACGGATGAGGTGGAAAAATACATGCACGCCGCGGACCTGCTGGTGACAAAGCCCGGCGGGTTGACGGTTTCCGAGGCGCTGGCGTGCGACATCCCCCTGGCGGTGTTCGACGCGATCCCGGGGCAGGAGGAGGACAACGCACAGTTCCTGCTCTCCCACAATATGGCGGTGCGCATCCGGGCTGGGGAGAGCTGCGGCAAGACCATCCGCATTGTTTTGGCGGACAACCGCCGGTTGGAGGACATGCGTTCTTCGTGCGAGCGCTTTGACAAATCCAAATCGGGGGAAAACATCCTCTGGCTCATCCGCTCGCTCACAGGAAAGGAGAAAGCGCTATGAGAATCTTGTTGCTATACGCCTCGGCGGGCGGTGGCCATAAGCGCGCGGCGCAGGCGATGGAGGCCTATTTCCGCGAGCACCTGCCGGGCGCAGAGGTGCGCGTGGAGGACGCGCTCCGGCATGTGGGGCGCGCGGTGAACGCGCTTTGCTGCGACGGATATAAGTTTTCCGCGAAGCACGCCCCGCAGATTTTTGGGACGCTGTACCGCAGCACCAACCGCGATACCAAATTCGCCGCCCTGCTGCCGCGGGTAAACGGGATGCTCGCCCGGAAGCTCCTGCCCTTGATCGAGGAGTTCCGGCCCGACGTCATCCTGGATACATACCATTTTGCCGGGCAGATGGTCTCGCGCCTGAAAGAGAAGGGGCTGGTCAGCGCCCCGCTGGTGAACGTGGTGACGGACTACGGCCCGCATATGGCGTGGCTGGCGCCGCAGGTGGATGCCTACGTGGTGGCGGAGGACGGGCTCCGGGATGCATTTATCCGCATGGGCGCGCCCAAGGAAAAAATCCATACCTTTGGCATTCCAATCTTCGAGGCGTTTTACCAGGAGGAAGACCGCGCTTCGCTGCTGCGCGGGATGAACCTATCCCCCGAGCTGCCCACGGTTTTGATTATGGCGGGCAGCTTCGGCGTGAAAAACATCCTCCGCGTGTACCGCGACATTTCGACGCTGGGCACGGCGTTTCAGGTGATCGTCATCACCGGAAAGAATAAAACGCTTTACGAGGCGTTCCAAAAGGAGCTGCCAAACAGCTCCAAGCCGACCCACCTGGTCGAGTTTACCACCGAGGTACAGAAGTATATGCACGCATCCGACCTGCTCATCACCAAGCCCGGCGGGCTGACCGTCTCGGAGGCGCTGGCCAGCGGGCTGCCGATGGCCGTCTTCGACGCGATCCCGGGCCAGGAGGAGGACAACGCCCAGTTTTTGCAGGCGCACGGGATGGGCGTCCGTCTCAAGAGCGGGGCGAGCTGTGCGTTTATGGTGCGGTCCCTCTTGCAGGACCCGCGCCGCTTGGCGGATATGCGCGCCGCGTGCAAAGCGTTCGATAAATCGGATTGCTGTCAAAACATCCTGTCTTTGCTACAGGAATTAACGAATGGGAAGAGGGAGTCAACTTGAAACCAAAATTTCGAATCGGCCTGTTGGGCTACTGCATCTTAGGGATCGCCGTCCTGGTGCTGATGGTGTTTGAGATCATGGACGGGAATGGCCCGATGATCGGCCTGGACGCGGTATTGCTGGCCTTTATTGCCTACATGATCTATAAAAGCGTCCGCGCTACAGGGAACGATACATCCACAAAACGATAGGGAACGGGTTGGAACGCCATCCGGCGTGGCTTGCCCGCTCGGGCGTACCTCTTGCCAGCGGCGTCTGGCACGGCATTGTAGGGACGTTCATAACGCAACAGAAAGCAACGGCTGCTGTTTTGGGGGAATCCTCCGGACAGCAGCCGTTTGATTTTTTCTTCATTCCAGTTTGTGTTCCTGGGGACTAAAATCCATACCCAAGTATAGATGGATTTATTTGGTGCGGTCAAACGGCGCTCCATCTTTATCGCAAAGTCAATTTCTCACAGGCTTTCTCCCTTGGCCCTGGAAAGCCGCGCCTTTCTGCCTATGCGCATAGAAAAAGGGAAGGCGAATATGCTTCGGCCTCCCTTCCGCGTCGTGATGGATTTTCACGGTGTACGCTTGGTCATGGAAATCCACCTATTTTTTTCTGCGTTTCCATTTTTTATTCATCTTATCCACCCAAGGCGTTGCCAGCCATTCGATCAGACTCGCTATAAACTCTGCGATAAAATCAATCATAAAATCGACCATACGATGTTTTCTCCCCGCCATCATAAAAATCCGATTTGCCGCTCTGCCTTAAAAAATATTACAAAGCCTGTGAACAGGGATGCCTCATTTCAGCCTGCCGGAAGCATGCTCTTCCCGGTCGGTCCGGTCTGGATCATGCGCGGGTCCGTCTTCGCTCGTCCGCGCATATAAATAGGAATCGTAGAGCATGCCGCGCTTGTAGACGCTGTTCCGCATAAGACCTTCCTGCTGGAATCCTGCCTTTTCCAAGACGCGGCGGGAGGCGAGGTTATAGGCGAACGGCACGGCGAAGATGCGCGCAAGGCCATAGGTTTGGAAGGCAAAGCCGCAGATCTGCCGGACTGCCTCCGGCATAATCCCCTGCCCCCAGTACGGCTCCGCCAGCCAGTAGCCGAGCTCCGCCGATTTAGAGGAAATATCCTCTCCGATGGAAAGGCTGATGCTGCCAACCGCCTCCCCATTCACCGCGATCGCGCGGAAGTAGCACCGGGCGGGGTCCGCGTCCAGGCAGCTTTGGATAAACGTTTCCGCATCCCGCTGGGTATAGGGGTGGGGGAAGGCGTCGCGCAGGTTGGCGGCGATTTTGGGGTTGTTGGCGTAGCGGGCGATCGTTTCGGCGTCCTCCATCCGCCAGGGGCGCAGTTCAAATTCCATGGGACGTCCCTCCTGTCTCCGGCTTTTTGGCGCATTTCGGGCATTTGCCGTAGATCGTCAATGTGTGGCTTTCCACGGTGAAGCCGGTCTCCTCCGCGATGGTCCGCTCCATGCCGGAGAGCGGGCAGTCGCAGAGCTTGATTTTGGCGTGGCATCCGGTACAGACCAGGTAATGGCCGTGCTGCTCCCGCGCCAGCGAATACCGCACCACGCCGTCGCCAAAGTCGCTGCGTTCGACCAGCGCGTCCGCGGCGAAGCGCTCCAGGTTGCGGTAGATGGTGGACAGCGCCAGGGATGGAAACGCCGCCTTCATCTGTGCAAAGATGTCCTCCGCACTCAGCGGGTCGGTGCTCTGGCGCAGGACGCACAGCATGGCTTCGCGTTGTTTGGTGTTTTTCATAGCGGCGCTCCTTTCAAGATTGGATGGAACGGGAGGGCGGGGACGCAGCTGGCGCGTTGCCGCGCCAGCGTTCCGGCGTGCGCCGGAACCCCCGGCAAAAGGCCGGGGGGTGTCCCCGTTTTCTCTGGATTCGCTGCTTCTTATTATAAACAGAAAATCCAAAATTGCAATGGCGCGCGTTGCCCAGACTGCCGGGATGGTGTATAATAGGGACTTATGAATAGACATATCGGAGGTCCTGCCCCTTGAACGAAGTGTATCTCGACAATTCCTCCACCACCCGCGTATGCGAGACGGCGGCCGCCAAGGTGATGGAACTGATGACGGAAAATTACGGAAACCCTTCCTCCCTGCACGCGTTGGGCTTTCGCGCGGAACAAGCGTTGACCCAGGCGCGCCGGAGCGTGGCTGCGGCGCTGGGCGCGAAGGAGGAAGAGGTGTTCTTTACCTCCGGCGGGACGGAGAGCAACAACCTGGCCATTTTTGGCGCCGCATATGCCCGGAAGCGCATGGGGATGCATATCGTCACCACGCAGATCGAGCACCCGTCCGTGGCGAATGCCGTGCGCCAGCTGGAAAAGGAGGGCTGGGAGGTCACTTGGCTCCAGCCCGACCGCGAGGGCCATATCGCGCCGGAGGCTGTCCTGGAGGCGGTCCGGCCCGACACCACGCTGGTCAGCATGATGGCGGTCAACAATGAGGTGGGGACCATCCTGCCCATTGAGGCGGCGGCGCGCGCCATCGCGCTGAAGAAAGCGCCGGCCCTGCTCCATGTGGATGCGGTGCAGGCGTTTGGCAAGCTCGATACCAAGCCGGAGCGGAAAAAGATCGACCTGATGAGCATCAGCGCGCACAAAATTCACGGGCCCAAGGGCGTGGGCGCGCTGTATGTGCGCAAGGGCATCCGGATTCAGCCGCACTCCTTTGGGGGCGGGCAGGAGCGCGGGATACGGCCCGGCACGGAGGCGCTGCCCGCCATCGGCGGTTTTGGCGCGGCGGTGGAGGCGCTCCCGGCGGTGGGCGAGAGCTTGAAGCACGCGCAGGAGCTTGCCGCGGCCTGCCGGGAAAAATTGCGCGCGCTGCCCGGCGTAGCGCTCAATTCGCCGGAGGACGCGCTGCCCTATATCGTCAATTTCAGCGCGGGCGCGGTCCGCGCGGAGACCATGCTCCATTTCCTGGCGGCGCGGGGCGTCTACGTGTCGTCCGGGTCCGCCTGCTCCAAGGGGAAGCAGAGCCCGGTGTTGGAGGCCATGCAGCTGCCCAAAGAGCGGATTCAATCGGCCCTGCGGGTCAGCTTTTCCCGGTTTAATACGCTGGAAGACGTGGACGCCCTCATCGAAGGGGTGCGCGAGGGCATGGCCAGTTTGGCTGTCAAAAAATAAAAGTAAGGATTTGTAAGATGAAAGAGATTATTTTGATCAAATTGGGTGAAATTGTATTAAAGGGGCTGAACCGCCAGAGCTTTGAGTTCGCCCTGATCCGTAACCTGCGCCGGCGTTTGGAACCGTTGGGGAAATTTGATATCCGCGAGGCGCAGTCCACCATCTATGTGGAGCCCCTGGAGGATGGCATCGACTTGGGAGCTGCGGCGGAGCGCGTGGGGAAGGTGTTCGGCGTGATCGCCTTCTCCCGCGCGTGCATGGCGGAGAAGAACATGGACAGCATCCTGAAGACCGCGGCGGACTACCTGCGCGACCAGTTGAGCACCATCTCCAGCTTTAAAGTGGAGAGCAAACGCTCCGATAAACATTTCCCGCTGAAATCGCCCGAGATCTCCGCGGCGGTGGGCGAATACCTGTTGCAGCAGTTCCCCAACCTGCACGTCGACGTGCACAACCCCGACCTGGAGGTGCGGGTGGAGGTCCGCGACTTCGGCGCGTATATCCATGGGAAAGCGCTGCCCGGCGCGGGCGGCATCCCGGTGGGGACGGGCGGCAAGGCGGCGATCCTCATCAGCGGCGGCATCGACAGCCCTGTGGCTGCCTGGCAGATGGCCCGGCGCGGCCTGGAATTGACGGCTGTCCACTTCGCCAGCCCGCCCTACACCAGTGAGCGCGCGGAGCAGAAGGTGGTCGACCTGCTGCAAAAGGTCAGCGAATATGCGGGCCGGATGTTTATGTTTACGGTGCCGTTTACGAGGATTCAGGAGGAGATCCGGGACAAATGCCCCGAGGAGTACTTCACCTTGATTATGCGGCGCTTTATGATGCGCGCCGCGGAGCGCATTGCGCGCAAGGAGGGCTGTTCCGCGCTGATTACCGGCGAGAGCCTGGGGCAGGTGGCCAGCCAGACGCTGCAGGCGATCGTCTGCACGGACGCGGCCGCGATGATGCCGGTGTTCCGCCCGCTGATCGGCACGGACAAGAGCGAAATCGTCGCAATGGCGCGCAAAATCGACACATACGACCTCTCCATCCAGCCATACGAGGATTGCTGCACGGTCTTTACGCCGAAGCATCCGCGCACCCGCCCGGAGATGGAAAAGCTCTTGGAGGCGGAATCCGCATTGGACAGCGAAGCGCTTTTGGAGGACTGCGTGAACCGCACGACCTTCCGGAAGATTACGGCGTATCGTTGAGGAAATCAAGTGGGTGCCGCGGCGCACTCTTGCCCGCGGATGAGCGAGAAAATGGATCTGGAATTTTGCATACACATTTGGAAATTGTGAAGCGTTACCGTGAGGAGGTTACATCGGAATGAATGCGGAAATTATCTCTGTGGGCACCGAATTGCTTTTGGGCCATACGGTCAATACGGACACCACCATCATTGCACGCGAGCTTTCCGCGCTGGGGATCGACCTGCTCTTTTCCTGCACGGTGGGCGACAACGCAGAGCGCCTGCGCGCCGCATTGCGCGAAGCGCTCTCGCGCAGCGACGTCGTGATCACCACCGGCGGGCTTGGCCCCACAGGGGACGACCTGACCAAGGAGACCATCGCGGAGGCGGCGGGTGTGGAGCTCGTTTTGCATGAGGAGAGCCGCCAGCGCATCGAGACCTATTTTAAAGGGCGCTACTGCGGGGAAAACCAATACAAACAGGCCATGCTGCCCAAGGGGTGCACGGTCTTCCCGAACGATGCGGGCACGGCGCCGGGCTGCGGCTTGGAGACGGACACGGGCAAGGTGGTCATCATGCTGCCCGGCCCGCCGTCCGAGATGGAGCTGATGCTCAAGCGCTATGCGGTGCCGTATCTGGCGCAGCGGGAACAGGCGGTCATCGTCTCCCGGATGGTGCGCGTGTTTGGCATTGGGGAGGGCGCGGCGGAGGAAAAGATCCGCGATCTGACCGAAGGGGCCAACCCGACCGCGGCGACGTATGCCAAAGAGAACGAGATGTTTGTCCGCATAACGGCCAAGGCCGGGACGGAACAGAAAGCCGCCGCTCTATGCGAACCGGTGGTGCGGGAGGTCTGTGTGCGCCTAGGCGAATTCGTTTACGGCGTGGACGTGGAGAGCCTGGAGGAAGTGGTGGTGCATGGCCTGCAAGAAAAGGGGCTGCACTTGGCCACTGCCGAATCCTGCACCGGCGGCCTGGTCGCCAAGCGCCTGACGGACGTGCCAGGCGCATCCGAGGTGTTTGAGATGGGCGCGGTGACCTATTCCAACGACGTCAAGAGCATGTTGCTGGGCGTGCCGGAGGAGCTGTTCCCCGCGTATGGCGCGGTGAGCGAGCCGGTGGCGCGCGCCATGGCCGAAGGCGTGCGGAAAAAAGCCGGGGCCAGCTTGGGGCTTGGGATTACGGGCCTCGCCGGGCCCGGCGGCGGAACGCCGGAAAAGCCGGTCGGCCTGGTCTATATGGCATTGAGCGATGGGACGCACACCTGGGTGCGGCGGATGGACCCGCCGGGCCGCGTCAAGAACCGCACGTGGGTGCGCGACCGCGCGGCGCACTATGCGCTCGATATGGTGCGGCGGTACCTGGCGGGGCTGCCGGTGGAAGGACACGCGGTGTAAGCCGCGTCCCGATTTACTTCAAAGAAACGGAGGGAAAAACGATGGATGCTGGACTGCTGTTTTTTCAGGCGCGCCGGACATCCCTGTGTGAGCAGGAGGTGCGCAAAGCGGCGGCAAACCTGCGGGTTGCCCTGCAGGGCGTCAATGCGAGCGCACGCAGGGAGGGCTTGTGCCGCGCATTGGCCTCTTTCCTGAAAAAGTACCCCTTGATTTATCTGGTGAGCGCGGTGGAAGGCGGGCGGCTGCTCTGCGCGGACACCGTGTTCCAGGCGCTGCATGTGCCGCTGGACGAACAGGGCGAACCCAAACATGTGCGCCGCCTGACGGGTTTCGACGCCTGCGGCTATCTGCTGGAGAGCCAGACGCAGACGATTGTCCTTTTGCCGGACCTGCCGGAAGAGCTGCGGATTCAACTGCCCGGCACCCAGCGGCGTCTGGTGGAAAAATTTGGCCTGACGCCGGTCCCTTCCCCGAAGGAGGTCGACTACGAGGCGTTGATCGAGCCCTTCTTTACGAGGTGATGTCCTATGATGGATTTGCGTTCCCAGATGAAGGTCGTAGACCTGTTGCTAAAGCTGTTCCGCGGCGACTTGCAGCACATCAACCCGTATCCGTTTGTGCCGCAGAAGCACAAAAATATCCCCAACGCCGATTCGGGCGGCCTGATGCGTTCCATCCCGGAACACGAGGGCATACCAAGCGCCCATCTCCAGCACTTTTTTGAAGAGCTGGATGCCTGCCCATCCATCCATGTGCACAGCGCGATGGTGCTCCGCCATGGGAAGATCGTCGCGGAGGGGAGCTGGAAGCCGTATTCCGGCAGCTATCCGCATATGATGTTCTCGCTCTCCAAGAGCGTGGTGAGCATGGCGGTAGGGTTTGCCGTCCAGGAAGGGCTGCTCACCCTCGACGACAAAGCGGCCGGATATTTCCCGGATAAAAATGTGCTGTTCCGCAGCCCGCGCATCAACAACATCACGGTGCGCCATCTGCTCAATATGACCTCCGGCTTAAAATTCAACGAGGTCCATTCCGTGGTGGAAAAGGATTGGGTCCGCGCCATTTTGCAGTCGGACTGCTCATTTGAGCCGGGGACGGAATTCAGTTACAACAGCTTAAATACGTATTTGCTCAGCGCCATCCTCTGCAAGAAAACGGGGATGGGCCTGGTGGAATACCTGACGCCGCGCCTGTTTGGCCCCCTGGGGATTCACAATGTGAGTTGGGACGTGTGCCCCATGGGGATTGAAAAAGGCGGCTGGGGTCTCTGGCTGCGCACCGTGGACATGGCCAAACTGGGGCAGTTTTATTTGCAGCGCGGCCGGTGGATGGTGGATGGCAAAGAAAAGCAGCTTTTGCCGGAGGACTGGGTGATCGAATCCACCAAAATGGACACGCCCACCCGCGAGGGCGACTACTCCAAGGGATACGGCTACCAGATTTGGAGCTTTGGGGCCAGGGGCGCCTATCAGTTCAACGGCATGTTGGGGCAATATGTGATCGTCCTGCCGGAGCGCGATATGGTCATTGCGATGACCGGGGGCAGCCCAAGCCTCTTTGCGGACGAGACCTGCCTGATCGTGGAAAAATACTTTGGCGATGCGGCAAAGGAACTCTCGGACGATCCGCTGCCAAACGACATCCGTGCCCTGCGTTCGCTGCGCAACGCCCTGGGGAACCTCTATGCCATCCGGGAAACCGCCCCAAAGCCAAAGCGTCTTTCCACTTGGAGCCGTGTGTGGCGGCGTGTGTTCCCGGAAAAGCAGGTTGTGCCAACGGTCCCACCGGAGCTGCGCAAGCTCAACGGCCGTCAGTATCAGTTGGAAAGCAGCTCCGCCGCCCTGATGCCCTTGATCTTGCAGGGGACCACCAACAATTTCGGCGCCAACATTTCCAAAATCAGCATGGAATTTTCCCCCGGCGAATGCCGGCTGATCGTGGAGGATGGCACGGAGACCAACCTCATTGTGGCGGGGATGGACGGGACCCCGCGCAAGGGCTGCGTGACCCTGAACGGCGAGATCTATGCGGTCGGCAGCACGGCGCGCCTGACGACGGACGAGGACGACCGCCCGGTGTTGAAGGTCTTTATCTGTTTCACAGAGACCCCGAGCGTCCGGATTATGAAGTTTATCCTCTATAGTCCGGAGCGGATGTTGATCCGCTTCGACGAGCTGCCGAGTGTGGAAGCTTCGCTTGAGGTGCTCTTTTCCCTGGTGGGCGGCAGGGAGAACCAGAACAGCCTGAATAAACTCTTTATGGATACCGTGGGGCAGCAGCGCTTGGACGAACGCGTCGCGCAGGTTTCGCGCCCACGGGTGAAGGCCACGCGGGTGAGGCCGTGAGTGGCCGCCCGTTTTGTTTTAAGGAAAGAAGTCCTCTGGAAACCAATCGGATGCCAGAGGACTTCTTTAAACTATTCGGATAAAATGCGATGATTCCTGTTATTTTGCCTGGGACTCGAGGAACACCAAGTGCGCGATGCCGGGGATGCTCTCGCCCTGCTGCGAGGATGTGGTGGACATCAATGCGCCGGTGCCGATGAAGAGCACCTTTTTGAGCTCCCCGGAGGAAAGCTGCCGCAGGATGATCGAGCACAGCACCGCGGCGGAGCACCCGCAGCCGGAACCGCCGGCGTGGACGTCCTGCGCCTGGCGTTCGTAGATCATCAGGCCGCAATCGTTGTGAATTTCCCGGATGTCGATGCCGTCCTTTTCCAGAATCTCGTCCATCAGCTCGCAGCCGACCGCGCCGAGGTCGCCGGTGAGGATCAGGTCGTAGTCCGAGGGGGAGGCGCCGGTGTCGGTCAGATAGTCGTGCAGTGTCTGCGCGGCGGCGGGCGCCATCGCTGCGCCCATGTTGTTGGCGTCCTTGATGCCAAGGTCTGCGATGCGCCCAAAGGTTACGGCGTTGATTTTCACCTCCCCGCGCCCGTGCGCCCCGACGACGACAGAACCAGCCGCGGTCGCGGTCCACTGGGCGGTCGGGGTGCGCTGCCCGCCGTATTCCAGCGGGAAACGGAACTGCCGCTCCGCGGAGCAGAAATGCGAGGAGGTCACAGCCACGGCCCGCCGCGCGATCCCGGTTTCCACAAACAGGGACGCCAGGCCCAGGGTTTGAGCCATGGTGGAGCAGGCCCCGTATTGGCCAAGAAAGGGGATTCCCAGGCTGCGTAGGCCGAAGGTTGAGGAAATGCACTGGTTTAGCAGGTCGCCTGCGAGGATATAATCCACGTCTTTGCCCTCCAGCGCGGCCTTTTTGAGCGCTGTCTGCACCGCCTCGGTTTGCAGCTGGCTTTCCGCTTTTTCCCAGCTCACGTCCCCCAGGGTGTTGTCGGTGTGGCTCACGTCAAAGAAGGCGCCCAGCGGCCCCTCCTTCTCCTTCTTGCCTGCAACAGAGGCGAATCCCAAAATGCCGGGGGCTTTGTCCAATTGCAGCGTATATTTTCCGATTCTGGTCGGCATGGAAGCACCCCTTTCAGTACATCTTAAAGAGGAAGAGGATCAGCCCATAGATGATGGAGGCGCATGTGCCGTAGACCAGCACCGGCCCGGCGATGGAAAACATCTTTGCGCCGATGCCCATGATATAGCCTTCGCTTTTGAACTCCATCGCAGGGGAGACAATCGAATTCGCAAAGCCGGTGATCGGCACCAGCGTGCCCGCCCCGGCGTGCTTTGCAATCTTGTCGTAGACTTTTAGGCCGGTCATAATGGCGCTCAAGGCGATCAGGGAGATGGAGACAAACGCCTTGGCTGTCTTTTCCGGCAGATCAAACGACAAAAACAGCGTGGTAAGCGCCTGCCCCAGGGCACAGATCGCCCCGCCGACCAGAAAGGCCATCACGCAATTGCGCAGTACCTTTGACTTCGGCGAAACAGTTTCGGCCATTTGCTGGTATTCGGTTCTGGTGACTTTGATGTCCAAATCCGCTCACATCCTTTTTGTTCTATTTACCTCCTATTTTGGCCTTTTGGCGCGGTTTTATACCGCATTCCCTGTGGGCGTGGGTTTTCATGGACCGAAAGGGATGCGCTGGTTCGGCGGCGGGAGCGAAAGTTGTTTGAACGATCCTGTTGCTTTTATTTTGCATATAAATAAACATGCGCCTCTTTCGGCTTTTCACCGGAAGAGGCGCGTCTATAGTCTGATCTATTTGCAGCAGGTTTTAGCAGCTGTCTTGATTATAGGTATGGATGGTCTTTCCCATCCCCGCACAAATAATCAACGTGTTCATCTTCTAAAAGGGAAATTCGCAGGCGCAGGGCTTCCTTTTGCACATGCTCCAGCTCCCGCCAAACATGCAGGGCATGGAAAGAATCGATATGGGATGGCTGGCGCGCGACGTAACGGTCCAGCCGCGCCATTTGCAGATAAAGGTCATGGATTCCTTGTTTGTCGCATCGAATCATTCAAACCATCCCCTTTTCCTCAAAGCGTGCCTGTGGACATCGTTTTACTGTGTGCCCAACCAGATAATCGAGGGAACAGCAAAATAAATCCGCAATCTTTTCGATCTCTGAAAGTGTAAATTCCCGCTTCCCACGGAGTTTTAAACTTACGCTGACAGAGGATAGACCCAAATATTGCGCAAGCTCTTTGATTGTTAAATTGCACCGTTTCATTTCTGCCCGTATATTTGGGTATACCATCTATAAACCTTCTTTACTCTCTTTAGTGAGTACTCTCCTGTTTATTATACTCTCAATAGTTAGTAAGTCAATAGAATCATTGACTTCCCTGCTCGCAAATGTTACGATCACATTGGAGATGATAAAATGAATTTTGCGGAAAGCCTTCAGGCATTGTTAAAGAATCGGAATATGCGGCAAGCGGACTTATGCAGGCTGACCGGCATCCGCTCGTCTTTGATGTCCGACTATATCAGCGGAAAGAAAAGCCCTACGATTCGGAATGCGGTTTTGATTGCGGATGCGCTGCATATCTCTCTGGATACCCTTGTGGGAAGAGAGCCCGATCCCTGCCAGCCACAGGGAGACATGGCTATTCTTTCCGAGCTGTTACAAGAGATCAAGGGGCTTCCCAAAAAGGAGCAGCTCTATTTGCTGGATGTGATTCGCGCCTTGAAAGCGCGATTGGGTGAAACGGATTAGCCGTATAGCTTCCAGCTTAGTTTACGATATTCTTATACACTATAGGTGTATTTTTGGAAGAAAGATTTTCCTATTAAGAGATTCAACATTTTTATACAGGACAATTGTTTTAACATGCTTGCTAAAAACCTTTGTCAAAAGAAAAAAGCCAGCCCATCGGAGCATTTTGCACTCCCGTGAGCTGGCTTATCGTCTATTTCGCAATCAAACAACCGGCCGTTATTGGGCCAAGAAATTATCCATTACCTCGTGGCCCAGCCACTGGCACTCCATCAGGAAATCGTTGAGCTGCTCGGCAATCAGCTTCGTGCCGCCAACGGTGTCGCTCTCGATATTCAGCGGCATGATCGGATCGTGTACGCTCAACCGCAGCAGGAACCAGCCGTCCCCTTTGTCCTTGCCAAACGAAACGCGGATGCCTTCGCGGTTATCCGGCGCAACATTCCAGGCATGCGTCTTTGCATAGGCGCTCACACCGGCAATCACGGACTCCCCATAGGAACGGAAATCCTCTTTGAGAATCGGGAACCGCAGTTCTGCCGTCTCCACCGGCTCTTTGAGCGATTCCAACATCGAGTCCAGGGTCTTGCCCTCTGCGCGCAGGCGCGCCATCTGGATGATGATTTTTGTCACCAAATAGGCGCCGTCGTCCAGGAAGTAATTTTCCCGCATGGCCGCATGGCCGGACGTTTCAATCGCCAACGGGCAGTTGACGCCCTCCTGATTCAGACGCAGCGCCTCGTTGATGACGTTTTTGTAGCCACGCTTAAAGCGATGGTGGACGCCGCCCAAAGTCCCTTCGATGTATTCCTTTAGGCCGCTGGACGTGATGGAGTCGGTCACGATCGTGCCGCCGGGATTGCCCTCCAACGCAATCGCGGATGCAATCGCTACCAGGCGGTTGCGGTTGATCTCTTCGCCGCGCGCGTCCACCGCACCGCCGCGGTCCACGTCGGTGTCGAAGATCACGCCCATGTCCGCCTTTGCATCCAAGACCGCTTTGCAGATGGACTGCATCGCCTCTTCGTTCTCCGGGTTGGGGATATGGTTCGGGAACATGCCGTCGGGCTCCAAGAATTGGCTTCCTGTGACGTCCGCGCCCAGCGGCGCCAGCACATCGCTCGCGTA
Source organism: Anaeromassilibacillus sp. D41t1_190614_C2 (assembly GCF_015558525.1). NCBI lineage: Bacteria > Bacillati > Bacillota > Clostridia > Eubacteriales > Acutalibacteraceae > Anaeromassilibacillus > Anaeromassilibacillus sp. D41t1_190614_C2. The sequence continues at coordinate 63,154 of NZ_JADMOD010000005.1, read as the reverse complement.
GAACCCGCCTGCGCCGTTGCCGGCGTCCACCACAATATGGAAGCCCTTGAGCGGATGTTCATAGTCCGCCGCATTGACGCCCTTCTGGATCATCTCGCGCAGACGCTTGGCATAGTCCGCCATGTAGTTGACCGCCTCCACATGGCCCTCGCCTGCGGGCGGCGTCTGGCCCTCCTGCGCAAACAGAAGGATCTGCTCGATGTCCGGGCCGTCCAAACCGCCGTTTTTTGTGAAGAATTTCAAGCCGTTGCGGTTGAACGGATGGTGGCTTGCGGTGATCTGAACCGAACCGTCGCACGCCAGGTCGATGGTTGTCATGAACATGGAAGGAGTGGAAGCCAGGCCGCAGTCCAGCACCCGCACGCCCGCTCCCACCAGGACGCGCGTGACGGCATCCTGGATGCGCTGCGCAGAAATGCGGGAATCGTGCCCAACAGCGATGGTCAGAGCGGACGGTTCTTTTTCAACCGCTTGGGACAACCACAAGACAAATCCCGCCGCCATTTTTTCAATGGCTTCGTCGGTCAAGTTGACCTCCTGTCCCGCAACCCCCTCGCTGGCCACTCCGCGGATATCCGTGCCACTCTTAAATTGTTTCCAATAGGTATTCAGCATTGTTCGTTCTCCTTTAATTTATTAAAAATCCTTGGCTTATTAAACTTTCGTGAGATTTCGTAAAAGCAGAGATTGTGGAATCCTATTGCGGTTTGCCTCTATTGAACGTATTGCCATCTATTCGTATGCCATGGATTTTATCCCCTCACGATCGATCCAAGGCGGGACCACTCCATCCTATAGAGTATAAAACCCAAGTAGGGCCAATTCCCCCATGTCTTTCAATCGCACTGATTCGCCTGAAAGGAAAAACACCCTTCTTATCTTTATTATACCGGATTCTGGCACATTTGTAAAAGCTTTTGCTGCCAGTATCTTTGCAATATTGCTGGGTATGATATTGCGGGGTGAAAAGATGGAACCAATTATGATCGTACGCAATCTTTATAAAATCTATCATCAAGGGGAAAATGAGGTCCGCGCATTGGATGGCGTTTCCCTCACGGTGGACAAGGGGGAGTTTGTCGCCATTGTAGGGCGGTCGGGCTCCGGAAAGTCCACGCTGATGAATGTGTTGGGCTGTTTGGATACGCCAACCTCCGGGGAATACATCCTTGACGGGGAAAATGTTGACGCGCTTTCCGAAGACCAGCTCTCCAGCATCCGGAACCGGGAAATTGGGTTCATTTTTCAGGGGTTCAATTTGGTGCCGGGATTGACCGCGCTGGAAAATGTGGAGCTGCCGCTTTCCTATCGGGGAATCCCGCGGGAGGAACGGCACGCTTTGGCTGAAGACGCCTTGTTCCGGGTTGGATTGAAAGAACGGATGCGCCACCGGCCCAGCCAAATGAGCGGCGGGCAACAACAAAGGGTGGCCATTGCGCGCGCGATTGCGGCAAGGCCACCCATCATTTTGGCGGACGAACCCACCGGCAACCTCGATACGAAATCAGGCGCGGCGGTCATGGATATCTTACATGGATTGCATGAAGAGGGCCGGACGGTCCTCTTAATTACGCACGACGAACGGATTGCACAACGGGCGCAGCGGCGTGTTGCAATACGGGACGGCGTGTTGGAAGAAGCCGTTCGTCCAAGATTGTTGGTTTGAAATGGGCGAGCAGCTCTTTGTTGTGTGCAAAATGGTAAAAACAGTATTCATAAATTTGGCGGATCGCCTGAAGCTGCACGGTGCGGCTGATGGCGCACAATCCACGGCGAGGCTTGAAATATAGATACATGGGAAGCGCGCCGTTTTCGCATGGGAGTTGGAAATCGGCATGCAGCCGGTAGGCCCCTACTTTTTCATAGAACTGAATGCGGAGCTCTTGGCGTTTTGCCAAGCTGGGGTTGTTCTTGCTGATGTGCTCCAGAGAGAACAAAATGCCGTCGTACGGCCCGCAATATTTGTGCCACAGAGCGTTGAACAGCTGGGCGCCATAGCCATGGGTTTGATGCTCCTTTAAAATGGCGATGTAATCCAGCCAAAGGATGTTGCAATTTTCTACGGTATAAACCAATGCATAGCCGAGCAGCTCTCCATCGGAATTCCGCTTGTACAATAAGATTTTGTATTTGTCCCCGTGCAAAAGATGCAAGAGGTTCTTATACTTGTACATTTCGTCGGGTGGGAACTGCTTCTCCATATCCGCATAGATTTGCGGAAGATCATCCACCGTGCCGAGTGTAATACTGGCCGGCTCTAATGTACGCATGATTCAAATTCTCCCATCTCAAAAATTTTGCCCGGAGTTCGCTCCGGGAGCCTGCGCAACAAAGAGCAGACGCCAATCTGCACTGCCCTCCCGAGGAGGTATGTTTGCGCGCCTACATTATAGCGCGTTCCCCTGGCATCCGCAAGCATTTCCATGCGGATTTTTAGGAATCTTTTTCTGGAAAAAGCACCCTCATAAAAGAACAGCGCCTTTGGATATACAATTTGTATTTTTTAAATAAGTTATACAAATAGTGTGCCTGGTGTGGGCGTTGGCCCCTTGTGCGGCATATACCGTTTTACATAATTATTGTATGAATCGGGACACGGCTTGGGCACAACCAGTTTGCCCGCCGCCCCGGCGGGATTCTTTTCTCACGGGCCGTCGATTTACCAGTTGTATTTTTAGGTCCGTTTGTGATATGATGGTAAGGAAAATGCGACGATTTCCTTTTGGGGCTCGTACGCCTGATTTTAGACAGGAGAGCGAATTAATCAATATGAAACGATCGAAATGCAATAGATTGCTGCACCGGGCAGCCCTCCTATTTACCGTTCTTGTCTTTGCAGCCTCTACATTTGCTGCATCGGCATCCGCAACGGAGATCACGCCGGTCCCAGACCCAACGACGCCGGTAGAGTCTACGGCGGACCCGGGTGTGCCAGGGGATTCAACGGTCAACCCCATTATTCCAAACACGGACCCCAATACGCCGGCCGATCCAACGGTCCCGTCTGGCACCGATCCCAATGCAGAGACGCCTGTGGACCCAAACAACCCAACGACCCCGACGGACCCGGGGATTTCCCCGCCGTTTGATCCCAATGCGCCTGTCACTTCGCCGGGAGAGGAGACACCGCCAACGACGGAGCCTCCCACAGACCCGAACGCGCCGGTAAATCCCGATGGGACGACCCCGTCTGATGGGACGGAGAGCCTGCCGGAAGGAACAGAATCCTCCGATACGGAGGCATCGGAGCCTGTGGAAGAGGAACCCGTGGAGGAAGAGCCCTATCAACCGCCGGTCAGCCAGAGACCGTCGGTCATCGTTGACACGGACAACGAGGAGATCAACGAGAACGCTTCCCGTGCAGCCGAAGCGACCGATGACCCGGATCTGCTTTCCTCCCAGGATTGGAGCGAGCTGCTCACAAGCGGGGAGGTCAGCCAGTCGCCCGATGCAAAGCCCTTTGAGAACATCCAGCAGCAGGAAAACCAGAGCGGCTCGAATACAAGCCAAGGATCGTTCTCCTGGATTTTACCGGTGGGAATCCTCTTGATTGTGCTTGGTTTAGGCGGCATCGCGTTCTTTGTATACGCCCAGTTCTTTGCGCCGCGGAGACGCGCGGCCTTTGATGATACGGGGGAAATCCAGGAATTTACGGACATCAGCTCCGACAGCAGCGGCGTCCAGCAGCGCGAGGACTATCTGTTTGGAGGGGAATCGGAGCCGGAAGACCTGGCGGAACCCGAGGAAGAGGAGCAGATCCCCACGGAAGAGCCGCAGGACGAAGCGGTTACGGAAGAGGGAGCGCCCCCGGTGGGTGCGCTGACAGAAGAGGCGCCCATACAAAAGAATGTTGAGATTGCCGAGCCGGAAGTGCGGTTTATTCCGGATGCAAAGCCGGGGGAGATGCCGCGTGAGGAATCCAAGGATGCGGCGGCCAATCCTTATGGATTTAAAGTCGAGATCATGAAGGATCAAAAGGACGAAAACGGGAACTTTGATTGGGACGCTTTCTTTGACAACGGGCCAAACGACAAATAAACCGGAAGGCCGTGGGCTGCAACAATGCCCACGGCCTTTTGTGGCTTTTTCCCGCAGTTGCCCATCTGGGAAGGTCCCGCCCCCCTTGCAGGAAAAACCAGCGCCGGACGCTTCCCTTGCGTGTTTCCCGCCTATTTGTTATAATGGTTTCCAGAATCAAGCCGTTCGGGTAAGCACCTGCCGTATTCAAGGCGAAACTTGGATACGGTTTTTCTTTTGGAGGCGGCTACTTACCCCAACAGAGCTGGGGGATTTATGACAGGGATGATTCCATTTTGCAGGGTTCCGGGATTCGGAGAATGGGATCTTTAGGAGGGGATGGCCGGTGGTTGAATCAAAAGGGCCAAGCGGATTTAAAAGCATCGCATATGGATTGATTACGTTCAGCTTGCCGCTCATTTTGAGCGGGATCTTGCAGCAGCTCTATAACTGGGCAGACGCCTTCATCGTGGGAAATGTGGAGGGCGAGCGGGCGTTGGCGGCGGTCGGGGCGACCACCACCGTCATCAACTTTTATCTTATGGCGATCACCGGGTTTACCCTGGGGCTTTCGATCTTGGTCGGGCAAAGATTCGGAGGGGGCCGTACGGATTCCGTGCCCCAAGTGCTGTCAACATTTTCCGTGACGCTTGGCGTGTTTTTTGCGATCCTCGCCGCGGTGGGGATTTGGTTGACTTCCCCGATTTTGCATCTTCTTCATACCACGCCGGATACGGTGCAGCTGGCAGAAGCGTATTTGCGGATCATTTTTCTGGGCATTCCTTTTTTGGCGGTTTACAATGTCTATTCCGCTGCGCTCCGTGGAATGGGGGACAGCCGCGCCCCCTTTCTGGCAGTTCTGATTTCCTCCGTTGTGAATGTAGCCTTAGATCTCTATTTTGTCGCCGTTCTGCATTGGGGCGTGTCGGGGGCTGCCATTGCAACGGTTGTTTCCCAGGCGGCCATGACGGTGTTCATCATCCTTTACGCAATCAAAAAATACCCTGTGCTGCGGTTCCGCCTGCGGCGGGGGATTGTGGACCGGCAGACCCTGGCCGGTGGGCTGCGCTTTGGCATTCCGCCGATGATCCAGTCCAGCGTCAGTGCCTTTGGAAGCCTGCTGCTGCAAAACTTTATGAATGGCTTTGGAACGCAAACAGTGGCGGCGATCACAACGGCATACCGGATCGATTCGATCGCACTGCTTCCCATTATCAATTTGGGTTCCGGGATCTCCACGATTGTCGCCCAGAGCTACGGCGCGGGGGAAGAAAAGAAAACCCGGAAGATTTATATGGTCGGTACGGTGCTGATGGCCGTTGTGTCGGTGTTGATGACGGTGCTGGTTGTCCCCGTTGGAGGCCCGCTGATTGCGCTGTTCGGCGCTGGGCCCGAAGCAGTGGAAATCGGGCGTGGATTCTTCCAACGGCTGGCCAGCTTTTATGTGGTCTATGGCCTCGCGACTGCCACGCGCGGGTATCTGGAAGGGATTGGCGATGTGGTCTATTCCAGTGTCGCAGGAATCGTATCGTTGGCGTGCCGGATTATCGCATCGTATGCCTTTGCAGGCGTTTTTGGAAACAGCATCATCGCCTATGCGGAGGCGTTTTCGTGGGGGATTCTGCTGTTGTTGTATGTTGCCCGTATGCTCTGGAAGCGGGCCCAAGCGCGCCCGCCGGCCTCCAATGCCTAACGGATTCGCAGGCGGCAAGGGAAAGCCAGAGGAAGGGGCACGGCTGGCAGATGGAAACTACTTCGTCGTTTGGGGAATTCCCGGATAGCGACATTTGAAACGAAACCAAAAAACGCATGACAGAATTTGTTCTGTCATGCGTTTTTTGCAGGAATATGCCTGTGGTGCATCTGCGGAAGAATCCTTTGCAGGCGGGCTGCCCACGGGCGGAGAGATTTATTTGGCGAGCGAAATGCTCACATTCTTGTTGAACTTTTGTGCGAACGCCTCCGCCTCGGGGCGGTTTTCCGGCTTGACCGGGACAAAGAAGGATTCCCCAGAGACGCACGGGAAACAGAGGGAGAGCTCGCCTTGCGCAGAGGATACCACGGACGCCTCCCCGACGGCGCTGCGGAAGAGATAGGCGACGTCGATGGCGTTTTCTGCGATCTTCTCCAAAGCGAGGCCCCGGCCCATGAGCGCAGCGAGATATTCCGTATCCTCTATGCGCTTCAGGCTCTTTGCGTTGCGCTTCTGCTGCTCCGGCGTGATGTTTTTATCCCAGTAATACGCCAGGATGGTATCGTCAAAGCGGTAAACGAAATCCAGATAGCTGCACATCTTGAAGGTCTTTTCCTGGAGGGAAACGATGGTATCCGCTTGGTTTTTGCTGCGCGCTTCGCTCGGCTGTGTAAAGGGGTTCCGCAGAAGAAGCTCGAATACCGGGTAGAAGAGTTCTTCCGTGGCCGCGTTGAAATGAAGCATGATGGTTTGCGGCTCGTTGTCCACCGAATAACCGATCGTCATGCGGTTGTCCAGAAGGCGATGGGAATATAGGGCGTAGAAAATGGTATCGGCCTCGATCACCGTGGGGGCCACGCCGCCCAGGGGCTGCTTTTGAATATAGAGGAGGCGGCGCCCCATCCAGGCGAGCACATACTCCGGCTTTTCCGTGACCCAGTGGTTGGTCTGCCGGACAAAAATGACCTGCGAGATGGGCATCCCCTGCTCCATCCACTCCGCCACATGCGGGCGGTACGGCGCGGGGAGTTCCTCCAACGTGTTGACGTGGCGCGGCCAAAATTCCCGCGCACGCGAGGTGTCGATTTTAAAATTTTTCAGAAACATGGCTGTGCTCCTTTACTTGACAAGAGATCCGAGGCCGGTCTGGAAGGTGACGTCCGTCCCGTCGCACACAGCCAGGATGGTGTCCTGTTCGTCGGTGCGGTAAATTTGGACGCCAGCGTCGTTGAGTTTATCCAGCGTTTCACGGTGCGGATGGCCGTAGTCGTTGTCCACCCCGCAGGAGATCACCGCATATGTGGGCTGAACCGCCTGCAAGAACGCCGCGCTGGTGGAGGTGGAACTCCCGTGGTGGCCGCATTTCAGGACGTCGCTGCGCAGGTCGTAGCCTGCGTGGAGCATTTCCTCCTCGCTGTCCGCCTCCGCGTCGCCGGTGAACAAAAAGCTCTTCTGCCCACAGGTGAGCTTTGCCACAATGGAGTAGCTGTTTAGGTCCGCATAGGAGTCGGCGTTCGGGGCGAGAAATTCCAATTTGATGCCATCGTCGTCCAGGATGGTCATCCCGCCGCGGCCGGGCGTGATCGAAAGGCCTTTGTCCGCAATCGCGTCCAAAAGGCGCTCGTAGGTGCGCGTGGTGGGCGTTTGGCTGTCCGCCACCTTTGGCAGGTAGACGTCCCCAATGGGGAATGCATTGACCACCTCATCCATGCCGCCGATGTGGTCCTCGTGCGGGTGCGTGGCGATCAAGGTGTCGATCTGCTCCACACCGAGCTGTTCCAGGTATTGGACCAACTTGTCTCCCGTTGCGTTTGTCCCCGCGTCGATCAGGATGTTCTGCCCGTCCGGTGTGCGGATCAGTTCGCAATCCCCCTGCCCGACGTCGATAAAATAGACCGAGGTGGAGCCCTCCGGGATGGCCACGGTGCCCGTTGCGTTGGACAGGATATCGTTCCAATGCAGGCGGATGCCGCTCACCGATGCAATGATTAAGATAGCTGCTACCACCAGCCAGGATGAAACACGGCGCGCCGTGCGGCTTGGCCGTTTACTCATACAGATCCCTCCCCATGATTTAGATTGGCTTCTAAAACGCATTTGACCAGCTCTTTCAGGTCTTCGCGGGTCGTCAAGGTGCCCGCGCGCCGGCGGAATTCTGCCGCGCCGCGCATGCCCTTGAGATACCAGCCGACGTGCTTGCGGGCCTCGCGCATGGCGTGCGCCTCGCCCTTGTATTGGCACATCTGCTCGATGTGCTTCACCATCACCGTCAGGCGCTCAAAAAGGCCCGGCCCGGGGATGATGCAGCAGGAGTCCGTCAGATATGCGTTGATCTGCTGGAAGATCCAGGGGTTCCCCAGCGCCCCGCGGCCCACCATCACCAGGTCGCAGCCGGTTTGCTGCAAGAGTTTTGCGGCGTCCTGCGCGCTGGTCACGTCGCCGTTGCCCATGACCGGGACTTTCACAGCTTCTTTGACCTGCCGGATGATGTCCCAGTCGGCGGAGGGTTCATACATCTGGTCGCGCGTACGCCCATGGACCGCGATGGCGTCCGCGCCCGCTTCCTCGCAGATTTTTGCAACCTCCACGGCGTTGACCGAGTTGCGGTCCCAGCCCTTGCGGATTTTCACTGTGACAGGCACGGGGACCGCCCGTTTGACCGCTGCGACGATCTCCCCGCACAGGGGCGGGTTTTTCATCAGCGCGCTGCCGGAACCGTTCCCGGCGACCTTTGGCACCGGGCACCCCATGTTGATGTCGATCACGTCCGGATGGTACGCCATCGCCTTTTTTGCAGCCAACGCCAGGACCGCGGGTTCGTCGCCAAAGAGCTGAATGCCCGCGGGCCGCTCCGCGCCGCCCAGCTCCATGAGGCGGCCGGTGTTTTTGTCGTTGTATTGCAGGCCCTTGGAGCTGACCATTTCGCTTACCACATAGGACGCGCCAAAACGTGTGCAGAGCTCGCGAAAGGCACGGTCGGTGACGCCGGCCATGGGGGCCAGCACGGCGCGCCCTTCCAATTCCAAATTCCCAATCTTTACCATTCGAATACTCCGTATTTCTTTAATATTGTTGGAAAGCCGGTTCCCGGGGAGGGTTCCCCGCCCGTATCGGGCGAAAAACCGGCTGCCTGTTCTTTTCGCAAATACCCATTGCAAACGCGGAATATAAGAAGTCAGAGGGATTCTCTGAAAGATAGTGGCAAATGACACTTTTTATTATATTCCAAAACGTTGGCTTGTCAATAGATAGTTGCTTTTGCCACGATTTTTCGCTATAATCGAAACACAACAAACGAAAAAAGGTGAAGGACATGCGATTGCCAGATCGAAATATTGCCGCCTTGTTGATGATTTACCGCAAAATCAACGCCTGGCGAAGCGAACACGCTGCGCCACTGGGTCTTTCCTCCTCGCAGGTTACCATTATCATTGAGACCTGCAAAAATAGCGGCATTTCCCAGACCGAGCTTGTGAAACGGCTTTCCCACGAAAAAAGCGTCGTGGCAAAAGCCATTGCAAAGCTGATTGCAGCCGGATATATCACCAGGGAGCAGAATCCCAAGGACAAGCGGGCGTTTAACCTGTTCCCAACGGAAAAGGCCCAGGAGGTCTACCCCATGTTGGTTGGACAGGGGGACCAGTGTATGGAACGGCTGACCGCAGGATTGACGCCGGAGGAAAAGGAGGAGCTGGGCGTCCTGCTGGAAAAAATGGTGGAGAACACACAGCTTTAAGGCGTTCGGAAAACCAAAGAGGGCGGGCCCCACGGCCGCCGGTTTCTCCCTTTTGCGGTGTGGTTGCCCCAGCAGGCGGAAATAATAAAGGATAGATGCTATTATAGCACTTAAAATTCCCTTCGGAAAGTGATATAATAAAACAATTGACTGATAAGACGGGAGAGACATCATGAAACTGCTTGTTTTGGACGGAAACAGCATCCTGAACCGCGCCTTTTATGGCATCCGCCTGCTGAGCACCAAGGAGGGGCTGTATACAAACGGCATTTACGGCTTTATGACCATGCTGGAAAAGCTGAAGCATGAGACGGAGCCGGATGCGGTGGCGATTGCCTTCGACATGCGCGCCCCGACGTTCCGGCATAAAGAGTATGCAGGTTATAAGGCGCAGCGCAAGGGGATGCCGGAGGAGCTGGCGCAACAGCTGCCGAACCTCAAAGAGCTATTGCGGCTGCTGGGCTACCGCCTGGTGGAATGCGAGGGCTTTGAGGCGGACGACATCCTTGGGACGTTGGCCGCGAAATGTACGGAGACCGGGGACACCTGTGTGATTGCCACCGGGGACCGCGACAGTCTCCAGCTTGTCAATGCGCAAGTGACGGTGCGCCTGGCGGCCACCAAAATGGGACAGCCGCAGGTGACCTTTTACGATGAGGCGAAAATTTTGGAAGACTACGGCGTTACGCCGCCGCAGTTGATCGATATCAAGGCCATCCAGGGCGACAGCTCGGACAACATCCCCGGCGTGGCGGGCATCGGCCCTAAGGGGGCGGGCGAGCTGATCCAGAAATACCATGACCTCGATCATATTTATTCAAATATCGATACGCTGGACATCAAAGAGGGGATGCGCCAGAAGCTGATCCGCGACAAGGACAGCGCTTACCTGAGCCGCTACCTGGGCACCATCCGGCGGGATGCGCCGGTCGACACGGAGTTGGCCGACTATATCCCCACCGAAGGCGACCGGGAGGGTGCGGCGCGCCTGCTCGTCAAGCTGGAGATGTTCTCCCTAATCGAAAAATTGGGGCTGAACGTCCCCACCGCGGCGCCGGAAACGAATGTCCAGGAACCCGCCCATGAGGTGGTGCAGGGTGCGCCGGACACGCTGTTTGACCAGCTTCGCGCAGCAGGGCGCGCGGATTGCCTGGTCTGGTATGAGGATGGCCAGGTGTATCGCGTATACATCGGCCGGGAGGCCCGTGTATATGAGTTGGAAGGGATGGATTTCCTGCGCAAGCTGTGTGCGTGCAGCGAGATCCGCATCAACACCCACGACGTCAAGCCGCTGTATGCGGCGCTCGGCGGCGAAGAAATCCCGGGCGGGGCGTTTGACACCATGTTGGCAGCCTACCTGCTGAACCCGTCCGCGTCGTCCTACGATGTGACGCGGTTGGCGCAGGAATACAACCTCCCGTTGGAGCTGCCGGAGCAGGAGGCGCTCAAGCGCGGCGATGTGGAGGGGAAACGGCGGCAGACGGAGGCGCTGTTCCGCGCGCAGGCGGCGGTTTTCCCCGCGCTGGTGGACAAGCTGGCGGAACAGATCGCCCGGAACAACCAGACGGAGCTTTTGGAAACGATTGAATTGCCGCTGGCGCGCGTACTGGCACATATGGAGGCGATTGGCTTTTTGGTGGATGCCGAGGGCATTGCGCAGTACGGCGAGACGCTCCAGGCGGAGATCGACCGCATTCAGGGGGAGATTTACCAGTCCGTGGGCTATGAATTCAACATCAACAGCCCGCGGCAGCTGGGCGACGCCCTCTTTGAGAAGCTCGGATTGCCGCATGGAAAAAAGACCAAGACGGGCTATTCCACCAAGGCGGAAATTTTGGAAAACCTGCGCTATGAGCATCCGGCGGTCGAAATGATTTTGAATTACCGCAGCTTGACGAAGCTGAAATCGACCTACTGCGACGGCCTGACCAAGGTGATCGCCGTGGACGGGCGGATTCATTCCAATTTCAACCAGACCGAGACGCGCACAGGGCGCATCAGCTCCACGGAGCCCAATTTGCAGAATATCCCAGTGCGCACGGATCTGGGACGCGAGATGCGCCGCTTCTTTGTGGCAAAAGAGGGATGTGTGCTGGTGGATGCGGACTATTCCCAGATTGAGCTGCGCGTGTTGGCGCATGTGGCGAACGACCAGAATATGATCGATGCCTTTTTGCACGACGACGACATCCACCGGATCACAGCCGCACAGGTGTTCCACATGCCGGAGCAGATGGTCACCCCGATGATGCGCAGCCGGGCCAAGGCGGTCAATTTTGGCATTGTGTACGGCATCGGCGCGTTCTCCCTGGCGAAGAACATCGGCGTTACCCGCAAGGAGGCGGAGCAATATATCCACGATTATCTGGCGCATTACAGCGGTGTGGACGATTATATGAAGCGAGTGGTGGAGCAGGCCAAGGAGCAGGGGTATGTAGAGACCATGTTTGGACGCAGGCGCTACCTGCCGGAACTGGCGTCCTCCAATTTCAACATGCGCGCATTCGGGGAGCGTGTGGCGCGGAACATGCCCATCCAGGGCACGGCTGCGGATATCATCAAGATCGCGATGATCCGCGTGGAGGACCGGCTTCGCAAAGAAGGCATGAAGTCCCGGCTGATCTTGCAGGTACACGACGAGCTGATTGTAGAAGCGCCCGAGGACGAGGCGGAGAAGGCCGCCGCCGTCCTGACCGAGGAGATGCGCAGCGCGGCGCAGCTGTCCGTTCCGCTGATCGCTGACGCCGGGATCGGCAAATCCTGGTTCGACGCCAAAGCAGGCTGAGCAGGCTGAGCCTGCACGCACGGCCGGCGCAGGGCTTTCTGCGAAGAGCAAGCGAAGTGACGCCGGACAGAAAGGACAAGCTCCCGTCAGGCTGAGCCTGCACGCACGGCCGGCGCAGGGCTCTCTGCGAAGAGCAAGCGAAGTGTACGCCGGACAGAAAGGACAAGCTCCCGTCAGGCTGAGCCTGAATGCACAGCCGGCGCGGAGCTCTCTGCGGGGAGCAAGCGAAGTGACGCCGGACAGAAAGGACAAGCTCCCGTCAGGCTGAGCCTGTACGCACGGCCGGCGCAGGGCTTTCTGCGAAGAGCAAGCGAAGTGACGCCGGACAGAAAGGACAAGCTCCCGTCAGGCTGAGCCTGCACGCACGGCCGGCGCGGGGCTCTCTGCGGAGAGCAAGCGAAGTGTACGCCGGACAGAAAGGACAAGCTCCCGTCAGGCTGAGCCTGCACGCACAGCCGGCGCGGGGCTCTCTGCGGAGAGCAAGCGAAGTGTACGCCGGACAGAAAGGATAAGCTCCCGTCAGGCTGAGCCTGAATGCACGGCCGGCGCGGGGCTCTCTGCGGGGAGCAAGCGAAGTGTACGCCGGACAGAAAGGACAAGCTCCCGTCAGGCTGAGCCTGAATGCACGGCCGGCGCGGGGCTCTCTGCGGAGAGCAAGCGAAGTGTACGCTGGACAGAAAGGACAAGCTCCCGTCAGGCTGAGCCTGCACGCACGGCCGGCGCGGGGCTCTCTGCGGAGAGCAAGCGAAGTGTACGCTGGACAGAAAGGACAAGCTCCCGTCAGGCTGAGCCTGCACGCACGGCCGGCGCGGGGCTCTCTGCGGAGAGCAAGCGAAGTGTACGCCGGACAGAAAGGGGAAGCTCCCGTCAGGCTGAGCCTGAATGCACGGCCGGCGCGGGGCTTTCTGCGGGGAGCAAGCGAAGTGACGCCGGACAGAAAGGACAAGCTCCCGTCAGGCTGAGCCTGCACGCACGGCCGGCGCGGGGCTCTCTGCGGAGAGCAAGCGAAGTGTACGCCGGACAGAAAGGACAAGCTCCCGAAGAGCAAATGATAATGAAAAGAAGGGAGGGGGAAACGTGTTTATCTGCCCTGTCTGCGGAAATCTGTTGCAGAAAGAGGAAAAAGCCTATATATGTCCGAAGGGGCACAACTACGACCTGGCGAGAGAGGGATACGTTTATCTCCTTCCGCCCAATAAAAAGCATTCAAAGGACCCCGGCGACAACAAACAGATGGTGGCCGCACGGCGTGCGTTTCTGGAGACGGGCCTGTATCAGCCCTTCAGCGACGAGCTGGACCGGCTGGCGCTGGAGTGCCTTGGGAAAAACGGGTCGCCGGTCGTGCTGGACGCGGGGTGCGGGGAAGGCTATTACACCGGCCGGTTGGCGCAGGCGCTCGGGGAACGGGCGCGGGTGTTTGGGTTTGATATATCCAAATGCGCGGTGCGCGCTGCGGCAAAGCGGTACCGGGAGATCGCGTTTGCGGTGGGAAGCAGCTTCGGGATCCCTTTTGCGGATGCTGCGGCCGACCTGGTGGTGAACGTCTTCGCGCCGATTGTCCCCGAAGAGCTGGCGCGCGTGGTCAAACCGGGCGGCCACTTCATTTTGGCGGTGCCGGGGGAAAGGCATCTCTATGGTCTGAAAGAGATTTTGTATGAACATCCGTATGAGAACCCCTATAAGGAGACGGAGTATCCTGGATTCACCTTTTTGCAGCGCACTGCGGTTGCAAGGGAAATCACGATCACCGATCCGCAGACCATGCTCAATTTGTTTGCAATGACCCCATATTATTGGAAAACCGGCGTTGAGGGCGGGGAAAATCTGCGCCAAACGCAGCGGTTGGAGACGCATATTGAATTTCATTTTCTGGTCTATCAAAGAAATCTTACATAAATTTCCGAAAGGGGCGGGCACGCGTGGAAACGACAAAACGCGCGCGGGAGGAAGTCCGATGGGAGGACATGCTGTTCCTTCTTTTGATTTCCGGCGCCGCGCTGCTGACGCGGTTTTACTTATTTCCGATTGAGTCGAACGACTACCAACAATTCTTACAGAACTGGTTTGCAACCTTGAAGGAGAACGGCGGGCTGGCGGCCATCGGGATGAACATCGGCGATTATATGCCGCCGTACTTTTATATTTTAGCGTTGCTGACCTATCTGCCGTTCAACGATTTGTATTTGATCAAATTGGTCTCCTGTACGGCGGATTTTGTATTGGCCTATTATGTGATGCGGGCGGTTAGCCTGCGGTATCCCGGAAGGCCCCAGGGCTTTATGGCCTATGCGGTGGTGCTCTTTTTGCCCTCGGTGGTGTTGAATTCCGCGGCATGGGCACAGTGCGACGCGATGTATACTGCGGCGTTGCTCGCATGCCTGTATTATCTGTTGGTCAACCGTCCCAACCGGGCGGTGCTGGCGTTTTCCATTGCGTTCGTGCTGAAATTGCAGGCGATTTTCTTTGCGCCGTTTTTGCTTTTGTTGGTTTTGAAGCGGAAGATCAAATTGCGCAGTTTGGTGCTAATCCCGGCGGTATATATTCTATCGATTATACCAGCTGCAATCATGGGCAGGAGCCTATGGGACCTGCTCACCGTGTATGTCTCGCAGTCAAAGCTCTATACGAGCCTTTGCATGTCCATCCCGAATTTGTATGCGTTTCTCGGGAATGTCGCCTCCGAACCGTTGGGGGATGCGGGCGTTATCTTCGCGGGTGGCGCGGTGCTGATGCTGCTCTATGCGCTGTACCGGAAGGAATACACCATTACGCCGGATATCCTGGTGACCATCGGGCTGCTGTTTGCCATCTTAATGCCGTTTATCCTGCCGCACATGCATGAACGGTACTATTTCCTGGCGGACATCGTCAGTGTGGTGTTTGCGTTCTATTTCCCGAAAAAGCTCTATGCGGCGGTGATTATGTGCGTTTCGTCCGCCTGTGCGACCGCGAATTATCTGTTTGGATTGGTGTATTACCCGCAGCAACTTCTGGCCATTGCAATCCTGATCAACCTGGTATTGCTGATGAAGCACCTGTGGGAGCTGCTTTCGCAGAACCCCATCCAGCGGCGCGTGGAGGCGGCGGTATGAGCCTTGCGATCGTCCCGATGGAGGGGCGGCATCTGAACGAACTGGCGGAGATCAGCCGGTTGTGCTTTTCCATGCCGTGGAGCCGGGACGGGCTGGCGGCGGAACTCTCCAGCGATACGGCCCATTTTTGGGTGGCGGAAGAGGCGGGCCGCTGCCTCGGGTTTGCCGGGATGCACGCGGTGTGCGGGGAGTGCTATGTGGACCTGGTCGCCGTGCATCCGGCGGAACGCCGCCGGGGGATTGGCGAACGGTTGGTCCGGCAGATGATTGCATGGATGGAGGAACAGCACGGGGAATTCATCACCCTGGAGGTGCGGGTGTCGAATGCGCCCGCGATTGCCCTGTATGAAAAGCTGGGCTTTGAGCAGGCCGGCGTGCGCAAGGGGTTTTATGAGGACAACCACGAGGATGCCTTGCTCCTGACCCGGCCCGCAAAGGGGATTCAATAAAGGGGGAAGCTTATGAAGATATTGGCATTGGAGAGTTCCTGCGACGAGACCGCTGCGGCGGTTGTGGAGGATGGGCGGCTGGTCCGTTCGTCCGTCATTGCGTCGCAGGTGGAGGAACATAAATTGTACGGGGGCGTGGTGCCGGAGATCGCCTCGCGCAGGCATTCGGAGGCCATTGTCCCGGTTACGCAGAAGGCCCTGGACGACGCCGGAATGACGCTCGACGAAATCGATGCCATCGCCGTGACATACGCCCCCGGTCTAATCGGGGCGCTGTTGGTGGGGGTCAATTTTGCAAAGGGGTTGTCGCTCTCCGCGAAAAAGCCGCTGATCCCCGTCCATCATCTGCGCTCCCATATCGCGGCAAACTATATCACCGCGCCGGAACTGGAGCCGCCCTTTTTGTGCCTTGTGGTGTCCGGAGGCCATACGCACATTGTGGAGGTCAACGGGTATACGGACCTCCGTGTGATCGGCTGCACAAGGGACGACGCGGCGGGCGAAGCCTTTGACAAGGCGGCGCGCGCCATGGGGATGCCGTATCCGGGCGGCGTGGAGATGGACCGGGTTGCAGAGAACGGGGACCCGATGGCGTTCCGCCTGCCCCATCCCAAGGTGGACGGCGCACCCTACGATTTCAGCTTTTCCGGCTTGAAGACAGCGGTGATCAACCTGATCCACAACGCCAAACAGAAGGGCGAGGAGCTGCCGGTCCCGGATCTGGCCGCTTCCTTCCGCAAAGCGGTAGTGGACTGCCTGGTGCAGAATTTTGTAAAAGCGGCGGAAGCGTTTGGAAGCAAGAAGCTTGTGATTGCGGGCGGCGTATCGGCAAATTCCCTGCTGCGGCGCCGTCTGGACGAAGAGTGCAGAAAGCACGGATGGAAGCTGTATATGCCGGCGTTAAACCTCTGCGGCGACAATGCGGCGATGGTGGGCGCGCAGGGATATTACGAATTCTTGGCGGGGAATACCGCGGGGCTGGACTTAAACGCCTGCGCGGAAATGCCCATACAGGGCCCACAGGGATGAAAGAGAGGTTCCAAAAACCTGCACGAATTTGGAAAATAGGCTAGGTATTCACAAATTTTTAATTGCTATTTTTGCGACAATGTACTATACTTAAACCAGTAATGTGAATTTGGCCATTGGGCCGGAAGGAGAACACTTATGACAAAAAATGAATCCGTTTTGAATTGGATTGAAAACATGAAAAAGCTTGTCAATCCGGACAATGTGATGTGGATTGACGGCTCTGAGGAACAGCTCAACCAGCTGCGCGCAGAGGCTTGCTCCACGGGCGAAATGATTAAGTTGAACGAGGAGAAGCTCCCGGGCTGCTACCTGCACCGCACGGCGGTTAACGATGTGGCTCGCGTGGAGGGCAGAACCTACATTTGCTCCCGCAAGGAAGAGGATGCAGGCCCCACCAACAACTGGATGGAGCCGCAGGCAGCGTATAAGATGCTGTTCGATATTGCGAAGGATAGCTATAAGGGCCGCACGATGTATGTCATCCCGTATTCCATGGGCCCAATCGGTTCCCCGTTTGCGAAGATCGGCGTGGAGCTGACCGACTCCATCTACGTTGTCATGAACATGAGCATCATGACCCGCGTAGGCGAGAAGGTTTGGGACGTTCTCGGCGACAGCAACGACTGGGTGCGCGGCCTGCACTGCAAGTGCAACATCGATGAAGAGAAGCGCTATATCTGCCACTTCCCGGAGGACAACACCATCATCTCCGTGAACTCCGGTTACGGCGGGAACGTGCTGCTGGGTAAGAAGTGCTTTGCACTGCGCATCGCTTCCTACCAGGGCAAGACCGAAGGCTGGATGGCAGAGCATATGCTGATCCTCGGCCTCGAGAACCCGAAGGGCGAAGTGAAATATATCACCGCTGCATTCCCGTCCGCGTGCGGCAAGACCAACCTGGCCATGCTGATCCCGCCGGAGGGCTACAGAGCGAAGGGCTACAAGGTTTGGACCGTCGGCGACGACATCGCTTGGATGCGCATTGGTCCGGACGGCCGCCTGTGGGCGATCAACCCGGAGAACGGCTTCTTCGGCGTAGCACCGGGCACGAACGAAAAGTCCAACCCGAATGCACTGCACACCACTGGCAAAGGCACGATCTTCACCAACGTTGTGCATAACCTCGACGACAACACCGTGTGGTGGGAAGGCCTCGATAAGAATCCGCCGGAGCATGCGGAAAACTGGAAGGGCGAGCCGTGGAACGGCAAGACCTCCACTGAGAAGGGCGCGCATCCGAACAGCCGCTTCACGGCGCCTGCGAAGAACTGCCCGTGCATCAGCCCCGAGTTTGAGAACGGTGCTGGCGTGCCGATCTCTGCAATCGTGTTCGGCGGCCGCCGTGCACAGACCACCCCGCTGGTGTATCAGTCCCGCGATTGGAACAACGGCGTGTTCGTTGGCTCTATCATGGCTTCCGAGACCACCGCTGCTGCGACCGGTGCGGTCGGCGTAGTGCGCCGCGACCCGATGGCAATGCTGCCGTTCTGCGGTTATCATATGGGCGACTACTTCAAGCATTGGATCGAGATGGGCGAAAAGCTGGGTGACAAGGCTCCGAAGATCTTCAACGTCAACTGGTTCCGTCTGGACGACGAGGGCAACTTCATTTGGCCGGGCTTCGGCGACAACCTCCGCGTCCTCGAATGGATCATCAACCGTTGCGAAGGAAAGGTGGATGCCCAGGAGACCGCAATCGGCTATGTACCGTATGCGGAGGACATCAACCTGGAAGGCCTGGACTTCAGCGTCGATACGTTGAAGAGCATCCTGGCGGTCGACAAGGACCAGTGGACCAAGGAAGCCGAGGGCATCGAGGAATTCTACAAGAAGTTTGGCGACAAGCTGCCGCAGGAGCTCCGCGATCAGCTGAATACCCTCAAGGCGAACCTCGCAAAATAAGAACATTTAACCCGCAGGGGTTTGGGAGCGTTCCGGGAAACCGGAACGCTCTTTTTTGTTTGGAGTCGGCCTGCCCGGTGGGATGTTTCCGGAGAGGGACGGCGGCGATTGGCGAAGGGGATGGAACGATGCCCTGAAAATTGGAAACAGTTGCCGGGTCGGTTCCGTTGACATGGCTTTTCTTCCCGTGGTATGATGAGGGCATTGATTGAGCATCTTGGGAATAGGAGTTTTGAATATGAAATGTACAAGGTGTGGATTTGACAATCCATATGACGCCCATTACTGCAAGCAATGCGGCACCCCGTTGGAGGCCGCTGCTCCGCAGGGGCAAGCGGGCCCGCAGTATGCTGCGCCGCCTCCCTATACGTACCGGGAAGGGCAGTGGAACCCGCCGCCCCCGACGTATTATGCCCCGCCGAACTATCCGCCTTATATGGAGGTTGTTTCCGCATCGAGCAAATGGGTCGCGCTGCTTCTGTGCATCTTTTTGGGCGGGTTGGGCGTCCACCGCTTTTATGTAGGAAAGATCGGCACGGGTGTGATCTACCTGTTGACCGGCGGCGTCTTTGGAATCGGCTGGCTGGTGGACGTGATTCTAATCGCCTGCGGGAGTTTCACGGATTCTGCGGGTGCGCCTTTAAAGCGATAGGAATTTCGAAATATGGAGAAACGTTCAGATGGGGAAGGGGCCTTTCCATTGTAAACGGAGGGGCCTTCTCTGTTTTTCCTTCAGCGGGCGTGGGATTTCGACATAGATCCGTCGTATATTTTGTGGCAGGAAAACTCGAAAAACGGCCGGGGATGCAAGTTCACTCTTGATTTTTTTGGGAATCTATGCTATCATAAATAGCGTTCTAAAAATCCGGGTGTAGCGCAGTTTTGGTAGCGCGCTTGAATGGGGTTCAAGAGGCCGCAGGTTCAACTCCTGTCACTCGGACCAAAGGTGAGTCCTTATAGGACTCACCTTTTCTTTATGTTCAGATACTTCTTACCACACTTTTTGGTATATGATATTATTTGTATATGCATAATTTGAAGTAATTGGATGTGACTTTGTGACTAACAACGAACTAGTAAGTAAAAAGTTAAAGCGCCAAACCGAACTTTTAAAAATTTATTTGAAAAACATGTGGATTGTAAAGCAACGTATCCGAGCTGTTTTATCTATTTATTGCAGTACCGAAGATAGGCGTACGTCAACGTTATTTCCACAGACAAATATTGAATTTTCATTATTGCAAATCAGGAAGATTCTTGAATTAATTGCGTTGTCATCCTTGGTTTCAAACATGGATCTATACAAGTCAAAATTGGAAAGTATTGAGCATATGTGGAACGCACGGCTAATTTTTAGGGATATTGAGCGAATCAATCCTGACTTTTATCCGAGTGCGATAATCATCGATCCAGGGGATAAAAGCAAATGGTATGACCGCACAGATAATATATTATCAAAAGATGAGTTTATAAAAATATATGATAAAATAGGAAAAGCCATGCATGAGGATTCGCCACTTTTATCTTTTAAAGAAACGGAGCTTTATTATAAAGAAATGGAAAACAATATTTTGGGATGGATCAAAAAAATTCAAAATCTCCTATGGGCACATTTAATCAAACTAGAAGACAAAGATACTATATTTTATGTTTCAATAGATGGAAAACTAAGTGACTCTCCGTATGGGAATATTTTTGAAGCTGTTAAGTCAGCAGAATAAATCCTTTTGCTTTTTGCTTGTAACCCATTGATGTAGTGTTTTTTTGAAATCTTATAATTACACTATGGCTATGTTGATCTTGGACACAAACCATAGCCTAGATTTGGCTTTTTTGCATTTTGCGTGTGTTCAGAACAGATATTTAGTGGGCATTTTTTGTAATAGAAGCTCCAAAGAATAAATATGAGGTATTCCCGAGGAAAAGGCATCTTTTCAAAATTATGGCTTAAATAAATGCCCCCAAAGGCTGTGGAGATTGTATCAAAAATCAAATACTTAAGGGAGAAAAGGAGGAAAAAGAATGTTTCGGTTGTATCCAGGCGATCAAGTTGGGATTGTGGCATGTTCGGATGCATTGCCGCGCCAGGAAGAGGGACGCATACGGGAATTGTCCCGTATATTGACACGGCTGGGGCTGGTTCCGGTGTTCAGCGACCACATTTTTGAGCCCAGCGGCACGCGCTTTATAGAAGCCGGGCTGCGCGCGTACGCACTGATGCGGTTTTATGCAGACCCTTCCATCAAGGCCATCTTTGATATTTCGGGCGGAAACCTGGCAAATGAGCTATTGCCCCTCTTGGATTATCCGCTTATAAAAGGCAGTCAAAAGCCTTTTTGGGGGTACAGCGATTTGTCAACGATCATCAATGCCATCTACACCATGACCGGGAACGCTTCCTATCTGTTCCAGGTCAAAAGCCTCACCTGGGAGCATGGCGGGCAGCAGGCGCTGCTTTTTCAGCAGTCTTTGCTGGAGGGCAAGGACGCCCTTTACCGGGTGGACTGGGATTTCATCCAGGGCGAGCACATGGAGGGCGTAGTGATCGGCGGGAATACCCGCTGTTTTCTGAAGCTTGCGGGCACGCCCTATATGCCGGATTTTTCGGATAAGATTCTGTTCCTGGAAAGCCTTGGAGGTGGCAAGCCGGAGCTGATTACCTATTTGAATCAGCTGAAGCAGATGGGAGCTTTTCAAAAAATCTCCGGGCTGCTTTTGGGGACGTTTACGAAATTCGAAGAGAAAGAAAGCCCGTCGGACTTTGCCAAGTTGGTTCAGACGGTTGTCGGCGACCCGGCGCTCCCGATTGCCAAGACGCAGCAAATCGGGCATGGCAGCCAATCGAGATGTTTCATCATCGGGGCGCATTGCGATCTTTGGAAAACGGAGCCTATGGAATGAAGAACCCGCAGCTTGGCATGACCGCCTGCGGCCGGAAGCCCTTGGCAGGTTGCCGGCTTTCCTGTTGGGAAATCTATGTTAGGAAGATTCCCTCTTTGGCAGGGCTTTTGTACAAAGGGATTTTTCCCCAGCGGCCTGGCAAGTGTTGACACGGGGCGGCGGCATCATTATAATAAAAAGAAATGTACGCATTTTTCAAAACGCCGCGCCGCGGGCGGGGCGATCATAAAAGGTGGTAAGAGTTATGGCAGGAAAACAGGTGATCTTGACCCAGGAGGGCCTGGAAAAGCTGGAGCAGGAGCTGGAAGAGCTCAAAAGTGTCAAACGAAAAGAAATTGCAGAAAAAATTAAAGTGGCCCTGTCCTTCGGCGACCTGTCCGAGAACAGCGAATACGACGAGGCAAAGAACGAACAGGCCATCATGGAAGCGCGCATTGCGGACATTGAAGTCACACTGAAAAATGTGAAGGTCATTGACGAGAGCGAGCTCAGCAACGAGAATATTCACATTGGTTCCAAGGTCGAGGTGCGCGTCAACAATCCGCGCACGGGCAAGACGGACGTTTACAATTATAAAATTGTCGGTTCCAACGAAGCGGACCCGCTTTCCGGCAATATCTCCGATGAGTCCGCCGTGGGCAAGGCCCTGTTGGGCCACGGCATCGGCGACAAGATCGAAGTGGAGGTTCCGGCAGGGATGATGGAGTACGAGGTGCTCGCCATCTCCAAATAAGAAACAAGGCGGCGTGTGGATGGCGGCGAAGCGCGTCCCGGCCGCTTTTTCTTTTTCTAAGGGAAACAAGGAAGCCTGCGCCCCGAGCGCTGGCAAAAGATAGGGAGAGCTGAACATGAGCGAAAATAAGAACGAGCAGCCGCAGGCTGTGCAGACCGAACAGGAATTGAACGAACTCCTCCAGATCCGCCGGGATAAGCTGGCAAAGCTCCAAGAGGCGGGGAAAGACCCGTTTGCGATTACGACCTGCCCGCGGGATCACTATGCCCAGGAGATCCGCGACCAGTTTGAGACGCTGGAAAACCAGGACGTCTGCATTGCGGGCCGCGTCATGAGCTGGCGCGATATGGGCAAGGCCAGCTTCCTGGATATCCACGACAAGACGGGCCGGATGCAGGTCTATGTCAAGATCGACGAGGTCGGGGAAGAGACCTATAAGGAAATGAAGGCCTGCTGGGATTTGGGCGACATCATCAGCGTCAGCGGCTTTGTCTTTAAGACGAGACGGGGCGAGATCTCGGTCCATGCGAAGGAGATCAAGCTGCTCAGCAAGTCCTTGCTGCCGCTGCCGGAGAAATTCCACGGCCTGAAGGATACCGACCTGCGGTACCGCCAGCGCTATGTGGACTTGATCGTCAATCCGGAGGTCAAGGATACGTTTGTGCGCCGTTCCCAGATTGTGACGGAGATCCGCAATTTCCTCAATGAAAAGGGCTTCTTGGAGGTCGAGACCCCTGTGCTGCACACCATCGCGGGCGGCGCTTCGGCAAGGCCGTTTATCACGCACCACAATACCCTGGACATGGATATGTACCTGCGCATTGCACTGGAGCTTTACCTCAAGCGGCTGATTGTCGGCGGATTCGATAAGGTCTATGAATTGGGCCGCTGCTTCCGCAACGAGGGAATGGACACCCGCCACAACCCGGAATTCACCATGCTGGAGCTGTACCAGGCGTACACCGATTACAATGGCATGATGGACATCACTGAGGAGCTCATCCGCACTGTGGCGCAGAGGGTGCTGGGCACGACGGTGATCACCTACGGCGATGTGGAGATCGACTTGGGCAAGCCGTTTGAGCGCATTTCCATGGTGGATGCGGTCAAGAAGTATGCGGGCGTGGACTTTGATGCGATTGCGACCGACGAAGAGGCGAAGGCTGTGGCCAAGGAGCATCATATCCAGTATGAGGAGCGCCACAAGAAGGGCGACATCCTGAACCTGTTCTTCGACGAATATTGTGAGGAAAAGCTCATCCAGCCCACCTTCCTGATGAACCATCCGGTGGAGATTTCCCCGCTGGCGAAGAAGATGCCGGGGAATCCGGCATACACCGAGCGGTTCGAGCTCTTCATTGTTGGGCGCGAGCATGCGAATGCATTCTCCGAGCTGAACGACCCGATCGACCAGCGCCAGCGCTTCGAGGCGCAGGCGGCGCTCAAGGCGGCGGGCGACGAGGAAGCATGCGATGTGGATGAGGATTTCCTGACCGCGCTGGAATACGGTATGCCGCCCACGGGCGGGCTGGGCATCGGCGTGGACCGTCTTGTGATGCTGCTGACCAATGCGGCATCCATCCGCGACGTCCTGCTGTTCCCCACGATGAAGCCGCGCGACTAAGACGAAAATTTAGGAGTTTCTACAGCGCGGATTTGCCTTTCCAGGCGATCCGCGCGTAATTTTATGATAAAGGAGAGGACATCCATGAGAAGCGATCTGATGAAAGAAGGTTCCACCCGCGCGCCGCACCGTTCCCTTTTGCGTGCGCTGGGCTTGACCGATGATGAAATGAAGCGGCCCTTTGTGGCGGTTGTCAGTGCTGCGAGCGATTACATTCCGGGCCACCGGCATTTGAAGGATATTTCGGAGGCTGTAAAGGCGGGCATCCGCAACGCGGGCGGCGTCCCGTTTGAGTTTGAGACCATCGGTGTGTGCGACGGCCTCTCCATGAACCACAAGGGCATGAAATACTCCCTTTGCTCCCGCGAGCTGATTGCGGATTCCATCGAAGTGATGCTGACCGCGCACCCGCTGGATGCGGCGGTCTTTATCCCGAACTGCGATAAGATCGTGCCCGGAATGATGCTGGCGGCCTGCCGCATGAATTTGCCCAGCATCTTTGTCAGCGGCGGCCCGATGCTCCCCGGCGAGCACAACGGGACAAAGTTTGGCCTCTCGGAAATGTTTGAGGCGGTGGGCAGCTATGCCTCCGGGAAGATCGATGCGGACGAGCTTTTGGCATTGGAAAAATCCGCGTGCCCGACCTGCGGCTCCTGCTCCGGCATGTATACAGCCAACTCCATGAACTGCCTGACAGAGGCCATCGGCATGGCACTGCCCGGCAACGGCAGCATCCCGGCGGTCTATTCCGAGCGCATCGCGCTGGCAAAGCGGGCCGGTATGCAGGTGATGAAGCTGTTGGAACAGGATCTGCGCCCGCGCGACATCCTGACCCCGGAGGCGTTTGAGAACGCCCTGCGCGGGGAGATGGCGCTGGGCTGCTCCACCAACTCGGTGCTGCACCTCACGGCCATTGCACATGAGGCGGGCGTGCCGCTGGACATCGACAAGATCGACGAGCTGGGCCGTACAACCCCGCAGATCTGCAAACTCAACCCTGCCAGCCAGGTGTTTATCACGGATCTGAACCAGGTGGGCGGCATCCCGGCGGTGATGAAGGAGCTCTCCCGCAAGGGCCTGATCCATCTGGATGCGCAGACCGTCTGCGGCACGGTGCGCGACCGTGTGGAGGCGGCGCCGGATGCGGACGGCGAGATCATCCGCAAGATCGAGAACCCGTTCCGCCCGGACGGGGGCATCGCGGTGCTCAAGGGCAACATCTGCCCGGAGGGCGCTGTGGTCAAGCAGGGCGCGGTTGCGCCCGAAATGATGCAGCATGTGGGCCCGGCCCGCTGCTTCGACTGCGAGGAGGACGCCTCCGAAGCCATCCTGGGCGGCAAGATCAAAGAGGGCGACGTGGTGGTTATCCGCTATGAGGGGCCGAAGGGCGGCCCGGGCATGCGCGAAATGCTGACCCCGACCTCGGCGCTGACCGGCATGGGCCTGGGTTCGAGCGTGGCGCTCATCACGGACGGACGCTTCTCCGGTGCGACGCGCGGCGCGGCCATCGGCCATGTATCGCCGGAGGCGGCTGCGGGCGGCAACATCGCCTTGATTCAAGACGGCGACATCATCGATGTGGACATCACGGGCCGCCAGCTCAATGTCCGCGTGAGCGACGAAGAGCTCGCCAAGCGCCGCGAAGCGTGGAAGGCGCCCGAGCAGCATCTGACCGGCTACATCAAGCGCTATGCAAGCCTCGTGACGTCCGGTTCCAAGGGCGCGGTGTTTGTAGACTAAAGGCATCGGCTTTTGCGGGTTTGCCGGAGCTGTTTTCTGAAAGAGGCATTGTTTTTTATTTCGGATTGACGGCAGGGCCTTTCCACGGGAAGCGGTGGAAGGGCCCTTTTTTGCCCCATAGCGTTGCTGCCGGGAGAGAAATGAAATCCCCGGGGCGGCAACAGGAGACGTTTCCCAAAAAAGAAGAGAATCATTCTAATTGTAGTACGGTTTACATTTGTATAGGGGATGTTATGCTACAATACAGATACCGACAAAACGATTAAGGAGGAATATCCGATGGGAATGACCATGACACAGAAGATCCTGGCGGCACACGCGGGTTTGGACCACGTGGTGGCAGGACAGCTGATTGAAGCAAATCTGGACGTGGTGCTGGCCAACGATATCACAGCGCCGGTGGCAATCAACGAATTTGAAAAGTGCGGTGCGGACGCGGTGTTCGACAACACGCGCATTGCGCTGGTGCTGGACCACTTCACGCCGAACAAGGACATCAAGGCGGCGGAACAGTGCTTGCAGACGCGGAATTTTGCGAATAAATACGACATTAAGAATTTCTTTGATGTGGGGCAGATGGGCATTGAACATGCACTCTTGCCGGAAAAGGGCATTGTCGGCCCCGGCGACTGCGTGATCGGCGCGGACTCCCACACCTGCACCTATGGCGCGCTGGGCGCGTTCTCCACCGGCGTGGGTTCCACGGACATGGCTGCCGGTATGATCACCGGCAAGGCTTGGTTCAAGGTGCCTTCCGCGATCAAGGTGGTGCTGGAGGGCAAGCCCGGCCGCTGGGTGAGCGGCAAGGATGTCATCCTGCATCTGATCGGCGAGATCGGCGTGGACGGCGCGCTGTATAAATCCCTGGAGTTTACAGGCAAGGGTGTGGAATACCTGAGCATGGACGACCGCCTGTGCATTGCAAACATGGCGATTGAGGCCGGCGCGAAGAACGGTATTTTCCCGGTGGACGGCGTGACGTTGGAATACTGCGAGGGCCGCTTCCAGAGGCAGCCGGTCATCTTCAGCGCGGATGCCGACGCGGAGTACGATTCGACGGTCACCATCGACCTCTCCACGCTGCGCCCGACGGTTGCGTTCCCGCATCTGCCGGAGAACACCAAGACGATCGACGAGGTCGCCCAGATGGAGCCCATCGCGATCCAGCAGAGCGTGATCGGTTCCTGCACGAACGGGCGCATCGAAGACCTGCGCGCCGCTGCAAAGATCCTCGCGGGCCGCAAGGTGGCGAAGGGCGTGCGCTGCATCGTGATCCCGGGGACGCAGGACATCTATTTGCAGGCGATCAAGGAGGGCATCGCGGAGGTCTTTATCAAGGCGGGCGCTGTCTTCAGCACGCCGACCTGCGGGCCGTGCCTGGGCGGCCATATGGGCGTTTTGGCCAAGGGGGAACGCGCCATTTCCACCACGAACCGCAACTTTGTAGGCCGTATGGGACATGTGGAGTCTGAAGTCTACCTGGCGAGCCCCGCGGTTGCGGCGGCCAGCGCAGTAGCAGGCTATATCGCGGACCCGGACAAGATTTGAGGAGGTAGGCAACATGAATGCACATGGAATCGTACATAAATATGGGGATAACGTTGATACGGACGTGATCATCCCCGCGCGCTATTTGAATACGGCTTCCCACGCGGAGCTGGCCTCCCACTGCATGGAGGACATCGACAAGGACTTTGTCAAGAACGTGAAGCCCGGCGACATCATCGTGGCGAATAAAAACTTCGGCTGCGGCTCTTCCAGAGAGCATGCGCCGATTGCGATCAAGGCCAGCGGCGTTTCCTGCGTGATCGCATCCACGTTCGCCCGCATTTTTTACCGCAATGCGATCAACATCGGCCTGCCGATCCTGGAGTGCGACGCTGCCGCGCAGGAGATCCAGGCAGGGGACGAGGTCGAGGTGGACTTCGATACGGGCGTGATCACGGATGTGACCACGGGGAAGACCTATAAGGCGCAGCCGTTCCCGCCGTTTATCCAGAACATCATCCAAAAGGGCGGGCTGCTCAAGAGCATCACGGAAAAATAAAGATTGGAAATCAAAGGCGAGGGTTCCGGCGGAGTTGGGACCCTCGTCTTTTTTATGAGAAGGCGGCCTGTTGGGAATCTTTGGGATGGTTTTCTTTTGCGTGAATGGCGCAGAAGAGGTTCCATAACAATAAATATTTCATAAAAAATATATAAAATTATAGATTTAAATAGAATTTTATAGTAATATATGATTATAAAAGCTTGCGGAAGCCAGCGATGATGTTTTTTCTGAACGGTGCGCTGGGGAGCGGCGTCCGGGTCAAAAAATTCCCCGCGCCGATAAAAGCCCTGCGTTTGTTTTTAAGAATCATTTCTTTCAAGATGCACCATTTTTCTACAAAAAGATCCGCATTGGATTTTTAATGCGCATGTGGTAAAATAGAAAAAACATGCTTCCACATGGGGAAGCCTCGTTGTGCAAAATTGGGGAAGACTTTTGAAAGGCAAAGAAAGAGGGATCGATATGAAACATTTCTATCCGCTGTGCGCGGCCGAAAGGTTGCAGGATCACAAAATCCTGGAGTACAACCGCCCGCAGGAAGTAAACATCTGCGTGTGCATGACGATCCGGGCTGGGGTGGATTTCGGCCTGCTGAAGCACTGCATCCAGTTGGAGTATGCGCGGCAGGAATCCCTGCGCATCCGCTTCACAAAGCGGGACGAAAACGGAAAAGTTTTTCAGTACTTCGCTTCTTATGACCCGCGCGACATCCGTTTGGTGGACTTCCGGGGAAAATCCCAGGAGGAGATCAACGCAACCCTGGAGGAATGGTCCAGCCAGCCCTTTGAGCAGGTGGATTCGCCGATGAACGAGTTTATCATGGTGGCCATGCCCGACGGGTACAACGGCATCTATCTGCGCATCGACCACCGGCTGACCGATTCCACCGGCATGATCTTGATGATTAACGACATTATGGGGCTTTACTGCCACTTTGCCTACGGCGCGCCCATGCCGGAGGACCCGCCGCCATACCACCTGGCTTTGGAAAAGGATCTCGCAAAGGAGGAGAACGCATCCCGGACTGCCAAGGACCGCGCGTTCTGGGAGGAACAGGTGGCGGTCGGCGAGCCGATCTATACGGATGTGACCGGCTGCTGGAAGCTGGATGCGTGCCGGAAAAAGTACAACAACCCGAACCTGCGCGCGGCGGACCGGGAGATGAACGACCTGCGCGTAGGGCGCGCGATTTATCATCTGGAGCCGGAGCCAACTAAGCGCCTGATGGACTATTGCATGGAGAACGAAGTCTCCATGACAAACCTGCTGCTGATGGGCCTGCGGACCTACCTTTCCAAGATGAACGACGGGGAAAAGGACGTCACGGTCCGGAATTATGTGTCCAGAAGGTCCACGCTGCTGAACAAGACCTCCGGCGGCACGCGCACCCACTGCTTCCCGTGCCGGACCATCCTGGAGCCGGAGACCGAATTCCTAGACGGCGTGCGCATGATTCAGGATTTGCAGAACACCATTTACCGGCATGTCGATTTTGACCCGCTGGAGGTCACGCGGATGTTCCAGGAGCGGTACCATCCGCCCAAGAATACCACGTATGACTCCGTAGCGTTGACGTATCAGCCGCTCCCGATGCGCTTGCAGAACGAGCAGCTGCACGGCATCCCGTTTAAGTCGGATTGGCTGACGAACGGGACGGCAATTCAAAAGGTGTATCTGACCGTGATGCACAGTGCCACCGACCTGGGCTTGCAGTTTTACTTCAAGTACCAGCTGGCGGAGCTTTCCCCGCACGATATGGAGTTGATGTATTATTATCTCATGAAGATCCTGTTTATGGGTGTAGAAAACCCGGACATGACCGTAGGGGAGATCCTGCGGACGGTATAATGGAACAGGTTGACGTTTGGCCGCGCATCCTTTGGTGCGCGGCCAAGGTGCTTTAAGGGATTCTTGGAGGCCGCGCCCGGGATACGTGTGAATAGGCTTGCAAGCCCTCCCCTATGTTCCGGGGGCTGGGGTTCCGGTGAGGCGTTCAGCCTGCGGGGAATTTATAAAATATTCATGACTTTTGCGGGGGAGTATCCTATAATATACTATAAATCCGCAAGAATGTTCGCCGGAAATATTTGGCCCTTTGACCGGCTTGGAATGGGAACGCAAGGAAGTGGGCAAACCGCGGATGGCTGTGATTGAAGGAGGGTGTTACTTATGGCATCGGGAAAAATCCTGGTGGTGGACGACGATCAAAATATCTGTGAATTGTTGCGCCTCTATATTGAAAAAGAGGGGTTCGAAGTAGTCATTGCAAACGACGGGCGGAAGGCCCTGGAAATGTTCGAGCAGGAAAACCCAGACCTGATTATGCTGGACATCATGCTGCCGGAACTGGACGGCTGGCAGGTGTGCCGTGAGATCCGGAAAAAATCGCAATGCCCGATCATCATGCTGACGGCAAAGGGCGAGGTCTTTGATAAGGTCCTGGGCTTGGAGCTCGGCGCGGACGACTATGTGGTCAAGCCGTTTGAGGCAAAAGAAGTGATCGCGCGCATCAAAGCGGTGCTGCGCCGCTTTGGGAAGAACGATGAGAACCAGGTGAAAGAAGTTAAATATGATAAGCTCAGCATCAATTTGACCAACTATGAGTTGAAGGTCAACGGCAAGGTGGTGGACACGCCGCCGAAGGAGATGGAGCTGATTTACCATTTGGCGAGCAATCCCAACCGCGTCTTTACGCGCGACCAGCTGTTGGACGAGGTGTGGGGGTTCGACTATTACGGCGACAGCCGTACGGTGGACGTCCATGTCAAGCGCCTGCGCGAAAAGCTGGAGGGCGTCTCTGACCAGTGGGCGTTGAAAACTGTCTGGGGCGTTGGTTACAAATTTGAAGTAAAGGACAAGAATTAAGGGTGGATGCCCTGGAAAGACTTGGAGCGATAAGACATGCAGAAAACGCTGTTTAAAAAATATCTGCGGGTTACAGCAGCGATTATCCTCATCAGCTTTTTCCTGCTGGGGCTGGTGATGCTGGTGTTTATCAAATCCTACTGGCAGGATGAAAAGCAGGACCTGCTCAGACGAAATGCAGAGAGCATCGCAGGGATTGCCGCTGCAAGTGCAACGCCTGTGCAGGGGGACAATTATATCCTGCTGGATACGGAACGCATGCAGTCCTTCATGAATGCGTTCTCCGAAAATATGGACGCAGATATCTATGTGACAAACCGCGCAGGGGAATGGGTCCTGAGCGCCTTCGGCAGCGGCGGAACGGTCAACCCGGCGCCCTTTACCCGCAGGACGATGGACAAGGCCCTGTTGGGCACATACAGCGGGCAGGGAACCGTCGATGGCATCTATGACTCACCATACTATGTGGTGGGCGTCCCGATCCGCATCTCGAATTTGGATGGGACACGCTCGACCATCGGGGCGGTGTTTACCGCGTGCAGCGCCCGCTCGTTCAACGAATACCGCAACGAGCTGATGAAAATGTTTGCGCTAGCAGCGGTCGCGGCGTTTTTGGTGGCCTTTTGCATCAGCTGGATGTTTTCCTATAAGCTTGTGCGCCCCCTGCGCGACATGGCGTTGGCGGCCCGGAGCTTTGGCGAGGGGAATTTCAGCATACGGGTCCCGGTCACCAGCAACGACGAGGTGGGGCAGCTCGCGCTCGCGTTTAACAATATGGCCTCTTCCCTGGCCAGCAGCGAGAGCGTGCGCCGGAATTTCATTGCCAATGTTTCCCACGAATTGAAAACGCCGATGACAACGATCGCCGGATTTATCGACGGCATTTTGGATGGGACTATCCCGGCGGAAAAGCAGTCGCATTACTTGCAGATCGTTTCCCAGGAGGTTAAGCGTTTGTCGCGTTTGGTGCGCACGATGTTGGATCTTTCGCGCATCGACAGCGGCGAGCTGCGGCTGCACATGGCGCGCTTTGACCTGACCAATACCATTTTTGTGGCGCTGCTTTCCTTTGAAAAGAGCATCGAGCAAAAGAAGATCCAGGTGCTCGGCCTGGAGGATACGGAAAGCCTCTATGTGGATGGCGACCCGGATATGATCCATCAGGTCGTGTATAATTTGATTGAAAACGCCGTAAAGTTTACCAATGAGGGCGGCTATATCCAGTTGGCCATCCGGGATCTGCCGGACAGGACTTCCGTCGCGATCAAAAACAGCGGCGCGGGGATTGCGGCGGATGAGATCGCATTGATTTTTGACCGTTTCTACAAGACGGATAAGTCCCGCAGCCAGGATAAAAACGGCATGGGATTGGGACTCTATATTGTACGGACGATCATCAAGCTGCACGGCGGAGAGATCACCGTGCAGAGTGTGGAGAACGAATATTGCCAGTTTGAGTTTTGGCTTCCCAAGCACGAAGAGCCCAAGCTGAAGGCCGGAAAGAAGGAAAAGGACCCGGCAAAGGACAAAAAGGAGGAAAAACGATGACGGATACCGATTGGAAAGAGGAGGCCGGGATGGGCGCGGAGCCGCCTGTGCCGGAATCCCCTGTGATACCGCCGGTTGCCGAGGGAACAGAGCCGGGGGCCGGGGAACTGCCACAGCAGGGAGCGCCGGCAGAACCGGTTCAGGAATCCCCTGCGGGCCAGCTGGACGGGCCGGAAGAGGCTTCTTCCGATCTGCTGCCGGACAGTGGCGCGCCAGTTGGTGCGGCGGAACCGGCTGGGGAGACAAACGGGCCGGCCAGTGCCCCATCGCAACCTGGAGAATCCGGGGAGCAAGTATATGAGGAGCCGGTTGCAGATGCGCCGGTTGGAGAACAGATGGAAGAACCCATACCGCAAGATGCATTTGCAGAAGGGGCAACATCGGAAGCGCCAAATGGAGCGGTACCGGAGGCGGCCCCCGGAACGCCGGCGGAGGCAGGCGCACAGCCAAGCCCCCAGGATGGGCAGGGGCAACCCGGGACTATCCACCTGGAAAAGGACCGGGATATTTCCAGCGGGGCGCCCATCCCGGACACAATGCCGGTTGGGCGGGAAGGCGCTCCCCAGCAGGAATATGGCGCGCCCCCGTATGCGAACCCCTATCAGCACTATGGACAGTATCAGAATCCTTACATGGGTTCGTCCTACGGCCAGCCGCCGCAAGGTGGGCCGTATCAAAATCCGCAGGCGCCGTATGCACCGCCGTATCCGCAGCAGCAAGTATACTGGAACTACCAGCAGCAGCCGGGCCAGCCGCCGATGGGCGGTGCGATGCCTCCGCAGCCTCCCCAGGGGGGGCAGCCGGGGCAGGACCCGCAGGAGCCGCGCCGCAAGATGAGCGGCGGATTGAAAGCGTTCCTGTGGATCCTCGGCATTTTGGCGGGCCTGTTCCTGGTGGCGTTCTGTGTTGTGAGCATCAACACCGCGGTGTTGCAGATGGAACAGGGCGGCAATACCACGGAGGGCCAGAACCCCTCGGCCAGCGAACCTGCCCCCGATGGCGGGACGTCCCCGGAAGAGGGGCAGAGCACCCCGCCGCAAAACGATGCGACCGACCCGGACAACGCCGGGATGGTGATCGAACCCCGGCCGGAAGGGGACGGGATGAGCGCCAAGGAGGTCTACCGCCAGGTTGTCGAGAGCGTGGTCGGCGTGGAGACGTCCGCGGACGATGGGACCGGCCTGCTGAGCCAGGGTTCTGGAATTGTTGCGACGAAGAGCGGGTATATCATCACCAATGCGCACGTGGTGGAGTACTCCAAGGATTACAATGTAACGGTGACCCTGCACGAAGATGAGACCGCGTATGATGCAGTGGTCGTGGGGTACGACAAGACCTCCGACCTCGCGATTTTAAAAATCGAAGCGGATAATCTAAAGCCCGCTGTGTTTGGCGATGTGGACCAGATGGAGATCGGCGACGAAGTGCTGGCGATCGGCAATCCGGGCGGCCTGGATTTCGCCAGCACCCTGACGGGCGGCTATATTTCCGCATTGAACCGTACGCTGAAATCCAACAGCGACAACGGGATGACCTACATCCAGACGGATGCGGCGATCAATCCCGGCAATTCCGGCGGGCCGCTGGTCAACATGTACGGCCAGGTGATCGGCATCAACTCTAACAAAATCATCTCCACCGGCTACGAGGGGATGGGATTTGCCATCCCGGTCAGCCATGCAAAATCCATCATCGACGACTTGATCGCACGGGGATATGTCAGCGGGCGCGCCCGCTTGGGGATTACGGCCAGCAATGTGGCCGGGATGCAGGCACAGCTGGCAGGGCTGCCCAACGGCGTGCGAATCATCAGCATTGATCCGGAAAGCAGCTTCGCGCAGGCCGGCGCTGTGGTGGGCGACATCATCACCCAAGCGGATGGCGACACTATTGAAAGCATGGACGACCTCTATACGGTGCTGGGACGCCATAAGCCTGGGGATGTGATTGCGGTTACCCTGTATCAGCCGTCTCAAAACGGGGGCAATGGGCAGAGCCGCGAAGTACAGATTACACTTTTGGAGGACCGCGGGGAAACCCAGCAGACGGTCAGCCAACCAGTAACGCCGTAATGAGGCGAAAGCCATAGGCCCGGCGTGGATTGCCAACATAGAGAATAATAAAGGACGCTTTTCAACGGCTTTGTCTGCCGTTGGGAAGCGTCCTTTTTACTTGTTTTTTCGGGAGCTGCTCCGCCATTCTTTTTGAAAGGGATTGCCTTTCAGGCCCGGTGGTTGGAAAGGCTGGTATAACGGCTTTCTTGGGGGGCCGATTCAAGAACCAGGGAGAAGCCGGGCCGATGCACGGGGATTAGAGGCTTACAGGCGTAGGCCCTTCACATCTTTGATGCGGGAGAGAATGACGTGGCTGTTTAAGCGGATAACGCCGGGCAGACGGTCGAGCTCTGTCCGGATGAAGGTCTCCAGTGCTTCCTGCGAGGAGGCGACAGCATGGACATGCAGGCTGCTGCTGCCGGTCATGCGGTAAATTTGGGTCACGGTGTCGTTGGCGGAAAGCCGGCCGATGATTTCTTCCAACGAGGCGGGTTCCGCCTCAATTTCAAAATAGCAGGAGATAGCCCCACTGATCTTTTGCGGGTTGATAATCGTCGTGTATTCCTCAATGATGCCGCTTCTTTCCAGGGCGTCGATGCGCGATTTGACCGCTACCCTGGAAAGCCCCACCTTTTCCCCGATCTCTGAGTAGGAATAGCGTGCGTTTTCAATCAGCAGAGACAAAATCTTTTGGTCCAATGCGTCAAGTCCATCCAGAAACATGCGGTTCATCCCTCCATCACATGATAAAACGATTATAGCATACTTTCTTAACAAAACAAATAGGAATATAGAATTGACATAACGTTTTTATTTTGCTAATATAACTTACGAAAAGTTAATTTAAACTTACATAACGAAATAAGAGGGATGGAAATATGCAAAGAGACCTGACAAGCGGAAAGATCACAGGGAATTTGCTGAAATTTGCATTCCCGTTGATGATCGGGAATCTTTTGCAGCAATGTTACAATGTGGCGGATACGTGGGTCGTGGGGCAGTTCCTTGGCTCGGACGCACTGGCCGCCGTGGGTTCTTCCTATACGCTGATGACCTTTTTAACCTCGATCTTGCTCGGGCTCTGCATGGGGAGCGGCGCGGCTTTTTCCATGCAGTATGGGAAAAAAGATTACGAGCGTTTAAAGTGCTGTATGTTTGAGTCCTTTGTCCTGATTGCCGGGATTACATTGTTTGTGAATTTGGTGGTGTTTCTCGGCTTGGACGGGATCGTCTGGCTGTTACAGACCCCGGCGGAGATTGTCGGTCTGATGAAGGAATACCTGTGGGTGATTTTCTGGGGGCTTGTGGCCATATTCCTCTATAACTATTTTGCCAATCTTCTGCGGGCGGTTGGAAACTCCGTGGTGCCGCTGGTGTTTTTAGGGACCTCCGCCGTGCTGAATGTGGTCCTGGACCTGGTCTGTGTGCTGGTTTTCCATTGGGGCGTGGCGGGCGCTGCGATTGCCACCGTCTTTTCCCAGTATGTTTCCGGGATTGGCATTTGGATTTATACATGGGTGCGTTTCCCGGAGCTGCGGCCGGAGAAACGCCACATGTGCTGGGACAGAGGGATTTTAAAGCAGATTACCAATCTCTCCCTCCTGACCTGCGTACAGCAATCCATTATGAATTTCGGCATTCTGATGGTCCAGGGATTGATTAACAGCTTTGGGACCGTTGTCATGGCGGCGTTTGCGGCTGCGGTGAAGATTGATTCCTTCGCCTACATGCCGGTGCAGGATTTTGGAAATGCATTTTCCACCTTTGTGGCCCAGAACTACGGCGCAGAGAAGCCGGAGCGGATTCGGAAAGGCGTGAAGAGCGCAGTCCTCTCCGCGTTTGTGTTCTGCGTCATTGTGAGCACGCTTGTGTGCGTGTTTGCCCGCCCGCTCATGGAGCTCTTTATCCACCCCACAGAAACGGAGATTATCCGCGTGGGGGTGGAATACCTGCGGATCGAGGCGTCGTTCTATATCGGGATTGGCCTGCTGTTCCTGCTGTATGGGTTCTACCGCGCGATGAACCGGCCGGGGATGTCCGTTGTGCTGACGGTCATTTCCCTGGGGACGCGGGTAGCGCTGGCATACCTTTTGTCCGCAATTCCATGGATTGGCGTGACGGGCATTTGGGTCTCTGTGCCCATCGGATGGCTGTTGGCCGATTTGGTGGGGGTTTTCGTTTATAAAAAGATGAGGAAGTCCATGTTTGGAAAAGGGTAGGGTTTTATAAAAAAGGGGCTGTTGCACAAGCGAAAAGCCGTGCAACAGCCCTTTTTTCCTTTTGCGTCATTCTTCTTCCAGACAATGCTCAATCATGCTGACAACGACATTGTTGAAGCTGGTGTGGTTCTCTTTCGCAATCTGTTCCACTTTCTCAATCAACTCGACAGAAAGATAGAGAGACTTATACCCGGCTTTTACTTTTTGTTTCGTTTTCTTTGGAACAAACGGCATGGACTCTCCCCCTTTCTATGGTTCTATTGTATGATAAATACGTATGATAAAATATATGAGAAATTTCTATTACATTTTTCTATGATATTTTATAAAATGATGGGGGAGGTGATGGAATGCGCTTTTGCGACCATTCCTTTTGTATTTACCAAGAAAAGGGCAGATGCATTTTAAAAAAGATTTCGCTTGATGAGATGGGACTGTGCCGGGAGTGTATCCTGTTAGATTTGCCGGAGAGCGAAAAGGAAAGCATTAAAGAACGGATGCGCATGGAATTTGAAGAACGGGATCAATGGCCTGAGAAATACAATTAAAAAACGCCTGCATGTTTGAATGTGTCTTGCTTCAAACATGCAGGCGAAATTTTTATCAATCGTTATCGCTCCCTGCCGAGGAAAAATAGGGCGATTGTGCCGGGGCCGGAGTGGGCGCCGATGACCGGGCCGACGTAGTTGATGACCACCGGTTTCCGGACGCCGAGGCGCCGCTGGACCTCCCCCGCCACAAATTGGGCATCCTCCAGAGAATCGCCGTGGCTGATGAAAACCGTCTGCTCTTCCGGATCGATTGCAAGCTGCTCCATGCGGTCCACCAGGGCGGTTAGAGAGGGGCGGCGGCCACGCGCTTTGCTGACATTGATCAGATGGCCCGCGTTATCCATATGCATGACCGGCTTGATGCTCAGCATCGTACCGACCAGGGCGGTTGCGGCCGAAACGCGCCCACCGCGCTTGAGAAATTGCAGGTCTTCCACAGTGAACCAATGGCAGAGGTGAAATTTTTCGGTTTCCAACCAATCGCGCACCTCTTCAATGCCCTTTCCTTTGGCGCGTTCCTGTGCGGCAAGATAGACCAGCAGGCCCTGGCCCAGAGAAGCGCAGAGGGAATCGACCGCGTAGATTTTCCGCTCCGGATATTTTTGCGACAGCTCTTGAACGGCGACCGCAGCGGCATTGTACGTGTTGCTGAGGCCGGAGGAAAAGGCGATGCACAGGACGTCTTTGCCCGCTGCCAAAAGGGGTTCCATCGCGGAGGTAAACGCCTCGACGTTGACCGCGGAGGTGGTGCAGGGCTGCCCCGCGCGAAGCGCCTCATAAAAGGTGTGCAGGGGGATTTCCCGCTCATCCAGATAATTATAATACTCCTTCCCCTGCATCACAAAGGCGAGCGGAAGAACGGTCAGGTCCATTTCCTGCGCCATCGGTGCGGGAAGGTCGCAGGAAGAGTCTGTGACAATGGAAAATGTGTTCATTGGGAAGCCTCCTTTCCTGGATTGGATCATCGTTGTGATTAGTTTACCACAGAAATTGCAGCACAGAAATGTTCCTTAGAAATAAAAAGTGATTTTATCTTAAAAATTATATGAAATAGTTTTGAAAATAATATGTGATTTTAAAAGGGTATGTTCGGGTGGTTGTATATCGTGAGAAAGACAGGGTGGATGGTTTGTGCCGTCCGCCCTTTTCAAATTTTTTCCGGTTTTTTTCAAAAAATTTGCTTCATCAGGCAAATTCTCCAGGTTTTTTCCGCGGTAGGTGAAAGGAGGTTTGCCTTGGAACGAAAGACAAAGACCCGGAAAACCCGTGCGCGCCGGGTGAAAAAAGGCTATGAGACGTTGGCGTTCGGTGGGATTGAGGATGCCGTGCGCTTGCTCTTTTGTGAAGACCTCAAGCCGGAGGATTTGGAAGGGCTGGACTTATACAACGTGGCGGAGATCCGGAGGCCGAGAGGCGGCGGCATGGAAATCAAATTTTTCGACCGCATCAAGGCGCTTCAATGCCTGGAACGCATGGAGACGGAGGCAGGGCAACCCAGCCTGTTCGAAGCTTTGGAAGCGGGCGCACGGGCGCTGAACAAGGGGGAACCGGATGAAACTTGAACCATTTTCCCCAAAACAGTTGCGGGCGATGTGCTGGTGGTGCCCTGGCAGCCCGGATGCGGGGCGGGACGCGGTGATCTGCGACGGCGCTGTGCGAAGCGGAAAGACCCTCTGCCTAGGGATCGGCTTTGCAGCCTGGGCAAGCCGTTCCTTTCACGGGAAGGCGTTCGCCTTTTGCGGCCGCACCATCCGCTCCCTCAAGCGCAATTTGCTGAACACCCTGCTGCCCGCCTTGCGTCAGGCGGGGTTCGGCTGTGCGGTGCATCAGAGCGAAAACTGGATGGAGCTGTCCTATGCCGGACGCAAAAACCGGTTCTATTTCTTTGGCGGGAAGGACGAAGGCTCCGCAGCGCTGATCCAGGGGATGACCCTGGCAGGGGTCTTGCTGGACGAAGTGGCGTTGATGCCGCGCTCGTTTGTGGAGCAGGCGCTCGCACGCTGTTCGGTGGATGGATCGAAATTTTGGTTTAATTGCAATCCGGAACATCCGCAGCACTGGTTTTACCAGGAGTGGATTCTACAGTCCCAACAGAAAAACGCCCTCTACCTGCACTTTACCATGCAGGACAATCCCGCGCTCAGCCCGGAAGTGATTGCGCGGTATGAGCAGCTCTATTCCGGCGCATTTTACGAGCGCTTTATCCGGGGCCGTTGGGTGGCAGCGCAGGGGTTGGTCTATCCATTCCTGACGCGGGCCATGCTTTGCGAGGCACCGGCAAATCTGGAGGAATTCCGGGTGTCCTGCGATTATGGGACCGTCAATCCCGCTTCCTTCGGCTTATGGGGAAAACGCAATGGCGTGTGGTACCGGATCGACGAGTATTACTATGATTCCCGCAGGGAGGGAGCACAGAGGACGGACGAAGAACACTATGCGGGGCTGGTGGAACTCTGCGGCGGCCGCCGGATCGAGTGCGTGGTGGTTGACCCCTCTGCGGCAAGCTTTATGGAGACGATCCGGCGGCATGGGGCCTACCGGGTTCTGCCGGCGGAAAACGACGTATTGGACGGCATCCGGCGCGTGAGCGTGGCGCTCAAGCAGGGCGAGATCAAAATCTGTGCGAACTGCGCGGACGCCGTCCGGGAGTTTGGGCTCTATCGCTGGGCGGATGTGGCGGGAAAGGACGCGCCGCTCAAGGAAAACGACCATGCGATGGACGACATCCGGTATTTTGTAGCGTCCTTGCAGAGGGAGACGGATGATTTCTGCGCGGTCAGTGTGGCGCGCCGGGAGGAGTGAAAAGCATGAATTGGAGAAAAAAGGGCGGCCGGAAGACGGAAAAACCGGAGGTCCTGGCGGTGCAGACGGCGTGGGAAGATCCCTTTGCGCGCTTTACCAGCTGCGCCCCAGCCGGTATCGGGGAGCGGAGGCTGTACACCGCCCTGCGGGAGAATATCCCGATCATCGATGCGGCCATCGACAAGATCCTCCGTTTGGTGGGAAGCTTTGTGATTGTGTGCGCGGATGAAAACAAATCGTATCAAATTAATCAATTTCTACAAAACGTAAAAGTCAATGCGTTGGAATGTGGCGTCCAAAGCTTTTTGAATGCCTACCTTTCCCAGCTGTTGACCTATGGAAATGCCGTGGGGGAGATTGTGCTGGCCGCTTCGGGTGAGATCGGCGCGCTCTACAATGCGTCGCTCGACGATGTGGAACTGTGCGAGTGCGCGCCCCTTTGCCTCACCGTCTTCCGGCGGGAGGCCGGCCAGAGCGTGCCGGTGCGCTATCCGGAACTGGTGGTCGCCTCGGCGCTGAACCCGCCGCCCGGCAGCGCAAAAGGGGTTTCGCTGCTGCACGGGCTTCCGTTTGTCAGCGGCATCCTGATGCAGATCTACCGGACCATCGGCACCAATTGGGAACGGCTGGGGGATGTGCGCTTTGCCGTGACCTACAAGCCCTCGAACGATGCGTCCGACCGCGCGTTTGCAAAGGACCGGGCCAAGCAGATCGCCCAGGAGTGGAGCCGCGCCATGCGCAAGGACTGCGTCAGCGATTTTATTGCGGTGGGGGACGTGAGCATCAAGGCCATCGGCGCTGACAATCAAATTTTGGACAGCAATGTCCCGGTGCGGCAGATGCTGGAGGAAATCGTGGCAAAGATGGGCATCCCGCCGTTCCTGCTGGGGCTGTCGTGGTCCTCCACGGAACGGATGTCCAGCCAGCAGGCGGACATCCTGACCAGCGAATTGGAGGCATACCGGCGGCTGCTAAACCCGGTGATTGAGAAAATCTGCAAGCTGTGGATGCAGCTGCACGGGATGGAGCCGAGGTTCACCATCGAGTGGGATACCATCACGCTCCAGGATGCGGTGGATCTTGCAAACGCGCGCCTGATGAACGCGCAGGCGGCGCAAATTGAGGAGGGTTTGAAAGAAAAGGAGGTGGCCATTTGAAGGAGACAGGCTGTGTGCTTTTGAAAAGCGGCGTGCTGACGGCGGAGGACTTGGAGAAAATCAACCGCTACACACGGCGCGCCTTCCAGGAGGAGGAGCTGTACACGTTTTCCGTTGTGCTCTGCGACAACGAGGTCGACCGGGATATGGAGCGGTTTACCGTGCCCGCGCTGGAGCGCCTGGGCGAGCTCTTTTTGGGCAAGACCGGCATTTTCGACCATGCTCCACAGGCACAGAACCAGGCGGCGCGCATCTACGACTGCCGGGTGGAGTGCCTCCCGGAGCGCGTGACCCGCGCAGGGGAGGCGTATCACCGCCTGGTGGCGCGCGCGTATCTGCCGCGCTGCCCCAAAAATGAAGAATTCATTTTGGAGCTGGAGAGCGGGATCAAAAAGGAGGTCAGCGTCGGCTGTTCGGTGGCTGAGGCGACGTGCTCCATCTGCGGGGCCGACCGCCGGAAGGAGGAATGCGGCCATGTGAAGGGGCGCTGCTACGACGGCGTTTTGTGCTGCACGATCCTGGATCATCCGACGGATGCATACGAGTGGTCGTTTGTTGCGATCCCGGCACAGCGGGAGGCGGGCGTCATCAAGAGCTTTACAGAAAAGGGGGAACGGACCATGGAGGAAGTTTGGAAAAGCCTCTCGGGAGAGGGGGATCTGGTGCTGCATGCGGGGGAGCGGCAGCAGCTCGCCAAAGAAGTTGCCATTTTGCGCGAGCAGGCAGCGTGCGGCAGGCAGTACCGGGAAGCGCTTGAGAAGAGCGTGGTGCGGCTTTGTGGGATTGTGTCGCCGGAGGTGCCCCACGAGGCCATGGAGCGTGCGGCGCAGGCGATGCAGTTGGACGATCTGCAGGCCTTTGAGAAGGCGTTCCGCAAGCGTGCGGAGCAGGCGCTTCCGCTGACGCCACAGTTGGCCCCAGCGGAACAGCGCGCTTCCACGGAAAACCGAGAATTTCAGATTTAAGGAGGAAGGATCATGGATATTTCTTTGAACGGATATGGGGAACAGGTGGCGACATTCGCCGTTTCCGGAGAGGTCAAGGTGGGAATGCCGGTGAAGATCAGCGCGAACGGCACCGTTGCACCGTGTGTGGCAAAGGATAAATTTTGCGGCGTTGTACTTTCCCTGCGCGGCGGGTATGCGGCCGTACAGATGGCGGGCTATGCAAAGCTCCCCTATACCGGCACAAAGCCGACGGTGGGATACCAGACGGTCAACGCGGATGGAACCGGCAAGGTACAGGTAGAGGCCACCGGACGGTTGCTGTTGATTACGGATGTGGATGAACCGTCCGGCACCTGCGGCCTGGTATTGGCGTAAGCCGGAAAAAGGGAGGAATGAAGAATGGCTTTTTATGAAACGCTCAAGCTCGAAAAGGGAATGTACAGCGCGCCGGGAAAAAGTTTTACCCAGGCGTTGGAGGAATTGGACCCCTCGGAAAACTACCGCGGGACGCCGCTGGAAGGTCTGGACGCATACCAGCGCCAGCTCAAACGCTTTGACATCCGCGTGAGCGGGCCGGGCTCTGACCTGGTGGAGAAATTTTTCCAGACGAG
Organism: Anaeromassilibacillus sp. D41t1_190614_C2; assembly: GCF_015558525.1. NCBI lineage: Bacteria > Bacillati > Bacillota > Clostridia > Eubacteriales > Acutalibacteraceae > Anaeromassilibacillus > Anaeromassilibacillus sp. D41t1_190614_C2. The sequence continues at coordinate 20,646 of NZ_JADMOD010000005.1, read as the reverse complement.
CGACTCCACGGCCCTGTTCCCGGAATATGTATCGCGCGCTGTGCGCCAGGGGATGGAGCAGGCGGACTTGCTGCCGAATTTGGTGGCGACCGTGACCAACATCGCCGGCATGGACTACCGGACCCTTTCCTCGGAACCGTCGGACGACGACAAATCCCTGAAGCCGGTGGCCGAAGGCGCGGTGCTTCCCCAGACCACCGTGACCACAAAGGACCATTTGGTCCACCTGTATAAGCGCGGAAGGATGCTGGTGGCCTCCTACGAAGCGCTTCGCTTCCAGAAGCTGGACCTGTTTACGGTTACGCTCCGCCAGATCGGCGCTTACATCGCGCGCGCACAGCTCCAGGATGCGATGAACGTGCTGGTGAACGGCGATGATGGCGACAGCACGGCGACGAACATCGGAACCGCCGGGGGTGCAGTGGACTATGCCGGGCTGGTATCCCTGTGGGCGGGCCTTGCGCCGTATCAGCTCAACACCATGCTGGCCTCGACCACGACCATGCAGCAGATTTTGGCGCTCAGCCAGATGTGCGACGCACAGGCGGGGCTGAATTTCCAGGGAACCGGCAAGATGATTACGCCCTTGGGCGCAACCCTGCTGCATGCGCCCTCTCTGACCGCGAAGGGCGTCATCGGCCTGGACAAGACCTGCGCATTGGAAATGGTGCAGGCGGGCGGGGTGACGACCGACTATGATAAGCTGATCGACCGCCAGCTGGAACGCGCCTCCATCAGCGTGATTGCGGGCTTTTCCAGAATTTTTGACGGGGCGGTTAAAACCCTCTGCTACCAGGAACAGGAATGATGGAGACACAAGCGGTTTTCGAGCAGTTTGCCCTGCTGACGGGTCTCGGGGAACAGGAGGCCGGGAAATACCGGCCCCTGTGCGAGAATGCGCGGGCGCAGGTGATGGGGATCGCAAAGCCGGACATCGGGACAGCGGGCGAACTGGTGCTGTGCAGCGCGGCGGCTGCACTGGCCTTTTACCGTTGGGCGCTGCTCCGCGCGGCGGCGGGCGCGGAGAATGGGTTTGCAGTCGGAGACGTGCGGGTGACCAAACATGCGGCGGATGTGGACACGGCCCGGACGCTGTGGCGGGAGTCCGAGGCCGCCGCCGCGCCCTATCTCAACGACACCCAGTTTGTATTTGAACGGATATAGGGGGCGGGATTGTGACAAGAAAAGAATTGGTCCGCCATATCCTGAAGACCTACGGGCAGAAGGCCACGGCAAACGGGAAAGAGGCTTGGGCCGTGATCCGCCCCCTGCGCAAACAAAGCGATGAAGCGCCGCAGTGTTACCTCTATACCGGGACGCCCGATCAGAAGCTTTTGACCGGCGACCTTGTACAGGTGGGGACGGAATGGTATCGCGTGACCCGCGCGGATGTGGAGTGGTTGGAAGGCGAAAGCCTGTATGTATGGGCCGTCCTGCGCAGGGAAGAGGAGACGGCCTTCTGCACAGAGGAGGAAGCATGAACCAGGACGATTATTTGGATTGGGCAGACCGGCTCTCGGAGGAATTGGAGCGCGATGTGCGGCGCTATCCGCAGGAACTAAAGGAGGAAGAGCCATGAGCTTGGAAGCACGCGCCATGCGGTTTGGCAAGTTTGTCTGGGGGCGGAATCCGGAGACCTTGCAGGTGGAGTACCAGCGAAATGTCAAACGGCTGACGCTCCCGCAGGTGGGGGAAGCCCTACAGGACCTCGGTTGCCAGAGACGCGCAGTGACCGGCAAAGGGAGCTTCCTGGGGAAAGACGCCGCCGCGGAATTTGAGCGGCTGGCGGCGGTTTTCCGGGAGGGCAAAAGCCAGATCTTGTGCATCCCCGGCGCAGCGCCGTTCCGGGCCGTTTTTGCCTCCCTCCAAATGCTGGGGGAGGCGCGGCCCAACGCGGTGCGCTATAGCTTCCTGTTTTTGGAGGACGAAGAGTCGGCGGAGGACGACGGAATCCTCCGCGATGAATATGCCGTCTGCGGAAAAGGGGATACGCTGTGGCATGTGGCAAACCGGTATGCCACGACGGTCGATGTGCTGCGGCAGTGTAACCCGCAGATTCAATGGCCCAACCGGTTGGCGGAGGGAACGAAGGTGAAGCTGCCATGAGGTGTGTGGGATGGACCGCCAGGGGAGAGCGGGTTCAGCTGCCAGCGCCGGTGTGTCTGCGGCTGCGCAGCGACGAGGATGCGCCCGCGGACAGCTTGGAGGCACGCTTCCCCGCATGGGACGCTGTGGGGAACCTCTGCTGGATTCAATTGATGGACCGGGCAGGACGGGTGCTCTTTGCGGGGATCGTGGACGAACAGGTACTTTCGGAGGACGGGGACGGGATCACGGTGGAACTCTCCGCGCGAAGCCGCGCCGCCCTGTTGCTGGACAATGAAGCGCAGCCGCAGATCTATTACATGCCGTCGCTAAAACTGCTGTTTGAACGGCACGCCGCCCCGTATGGCTTTACCGGCTACCTTGGGCGGGATGAGGTGTTTGGCGGGGCATTCACGGTGGAAAAGGGAATGAGCGAGTGGCAGGCGCTGGAGGCCTTTTGCAAAACGTATCTGGGGGTGCGGCTTATAGCGCGGGGGGATGTGCTGGATGCATCCGGCTTGATGCAGCCGGAGCCGGTGGATGTTTCCCGCTCGCATTGGCCCCTCTCCACATGCAAAATTGTTTGGAAGGACGCCGCCCGCATTTCGGAATTACGCATGCGCACCGGGGATGCAGCGGATTACGACGCCATTTTGCAAGATGAGGAGGCTGTGGCCCGCGGGGTTGTGCGCAGGCGCTATTTGAGCGGTTCCGACGTGGAGCGGGCAAAGGATGTGTTGCGAAAGGCCCGCCAGAAGGCGTTCGCCGTGCAGGTGTGCGGCCCAGGAATGCTGTGCCCACCGCTGGGAAGCCCGGCGAAGGCGGACTATGGGAAAAATCTCTATGTTTCGGCATGGGAGTATCAGTTGGACAGCCGCGGGGAGATCAGCCGCGTGACACTGCGCAGAAAGGAGGAAGGCTGATGTGGCTTTCGAAAAAGATGGCGGGGGATCTCCGCCGGGAACCAACCGCGGAAGTGGCCCGGATGACGGGAAGTTCGACCGCGCAGGGGAGCGGGGAGTACAGGGATGTTGCCCTCGCCGCCCCCTGGGGAATCGCCTATATGCCCCCGGATGCGGCGCGGGCCGTGCTGGTCAACAGTACGGAGGGGATGGTCTGCGCAGGGGCTGTAGTGGAGGAAACGGCGTTGGAGCCGGGGGAACTGCTGTTGTTCTCCCAGGGGGGCGCGCGAATCTATTTGAAAAACAGCGGCGAGGTGGTCATCAATGGACAGGTCTTTGCCGCGGAGGAGGGAGAATAAATGGATACAGCGCTTGCCGGCGGCGATTTTTCCCTGGGAGCCAACGGGCTGCCGCGTAAGATTTCCGGCGAAGAGGAGCTTTTGCAGCGCGCGGCGATCCGCCTGCGCGTACCTTTGGGACGGTTTGCCTTTCAGCCTACATTAGGAAGCCGCCTGTATACCCTGCGGCCCGAAACGGAGGACAAGGACGCAAACGCCCTGGCCATGGCGCAGGAAGCGCTGCGGGAATTGCCGCAGGTGTGGGTGGAGAGTGCTGTTTGCAGCGCTGCGGAACCGCTCATCGCGCGGATACAGATCGCCTGGAAAGGCGGCGGGGCAGAGATCGAGGTGACATGTGATGGAGACATATGAAGAAATTTTGGGCCGTATGCAGGGGACCTTTGAAGAGCTCGCCGGATATCCGGCGGACGATGCGTCCGACATCGGCATCCGCCTGCGGGTGCTGGCCGGGGAGGTCTATTCCCTGACGGCGGCGATGGACTGGCTGGAACAACAGTTCTTTGCGCAGACCGCGCAGGGCGAACAGCTGGATCTGCGCGCACAGGAGCACGGGATTCAGCGACGGCCAGCGCAGGCAGCTGCGGGAGAACTCACCTTTTCCCGCGCCAAGCCGCTTTGGTACCGCGCGGTGATCGACAAAGGGACCGTGTGCGCCCTGCCGGGTGAGGATGGCGCGCGCTATGTCACGACGGAGGAAGCTGTCCTGGCCGTGGGGAGCACGTCGGTGACGGTGCCCGCGGAGGCGGAACAGCCGGGACGGGATGGGAATGCGGCGGCCGGGACGGTCACAACGCTGATTACCGTCCCGCCGGGCATCGAACAGGTGACGAACCAGAAACCCTTTACGGGCGGCGCTGATGCGGAGGGGGACGAGTCCCTTCGCGCCCGCTTGACGCAAAGCTATGCGGCCCTTCCGAATGGAACAAACGCGGCTTTCTATCGGAATCAGGCCCTCAAGGACGAGGGTGTCTTTTCCGCAAATGTGGTTCCTAAGGAACAGGGGCTGGGAACGGTTGGCGTTTACCTGGGGGCGAGCGGCGCCGCGGCGGACAGTGAAACGGTCCAGCGTGTGCAGGCGATGTTTGACGAGCTGCGCGAGATCAACGTCCTGGTGACGGTCGCGGCGGCGCAAACGGTCTCCTGCCCGGTCACGGTGCAGATCGTACCCTGCGCGGGGATGTCGTTCGAAGCGGCCTCCGATGGCGTGGAAGAGGCGGTACAGGCATATTTTGCCGGCCTGGGCGTGGGCGAGCCCGTCCGGGCGGCCGCCTTGACCGCAAAGGTTTTTGCCACCGGCGTTGTGGAGAATTGCACCCTGGTGGGAAGCGCTGCGGCCGACCGGGTAGTCAAAGCAAATCAGCTTGCGGTCTTGCAGAATGTGACGGTACAGGAGGCGAGCGCATGACGTCTTACGATACGATGGCTTCCGCCCTCCGCGAAACGGGGTTGTACGCCCTGTCGGGGGAGACCTTGGTGGATGCAGAATTGGCTGCCTATGCTGCGGCGTTGGATGTCCTGTGCGAGCGGTTGGAGGCCTTACAAAAGGACAGCTTCCTCTGTACAGCGGGGGAGGAGGGGCTTTCCCGCTGGGAGGCGCTCTTCGGCTTGCAGATACAGGGTTCCCTGGAAGAACGGCGAAAGGTGCTGTTGCAGTGCGGCGCTGTCCATAGCAATTCGAATACCTGCGGCGATTTTTTAAAATTGTTGCAATCGGTTGGAATCGAAGCCACGATTTTGGAGGATCCATCGGGGCAGCGGCTGTGCTTCAACTGCACCGGCTTGGAGAGCACAGAAGCGCGCGCAAATGCGGTCGCCTACCTGGAACGCTTTTTGCCCGCGCATTTGAACGTCATACTGGATTTCCGGGACCTTTCCTGGAATACTATTGACCATGCGGAAAAGACCTTTGACGAATGGGACGCCGGGAACAGCACTTGGGATCAGCTCGATCAGGCGGAGGATGAGCTGTTTGAACGATAAGGAGGATTTATGCCGACAGAACAAAAGACAAGCTTGGGGCTAAACCGGTGGCAGGGGACGGACAAACCGGCGCGCGCCGATTTTGTGGCGGACAATGAAACGCTGGATTCCCTGCTGGCCGAGCATTTTGGAGACACGCAGGCGCATCTGTCCGCCGAAGACCGCCTGCTGCTGGGGAATGCGGCGACGGTGGGAACCTACAATGGAAACGGGGCCGAGAGCCGGTCGATCACCCTCCCGTTTGCGCCAACGGCTGTGCTGGTTTTCCAGATGGACGCGCCGCCAATCGAATCCCATACGGGGTACTATCGGGTGAACTTCGCCATTGTGACGGAAGAGGGCGGTACACAGGGGGCTTCCTTGTCCGGCACTACGCTTACGGTGCAGCAGGCGCAGGGAACGCCCGCCGCGGACAGCATGGCGAACAGCCTAAACCAGGCGGGCGGCGGATACGGATATCTGCTGTTCCGTTAGCCGCCGATTTGACAAGCTTTTGCCAGATATTGTAAAATAAGACAACAGAGAAAGGGGGAGGCGCCTTTGGAAAATACCGAGAAGGAAAAGAGGCCGGAACGCGCGCTGCTGGCAGCGGTGGACACGGGGGAATACGACGCGGAGGCGTCCCTGGCGGAGTTGTATGAATTGGTGCGCAGCGCGGGGGCGGAACCCTGCGGCGCGATGACCCAAAAAAGGCCCTCCCCCGACACGGCTACCTGTGTGGGTTCCGGAATGATGGAAGAGATCGCGTCGTACTGTAAAAACTACGACATCGATTTGCTGGTGTTTGACTGCGAACTCTCTCCCACACAGATCCGCAATATTGAATCCATCAGCGATGTGCGGACGATTGACCGCACGATGCTGATTCTCGATATTTTTGCATCGCGGGCAAGAAGCAGCGAGGGCAAGTTGCAGGTCGAGCTCGCGCAGCTGAAATATATGCTGCCGCGCCTTGGCGGAAAGGGAACGTCGCTCTCCCGTCTGGGCGGTGGAATCGGCACGCGTGGACCGGGCGAGACCAAACTGGAGACCGACCGCCGCCATATCCGCCGCCGCATTTCCAAGCTCAAGGAGCAACTGGAAGAGGTGGAGAAGCGCCGCGGCCAGATCCAGCGCCGCCGTCAAAAGAACGGCGTAATTACAGTGGCGCTCGTGGGATATACGAATGCGGGGAAAAGCACCCTGATGAACGCCTTGACGCAGGCGGGTGTGCTGGCAAAGGACATGCTGTTCGCCACGCTCGACCCGACGGCCCGCGCCTTAAAGCTGCCCTGCGGAAAGACCGTCATGCTCATCGACACGGTCGGGCTGGTGCGGCGGTTGCCCCACCATTTGGTGGAGGCGTTCCACTCCACGCTGGAACAGGCGGCGACGGCGGACATCATCTTGAATGTGTGCGACGCCTCCAGCAGCGAAGCGCAGGTGCATTTGGACGTCACCCGCACGCTGTTGGCCGAATTGGGCTGCGGCGGGCGTCCCATCATCCCGGTGCTGAATAAGTGCGATTTGGTCCCATCGCTGCACGATCTGCCGATGATCGGCAATGCGGTACGCATCAGCGCCAAGACGGGGCGCGGCTTGGACGCCCTGTTGGAGTCCATTGAGGAAAACCTTCCGGTCAAGACAACGCGGGTGGAACTGCTGCTTCCCTTTGCACAGGGCGGTTTGGCGGCAAAGCTGCGGAAGGATGGAACCATCTTGCAGGAGGAATATACCGCGGACGGTTTAAAATTGACCGCGCAAGTAGATCCGGTTTTACTCCATTTGGTGCAGGACTACGTGATCTTTCCGCACGAATAGCTCTCAGAATACGATAGAAAAAATCCCCTTTGCGGTCCGAAGATTGGACGGCAAAGGGGATTTTTGTGTGGCGATTGCCAAGCAAAAAACGGGAAAGCTTTTCGGGCTTCCCGTTTCGCGGCATTTTTAGAGGATTATTCTTTGACAAGGACCTTTTCGATGCTGCCCACAAACATTTCGTGGTAGTCCTTTTCCGGATAGCAGGTTGCGTCGATGGACGGGTCGATAAATCCGGCCGGGTCGATCGGCTGCTTATGCAGCTTGCGGCAGATCAGGACCATCTTGGCCTCTGCGAAATAGGGCGCGGCCTCGTCGAACACCGGGGTCAGGCCGGTCTCCTTGCATTTGTCATAGTCGCGGCCGGAATGGCTCCCACAGAAGGACAGCGCCTTGCGGTACGATTCGTCGAAGAAGCAGAGGGAATAATAGCCTTCTTTTTCGATGAATTCCAGTGTGTAGCGCTGCGGGCGGACAAAGATAAAGGACACATAGTGCTTCCAGAGTTCCCCCAGTCCGCCCCAGCTGGCGGTCATGGTGTTGCATTTCTGCTCATTGCCTGCGGTAATCAGCATCCATTCTTTGTCGATCAGCGTAAAGGGATTGAATTGCAGGTCTTTGATTTCTACCGTTTTAAAACCGTTCATAAAAAACGCCTCCGTATCGTGTTTAGAATATCCTTATTATACCATAGAAGGCAAGAGGTAGGCCGGCGAATTGTGGAGAGAAAAATCCCATTGGTGAAGGACAAAACGCACAGATTGTACCATTGCTTTTCCATGGGATAGTGTTATAATAAATCGGAAAGAAAGCATTTGGAAAGGGGAGAACGTTCAACGGCAGGGGCCTTGCAAAGGCCAAATCCGAGACTGTGCACTTTCACAAGAGAATGGGAACTTGGTAAGTGAAATTTATGGAATACGGACAACGTGAATATTTATACATAAAATGCTTGATTTTTTGCATAAACAGTGTATAATAAAACACAACGAAGAAATGGGGGCTATCAAAATGGCAAAGCAAGCGATTGATAATACCAATATTAAGAAGGTCGTTCTGGCGTATTCCGGCGGCCTGGATACTTCGATCATCATCCCGTGGCTGAAGGAAAACTACAACAACTGCGAGGTCATCGCGGTTTCCGCCGACGTTGGACAGGGAAGCGAACTGGAGGGCCTGGAGGAAAAGGCCAAAAAGACCGGCGCTTCCAAATTGTATATTGCAGACCTGAAGAAACAGTTCGTCGAAGACTACATCTTCCCGACCGTCAAGGCGGGTGCGGTGTATGAAAATAAATACCTGCTGGGCACGTCCTTTGCGCGCCCAATCATCGCAAAACGCTTGGTGGAGATTGCACTAGCCGAGGGCGCGGACGCCATCTGCCACGGCTGCACCGGCAAAGGCAACGACCAGGTGCGTTTTGAGCTGGCGATCAAGGCATTTGCGCCGGACATGAAGATCATCGCGCCGTGGAGAATCTGGGATTTGAAGTCCCGCGAGGACGAGATCGAATATGCGGAGGCGCACAACATCCCGCTGAAGATCACCCGCGAGACCAACTATTCCAAGGATAAGAACCTGTGGCACCTTTCCCACGAGGGCCTCGATCTGGAGGACCCGGCGAACGAGCCGCAGTACAATAAAGAGGGCTTCCTGGAGCTGGGCGTTTCCCCGGAGCAGGCGCCCGACAAGCCGACCTACATCACCCTGACCTTTGAAAAGGGCATCCCGGTCGCTTTGGACGGCCAGAAGCTCTGTGCGGTCGATCTCGTTGCCAAGCTCAACGAGGTGGGCGGCGCGAACGGCATCGGCATTGCGGATATTGTAGAAAACCGTCTTGTGGGCATGAAGTCCCGCGGTGTGTACGAGACCCCCGGCGGCACGATCCTGTATCACGCCCACAACAAGCTGGAAGAGATCTGCCTGGATAAGGCGACCTACCACTATAAGCAGAACGTCGCCAATAAGTTTGCCGAGCTGGTTTACGACGGCGAATGGTTCACCCCGCTGCGCGAGGCGCTCTCCGCCTTTGTGGACAGCACCCAGCAGACCGTCACCGGTGAAGTGAAGCTCAAGCTCTATAAGGGCAATATCATCGACGCTGGCGTGACCTCCCCGTACAGCCTGTACAATTCGGACATGGCGACCTTTGACGAGGACGAGGTTTACGACCAGGCGGATTCCGCAGGGTTCATCAATTTGTTTGGGCTGCCGATCAAAGTGCGCGCCATGGCAAAGAAGAACTGGCCTGTGGAGAAATAAGCGACGAAGTTTAACAGCAATAACCGCGCGAGATTCAGAAAAGAGAGGCCGGAGTTTCTGCCCCGCAGGGATGCCAGAAATTCTGGCCTCATACATTATACGATTCCGAGTTCCCCGCCCGGATGCAGGGGAACGGTTCGGAAGCACGGCGGATTTTGGCGGGGAAAGAGCCCTGTCGGGGACCGGGCGTGCAATCATAGAAGGGAACGCGGCGCGACGCGCCCATCAATCATTGGGGAGTGCATCATATGAAACTTTGGACAGGACGGTTCCACAAGGAGCTCGATAAAAAGACAAACGACTTTAATTCCTCCATCCGGTTTGACAGCCGCATGGCGAAGGAAGACATCGAAGGGAGCATCGCCCATGCAACCATGCTGGGGGCGTGCGGGGTGATCGACCAAAAGGAGGCCGAGCGCATCTGCGCGGGGTTAGAAGGCATCCTGGCGGATCTGGAATCCGGCGCGCTGGAGATCGACCCGGAGGCCGAGGACATCCACACCTTTGTGGAAGCGGAGCTCACAGCCCGCCTGGGGGACGCCGGAAAGCGCCTGCACACAGCCCGCAGCCGGAACGACCAGGTGGCGTTGGACGACCGCCTGTACCTGCGCAAGCAGTGCGGCATGCTCTATGGGCAGATCAAGGAATTGATCGAGGTGCTCTGCAAGAAAGCTTTGGACTATAAGGGCGCGGTGATGCCGGGCTATACCCATTTGCAGCGCGCGCAGCCCATCACCTTTGGCCATCATCTGATGGCCTATGCGGAGATGTTCCAGCGCGATTTGGCGCGGCTCAAGGACGCGGCGCAGCGCATGAATGTCTGCCCGCTGGGTTCCGGCGCATTGGCCGGGACAACCTATCCGCTCGACCGGGCCATGAGCGCACGGCTGCTCGGCTTTGACGACTACACCCACAACAGCCTCGACGGGGTCTCCGACCGCGACTTCTGCATGGAGACCGCCGCGGCGGTGGCCATTGCGATGGTGCATCTCTCCCGCTTCTCGGAGGAGATCATCCTGTGGTGTTCCTGGGAGTTCAAATTCATCGAGCTGGACGATGCATTCTCCACCGGGTCCAGCATCATGCCGCAGAAAAAGAACCCGGATATCGCCGAGCTGGTCCGCGGCAAGGCGGGGCGCGCCATCGGGGACCTCACCACGCTCCTGAGCATGATGAAGGGCCTGCCGCTGGCGTACAACAAGGACATGCAGGAGGACAAAGAGGCCGTGTTCGACGCGGTGGATACCCTGCACATGTGCCTGACCGCGTTTGTTCCGATGGTGGACACCATGAAGGTTCTGCCTGAAAATATGCGCAAGGCGGCGGCAAAGGGTTTTATCAACGCAACCGATTGCGCGGACTACCTGGTGGGCAAGGGCCTGCCGTTCCGCGATGCGTATAAAGTGACGGGCGCTCTCGTGGCCTATTGCATCGACCACGATTTGACTTTGGAGACCCTGCCCTTGGAGGAATACCAGAAGTTCCACGCCCTGTTTGCGGAAGACGTTTACCAGGCAATCTCCCTGGACACCTGTGTGAATGGCCGGAAAGTGCCGGGCGGCCCGGCGCCGGAGAACGTGGAAAAAGAGGCGCAGCGGGTGTTGGCGCTCATGCAGGACGCCGTATGGCCGTACGATGAAGGGGGCGAGACGCCGTGAACAAGTTGGAAAAAGCGGCAAAGCGCTTGCGGCCGGTGGAGCCGAAAAAGGGATACTTCTGGATGGTGGTCTGCATCATCATGGGCTTTGTCGTGGGCGCATACATCCAGCAGTATGTGATGGGGCCGGTCGGCGGCCTTTGCGTCGGCGTGATCGTGGATGAGGCGGTCTACAAGATCCGCATGAAGCGGTTTATCAGCAAGGGCGGCATCCCCACAAAACCGGAAAAGCCGGAGGAGAAACCGGCCGAAACAGCGGAAGACGATGCAAAAGAGAAAAAAGAAAAGATGTAAGAGTCCGTTTTGGACAAGGATATAGAAGGTGACGAGAATGAATATCAAGGCAGGCGTCGTGGGCGCGACCGGTTACGCCGGCGCGGAGCTGGTCCGGCTTCTCACCGGGCATCCGCAGGCGGAGCTGGCGGCCATCAGCTCGGTCAGCTTTACCGGGCAGGCGCTCAGCGACATCTATCCGGCGTACTACCACATCTGCGATTTGGTGTGCGGTACGCAGGAGGAAGTGGTGGAGAAGAGCGACGTGGTCTTTGCTGCGCTTCCGCACGGGCTTTCGCAGGAGCTCGCAAAGACGTGTTACGACGCGGGAAAGGTCTTTATCGACCTGGGGGCGGATTTCCGCCTGGAAAACGAGGACGATTATAAGGAATGGTACGGCGGGACCTACCTCTATAAAGAGCTGCACGAGCAGGCGGTCTATGCATTGCCCGAGCTGTTCCGCGAGCAGATTCGCGGGAAGAAGATCATCGCAAACCCCGGCTGCTATACCACGGCTGTGCCGCTGGCGTTGGCGCCGGCGCTGCGCAAGGGGTATATCGCCGCAGAGGGGATCATTGCGGATTGCAAGTCCGGCGTCACGGGCGCGGGCCGCAAGCTGACCCAGAACACCCATTATCCGGAGCTCAACGAGGGCTTCTCCGCCTATAAAGTGGCGGCGCACCGGCACACGCCGGAGATGGAGCAGAGCCTGTCCCATGTGGCGGGCGGGGCGCCGGTCAAGCTGACGTTTGTGCCGCACCTGCTCCCGGTCAACCGGGGGATCTTGGCCACCTGTTACGCGAAGCTGCAAAAAGAGGTCTCCTTGCAGGAGATCCGGCAGGCGTACGAGGAGCAGTATGGGGACGAACCCTTCATCCGGCTGCTGCCGGAGGGCCGCGTGGCGGATATTAAGAATGTGCGCTACTCCAATTACTGCGATATTTCCCTGCACATGGACCCGCGCACCAACACTTTCATCGCCATTTCCGCCATTGACAACATGGTCAAGGGCGCTGCGGGGCAGGCCATCCAGAACATGAACCTCGCATTCGGCCTGGACGAGACCTGCGGCCTGATGCTGACGCCGCCGGCATTCTAAAAAGGGCGGCAATCCATTTTTAGGAGCGAATGAATCATGCAAGCGATTTCGATAGAAGGCGGCGTGACTGCCGCACAGGGGTTCCTGGCGTCCGGCATGTATTGCGGGATCCGCAAGAACAAAAGCAAGCCCGACTTGGCGCTGATCTATTCCAAGGTCCCGTGCGCCGCGGCCGCGGTGTACACGCAAAACCTGGTCAAGGGCGCGCCGATTCAGGTCACGCGCCGCAATCTTGCGGACGGCATTGCACAGGCGGTCATCTGCAATTCCGGAAACGCCAACACCTGCAACGCGGACGGCGAACAGAAGGCGCAGATGATGTGTGAAGCGGCTGCCAAGGCGCTGCATTTGGAACCCGAAGACGTGGTCGTAGCGTCCACAGGCGTGATCGGCCAGGTGCTGCCGATTGAGCCGATCCTGGAGGCCACGCCGAAGCTGGCGGAGTCCCTCACAGAGGACGGTTCCGCAGATGCGGCCAAGGCGATCATGACCACGGACACGGTGGTCAAAGAGGCGGCGGCCGAAGTCACCATCAACGGGAAGACGGTCCGCATGGGCGGCATCGCCAAGGGGTCCGGCATGATCCACCCCAATATGGCGACCATGCTGTGCTTTTTGACAACGGACGCGAACATCGCCCCAGCGGTGCTGGACAGCGCCCTGCGCATCGCAGTGAAGGACAGCTTCAACATGGTCAGCATCGACGGGGACACATCGACGAACGATATGACCGCCATCCTGGCAAATGGCTTGGCCGAAAACGACCCGATTGAAGAGGGGACGGAGGCGTTCGATCTCTTCACGGAGACGCTGCGTGCGATTGCCATCCGCCTGGCGCGTATGGTGGCAAAGGACGGCGAAGGCGCGACAAAGCTTTTGGTCTGCAAGGTGACCGGCGCGGCCAGCGACGCGGACGCGCGCACCGTGGCCAAGAGCGTGATCTGTTCCAGCCTATTGAAAGCGGCCATGTTTGGCGCGGACGCCAACTGGGGCCGCGTGCTGTGCGCCATCGGGTATTCCGGTGCGCCGGTGGACATCCACCGGGTTGATGTGGGCTTCGCATCGCGGGCGGGCAGCATCGAGGTGTGCGTCAACGGTGCGGGCATCCCCTTCGACGAGGAGGTTGCCAAGAAGGTCCTGAGCGAGGACGAGATCGACATCCTGGTGACACTGCACGACGGCAATGCAAGCGCTTCGGCCTTTGGCTGCGACCTGACCTATGATTATGTGAAGATCAACGGGGATTACCGCACCTGATGTTCCGGCAGGGCGGCCGCGTGCGGATGGGAAGCATCTGCGCGCCGCGCCGGAAGCGGCTACTATTTCCAATTTGAAGGGGACGACGAGTATGAAAATATCCACCGCCGAGCGGGCCAAGGTGCTTGTACAGGCGCTGCCATACATCCAGAAATATGCGGGAAAGACCGTAGTGGTCAAATACGGCGGCAACGCCATGATTAACAACGATCTGAAGGACGCCGTGATGAGCGATATTGTCCTGATGCAGCTCGTGGGCATCAATGTGGTGCTGGTGCATGGCGGCGGGCCGGAGATCAGCGCCATGCTGAAAAAGATCGGCAAGGAGAGCCAATTTGTCGGTGGGATGCGCGTGACGGACGAGGAGACCATCGATATTGTGCAGATGGTCCTTGCGGGCAAGGTCAATAAAGACCTCGTGCAGCTCTTGGAGCACCACGGCGGCCGGGCGGTCGGCCTGTGCGGGCTGGACGGCGGCATGCTGACGGCGGAAAAGCTCCGCTCCAATGAGGGGGACCTCGGTTACGTGGGGCGGATTGTGGACGTCAACACGGACATCATCATCGACGCAACCCGCAACGGCTATGTGCCAATCATCTCCACAGTGGCCGGCGGGGAGAACGGCGAGGTGTTCAACATCAACGCCGACGTCGCGGCGGCGCGCATTGCGGCAAAACTGGACGCGATCAAGCTCATCCTGATGACGGATATCCGCGGCCTGCTGCGCGACAAGGACGACGAGAACACCCTGATCCCCGTGGTCAATGTGAGCGAGGTGCCCAGCCTCAAGAACCAGGGTATCATCAGCGGCGGCATGATCCCGAAGATCGACTGCTGCGTGGAGGCGGTCCGGCGCGGTGTGAACCGCGCGCACATCCTGGATGGCCGCATCCCGCACTCCATCTTGATCGAGCTGTTCTCCGACGAAGGCATCGGGACCATGCTGTATTGATTTAGAATGTAACGGCGATGAATTTTAACGAACGTGTATATGCGATTGTGCGGCGGGTCCCAAAGGGAAAGGTCATCTCCTACGGGCAGGTGGCGTTTTTGGCCGGAAGCCCCAGAGGCGCCAGGGCGGTCGGTTGGGCGCTGCACCGCAATCCCTATCCGTGGGTCATGGGCGGGGAGAACCCCGTCCCCTGCCACCGCGTGGTCAACCGCGAAGGGCGGCTTGCGCCGGAGTTTGCGTTTGGCGGCCCGGAAGAGCAGCGCAGGCTGCTGGAGGGCGAGGGCGTAGTGGTCAGCGAAGACGGATATGTGGATATGAAAACCTATTGCGTCGAATTTTAAGGGGCGGCGTTTGCAGCCCGCAGATAGAAGGGATCGTTATGCTTTTTGAGGAAGTCAAGCAACAGGAACAGTCGTATCTGATGCCCACCTATGGGCGGTTCCAGGTCGCGCTGGTGAGCGGCAAAGGGGCCACGGCTGTGGATACGGAAGGAAAGCCATATATTGACTTTGGCGCGGGAATCGGTGTGAATGCGTTGGGCTACTGCGACCCGGACTGGGTCGAAGCGGTGTGCGGCCAGGCGGCGGCGCTCCAACATATTTCCAACCTCTATTACAATCCCGTGATGACCCAGTTGGCGGAAACCCTCTGCAAACAGACGGGCTTCTCCAAGGTCTTCTTTGCAAACTCCGGCGCGGAGGCCAACGAGTGCGCGATCAAGCTGGCGCGCAAGTACGGCGTCCAGGCGCATGGGGAGAGCTGCAACCGGATCGTCACCCTGAACAATTCGTTCCATGGCCGCACGGTGACGACACTGTCCGCCACCGGGCAGGCGGGGTTCCATCAGTACTTCACCCCCTTTACCGAGGGCTTTGCCTACGCCGATCCCAACCTGGAGAGCGTCCAGGCACAGGTTGACCAAAACACCTGCGCGGTGATGATCGAGCTGATCCAGGGCGAAGGCGGCGTCTGCCCGCTGGACAAGGGGTTTGTCCAGGCGCTGGCGGCGTTCTGCAAGGAGCGCGATATCCTGCTCGTGGTGGACGAGGTGCAGACCGGCGTGGGGCGCACGGGCAAGCTGTATTGCTATGAGCACTACGGCGTCCAGCCGGATGTGATCACCAGCGCGAAGGGGCTGGGCGGCGGCCTGCCCATTGGGGCCTGCCTCTGCACGGAGCGCCTGGGCACTGTGATGGGCGCGGGCATGCACGGTTCCACCTTTGGCGGGAACCCGGTTGCCTGCGCGGGCGCGCTGGCAGTCCTGAAAAAAATCAGCAAGCCGGGCTTTTTGGAGCAGGTTGCGCAAAAGGGCGATTACCTGCGGGAAAAGCTGGCGGCCATGGATGGAATCGAAGAGGTGCGCGGCATCGGCATGATGCTGGGGGCCAGGCTCAAGGCGGACAATGCCAAAGCAGTGGCAACGGCTTGCGTGGAGAACGGGCTCCTGGTGCTCACGGCGAAAAATATGCTGCGGTTCCTGCCGCCGCTCACCATCACCCAGGAGGAGCTCGACAAGGGCCTCGCCATTTTGCAAGAAACCATTTCAAACTTACAATAATATAGAAAAACCGCCCAAGGGCGTATACGGAGGGATTGACCGATGAAACACCTGTTAAAAATGCTCGACCTTTCGACCGAGGACATTACCGAGATCCTCAACCTCGCGGACCAGCTCAAATATGAGCAGAAGCACGGCATCGAGCACCGCCACTTGGCGGGCAAGACGCTCGGCATGATCTTTGAGAAGGCTTCCACAAGGACGCGCGTGTCCTTTGAAGTCGGCATGTACCAGCTCGGCGGCCTGCCGATCTTCCTCTCGGCCAGCGATTTGCAGATCGGCCGCGGCGAACCGGTGGAGGATACTGCGCGCGTGCTGTCCCGCTACCTGGACGGCATCATGATCCGCACATACAAGCAGTCCGAGGTGGATGCGCTGGCCCAGAACGGCACCATCCCGATCATCAACGGCCTGACGGATTTTGCCCATCCCTGCCAGGTGTTGGCGGACTTGATGACTATCCGGGAGCACAAGGGCAGCTTGGACGGCCTGAAAATGTGCTTCATCGGCGACGGCAACAATATGATGAATTCCCTGATCGTCGGCTGCTTGAAGATGAAGATGGAAGTGGCGGTCGCCTGCCCGAACGACTATAAGCCAAACGCGATGGTGCTCGACTTCGCCGTACAGCATCCGGCGTTCAGCATCACAAACGACCCGAAGGAAGCTGCACGCGGCGCCGACGTGGTGATCACAGACGTTTGGGCTTCCATGGGCCAGGAAGAAGAGGCGCAGAAGCGCCGTGAAGCGTTCCAGGGCTTCCAGGTCAACGACGAGATCATGTCCGTGGCAAAGCCGGACGCGATGGTCCAGCATTGCCTGCCGGCGCACCGCGGCGAGGAGATCACAGCGGAGATCTTGGAGAAGCACTCCACAGAGATCTTCGACGAGGCGGAAAACCGCCTGCATGCGCAGAAGGCGGTTTTGGTCAAGCTCTTGGGCAGAAAATAAAATATTTCAGGACGGCGAAGGGTTTTCTCGAAAAGGATACCCGGAGCCGTCTTTTTGTATGAAGCAAAACTTTCCCGTTTCAGAAAAATAAAGATACATTATTTCCTTTTCCGTTCTTCCCCCGCTCTCAAGTTTTTGAGGGCGGTTTTTTTATATGAACATACGGCAATGGGGAGAAAGGGGGAAGATCGTTTTAAGATGCTTTGAAGCGTAGTATATATGAAAAATATTCATTATAGAAAATTTAGCAAAGGGGAATTTGTGATTAAATTGCACTTATTTCGAATTATTACATAGGAAAAATGTAGTAATTGGAATGATGTAAATTTTACTAAGCGTATATTAAACGTATTTCATGTATTTTTGCTGATAGAAGAACCGAAAAATGTACATCCTATACAATGATTGTATCCCGATTTTCAATGATAGGAGTGGATCAAACATGCAAGAAATGATGTATGGTTACATCCGGGTATCGACGAAGGATCAACATGAGGACCGTCAAATGATTGCGATGCAGGAGTTTGGGGTATCGGAAAAGCATATCTATATGGACAAGCTCAGCGGGAAGGATTTTGACCGTCCACAATATAAACGGCTTTTGCGCCGGTTAAAAGGAGGGGATACACTGGTCGTCAAATCCATCGATCGTTTAGGCAGGGATTACAGCGAGATACAAAACCAATGGAGGATTATCACCAAGGAAAAGAAGGCCAATATTGTTGTATTGGACATGCCGTTGCTGGATACACGCCAAAAAGGGAGGGATTTAACAGGAACCTTTATCGCAGACCTGGTCCTTCAAATATTAAGTTATGTTGCCCAGGTTGAGCGCGAAAACATCAAACAACGGCAGGCGGAAGGAATTGCAGCAGCCAAAGCGAAGGGGGTGCGGTTTGGCAGAGAAAAAATGCCGATCCCAGAGGAGTTCTATGCGCTTCGAACCCGATATCGGGAAGGCAGCATCACCGCCCGCGCTGCCGCCAGAGAACTTGGCGTTGCGCACAGCACTTTTTTGAAATGGAACCAATCTATTATGAAAAATTTATGAAATATATGTTGGTTTTGATGGTAGACTTTTGAATCCAAATTTTCTACATATTGCCAATGGAAATTTGATATAAAAATCTCCTCGATTATTGTGTAATTTAACTATTTTGCAGTACGAATGAGACTAATTTACATTACATTACAGAATTTTTGTTTATTATAGCATTTTTGGTTTTAAAAGTCTGATTTCGACACCATTTAGTGAGTATTTAAGAAGAAATAGAAGATAAAAATTACAAAATCAATAAATATTTAAAATATATAAATATAGAAAAAATATAGGCGGAATTGTCTATTAAGACATGAACTATAGAGGAAAACTGGGAAGATTTTTAAAAACAGAAACGTCTCTGAGATGGTTAACGGCTTTTTCACATGTGCGATACCATACTGGCCGACTGCAAAGGCGTATGGGTCAAAAATCGATTACAAGTACATCCTCAATATATTGACTCTGCAATCCTGCTACCGCGCACGGGGGCACATGTTCCCGTTGAGCGGCAGTAGGGGGAGGCTGATGAAGGGGGCCTGTGGAGATATTATCCCGAACTTCTTCGTCGGCCTCTCCGTGCTGCCGTATGCAATACGGCGTTCCGTTAAATCATGGGCTTAGGAAGACAGGGCCAAGGAGGCCGGCAAGAGGGAAAGCCTCTCAGAAGATTACGGCATCCCGGTCCACCATTGCCATCCGTTGGGAGCCGTTCGCTCCCCGTACACACAGCTGTGCTTTTTAAAAACGTGGCCAGCTATTTTTAAGGCCTCAACCGTTTGTTGAGGGAGAGCTACACACATTCGCAGAATACCACGGGAAACAGAAAATGGGTTTGACAACCGGGCCTGGGCAGGAAGAAGTTTCCGGGCCTGTACGGTTGTGAATTTGCTACGAGGGACAAGTCTGAGAATCCATTCGAAGAATCCTGTTGGTACTTTTATTTTATCAATCGAAAGGGGGCAGACTTTCTGGGGAGAGCGGCCAGCCTTCCGGCATTGCGCTGCCAGAAGCCAATAAGGGGGGAACAGAGAGTTTTTGGCCTGTCAGTGGTTGGGTGTTGGGCGCTGTTCGAACAAGAGGGACTATTTGAGAATAGAGTATATGTTTTGCCGTGTAATTTTGAGGAAAGAGGTGCTATAAATGAAAATCAAGTTGTCAAAGCGCTTTCTCAGCGGATTTGTGGCGCTGATCATGGTGTTATCCCTGTTGCCTACGAGTGTGTTTGCATTTGAGGCAGACAACGCTGCAAAAACCATCACCGTGACGGACGAAGCGGATACTGTAAACGAAATTCAGGAAGCTATCAATTATATTAATGAACAAGAAGATAAAACCGGTTGGACCATCAATATAGAATCGGGTACATATAACCGCTTTGTGGTTGTGAATGAGCTAGATGGCCTGACGATTCAAGCAGCGGAAGACGCCGATGTTACCGTTGAGACATTAAATGGTGAAGCATTAGAGGGTTTTACTTTTGGCGGCGGTGCGCCGGACATGGGTGGTATTCAGCTATTGTATGCGAACGACGTCACATTGAGAGGCTTGAACATTGTTGTAGTTGACAATGCAGCGAACAAAACGAGCCATATGTCGGCGGGGATTAGTAATCACAGCCAGATGATCGAGTTTGCAGACAACTTTACGATTGAAGATTGCCACTTCACGGGCACAAACGATATGAGCGGACAGGGAAATGGAAATGTTGCAATTTCCATCGGCAGTTTTGAATCCTTTACGATTACAAACTGTACTTTTGAAGGGTTTGAAGAGGCTATCCGCGGACAGTCCGATAACGCAAATGTGAGCAATGCTGTAATCGATGGAAACCAGTTCATCAATTGCAATTTTGCCGTTCATGAATACGCAGGCGAATCGGACGCTTCGTCGCAGGGTACATACAGCTTCACAAACAATACGGTTACAGGTACGCCGGAGCTTTATAACAAGGCGTATTTTGAAGACCTTTATCAGGACGCAAACCGTGTGGAGTGTAACGGCTACACCATCGTTATCGAAAACAACACCTTTACCAATGCGATTGTTGGCCTGGTAAACCTGGAAGACAACAACGGAAGTTATGAAGATGTTTATGAAGACGGCGCAAACAACACCTTCGGCGATAATACGTTTGTTGTCTCCGGCAGCAAAGTTTCGGGACAGATTGAGATGCACGCCAATTACGTTGCGCCGGAAGACAGCAAGGGCTATTGGAAATGGACCGGCAAAGAAGACCTTGCAGGAGGCGGAAATCCCTCGGATGCCGCAGAGCGCGTTCAGGAGGCCATTGACAAGGCAAATGCGGAAGGTTCGAAAACGTTGACGTTTGGCGTGGACAACCCGGACAATTTCCTGCTGACCTTCACATGGTTTAAGGACGCTGTTTATTGGGTGAGCGGCGACAAGACCAGCTATCCTGGCTTGGAGAAGTGGATCGTCTTGGAGAACGGTACGGAAGTGGAAGCCGATACC